>JACAEO010000181.1 GCA_013388805.1 Chloroflexota bacterium
CCCGGTGAGGTGACCGCCGCCCCGAGCGAGGCGCCCGGCGCGGTGGCCGCCGCCCCTGCCCCCGCTCCGTCCGAGGCACCGACGCCAGCCGCAGGTGTGCCTGCCCTCGACCAGCTGGCCCACGCGGCGCGCCGCACCGAGCTTGAGGCGGCCATTGGCCGCCAGCAGCAGATCATCGCCCAGTTCGAGCAGATGCAGGCCACGTTCGGCGCGGCGACCCCGGCGGCGGTGACGGCGGGGCTGGCCGAGGCCCGCGAGGCGCTGGCCCGCGCCGAGGCCGAACTCGCCGCCCTCGCCCCGCCCACGCCCAGCGTCGACCCGGCCGAGCTGCGTCGCCTCGAAGACGAGTTGGCGCGCCAGCAGCAGATCATTGCCCAGTTCGAGCAGATGCAGGCCACGTTCGGTGCGGCGACCCCGGCGGCCGTGAAGGCAGGGCTGGCCGAGGCCCGCGAGGCGCTGGCTCGCGTCGAGGCCGAACTCGCCGCCCTGGGCGTGAGCCCACCCCCAGCAGCGCCGCCGGCCCCCGCGCCAACGGTGGTGGCCCCGGCGCCCGCACCGGCGGCGCCAGCCCCCGCAACAACCGGTCCGCGCCTGGTGGTGCTGGAGAGCGGTGCGGAGTTGCCGCTGCCCCTTGACAAAGCCGAGATTATCATCGGGCGCGAGGATCCGGTGAGCAATATCTTCCCCGAGATCGACCTGACGCCCCATGGCGGCGAGATGGGCGGCGTTAGCCGGCACCACGCCCGCTTGACCCACGCTGGCGGCCAGTGGATGCTGACCGACTTGAACAGCACCAACTACACGCGGATTGATGGCGTGCGCCTCGAGCCGAATGTCGCCACCCCCGTCCACGACGGCGCACGGCTGCAGTTTGGCCGCGTGGTGGTAACCTTCCACCTCTAGCGCGCCGGCGACGTCGGGTTCTGCCGCATTCGAGCCCCGCGGAGACAGCCATGACCGAACTGCGCAAAGTCGCCCTGTTTACCAACGAGTATCCGCCGTATGTCTATGGCGGCGCCGGCGTCCACGTGGAGTATCTGAGCCGGGCCCTGAGCAAGCTGGTGCCGGTCGAAGTCCGCTGCTTCGGCGACCAGCGCGTCGATGCGCCGAACCTGACCGTCCGTGGCTACCCGCTCTGGGAGGAGACGAAGCGCAATACCGACCCGCGCTTCGGCGGCGCGGTCGATGCCTTTGCCCGCTCACTGCTGATGGCCAAGGATACCCTCGACGCCAGCGTGGTCCATTGCCATACCTGGTACACCGATATGGGCGGCCTGCTGGCCGGCAAGCTCTGGGGTGTGCCCTATGTGCTCACCATCCATTCGCTGGAGCCCCTACGCCCCTGGAAGGTTGAGCAACTGGGCAACGCCTACCACCTCAGCTCCTGGATGGAGCGCACCGCGATCGAGCAGGCCAGCGCGGTGATCGCGGTCTCGCGCGAGACCCGCGAGGACGTGCTGCGCTTCTTCACGATCGCCCCCGAGAAGGTTCACGTCATCTACAACGGCATCGACCTTGCCGAGTACCGCAAGACCGCGGCCACCGATGCGCTGGTGCGCTACGGTGTGGACCCGGCGCGGCCCTTCGTCCTCTTCGTCGGGCGCATCACGCGCCAGAAGGGCATCATTCACCTGGTCAACGCCATCCCCCAGATCGACCCGCAGCTCCAGGTGGTGCTCTGCGCCGGCGCTCCCGATACGCCCGAGATTGGTGCCGAGATGGAACAGCGCGTCGCGGCCGTCAGCGCTGGCCGCCCCGCGGTGATCTGGATCCGCGAGATGCTCGCTCGCCCCGATGTCATCCAGTTCTACTCCCACGCCACTGTCTTCTGCTGCCCCTCGGTCTACGAGCCGTTCGGTATCATCAATCTTGAGGCCATGGCCTGTGAGACTGCCGTGGTCGCCTCCGCCGTGGGCGGCATCAAGGAGGTGGTCGTCCCGGAGGAGACCGGCCTGCTGGTGCCGCTGGCGTTGCAGCCCGGCAGCTTCGACCCGGTCGACCCCGCCCGCTTCTCAGCCGACCTCGCCGCCGCGATCAACCGCGTGGCCCGCGACCCGGCGCTCCAGGCCCGCTTCGGCCAGGCCGGCCGCCGGCGTGTCGAGCAGCATTTCAGCTGGGATGCCATCGCTCAGAAAACCCTCGAGTTGTACCGCTCGCTGGTCCGCGCGTAACCCCTACTCACGATAACGAAGGAGACCGCCACCATGGCCGAGGAAGTGAACGTCACCCTGCGTCTTGCCGAGGGCATGCATTTCGTCGGCGCCGATCAGGCTGGCCGCACGGTTGACCTCGATAGCCCCGCCCAGGGAGCGGGCGCCGGCCCGTCGCCCATGGCCCTCGTGCTGATGAGCCTGGCCGGCTGCTCGGGGATGGATGTCGTGTCGATCATGCGCAAGAAGCGCCAGCCGCTCCAGGCGCTCGAGGTGCTTGCCCACGGGACGCGCAGCGACACCTATCCCAAGCCCTATACGACCATCCGGCTCGAGTACCGCTTCACCGGTACCGGTATCGATCCCGCCGCCTGCCAGCGGGCGATCGAGCTCTCGCGCGATAGCTACTGCCCGGTCTGGGCCATGTTGCGCCCCACCGTGGATATCAGCTACACCTTCACGATCATCGAGGCGTAAGACGGCGTCCAGGCCTGGCTGCCGGATGCGCTCGTCAGCGCGACGCATCGGCGCAGCCAGTGCCTGCGGGCTTATACCAAATCCAGTTGGCAGTTCCGCATTGTCGTTGCCGTTATCGCTCATCGTGACGCCATGTGCGGCAATCTGCAATCCAAAATCTGCAATCGGAAATGGTATTATGGCCGCTCGAAGGGCTGCCCGAGCGCGGCGGGTGGTGGTGCGCTGATCCGGCTGACCAGCGCCTGCACCGGTTGGCGCAGTCCGGGCGGTAGGCTGCCGATCCGCCGCGTCACCCGTGGGTTGCCGGTGAGATTGACCAGGGCCAGCACGACGATCATGAGCGCGAAGGGCGCCACCTGGAAGACCTGGGTTGGCACCCCCGGCAGGACACTCTGCATGCGCAGCGCCAGAATCTCGAGCGCGGCGAAGAGGTAGCAGCCGAGCGCCACTCGCCAGGGCCGCCAGCCACCGAAGATCACGATCGCCAGCGCGATCCAGCCTGCACCGAAGGTGTGCCGGTAGCTCCAGCCCTGCTTCAGGTCGAGCGAGTAGACCGCGCCGGCGATGCCGACCAGCGCCCCGCCCACGATCGTCACCAGGTAGCGCGTTGGCACCACCGGCACCCCGCGGGCGAAGGCCGCCTGGGGCCGCTCGCCAAGGGCACGCAGGGTCAGCCCCGTCCGCGTCTGGAAGAGCAGCCACCAGATCAGCGGCACGAGCAGCAGGCTCGCGTAGATCGCCAGGTCGTGCCGGAAGAGAATCGGCCCGATCAGCGGCAGGCTGGCCAGCCCCGGGATCGGCATGAAGGGCACCGACGGCCCCGGCACACGCACGAACGGTGCCCCCAGGAACGACGAGAGCTCGGTGCAGAGCAGGGCCAGCACGAAGCCCACCGCCGTCTGGGACTGGCGCAGGCTCAGGCTGAGGAAGCTGAGCACCAGCGCGATCAGCGCCCCGACCAGCGCCGCCGCCCCGAAGCCCAGCAGCAGGCTGTTCGTGTTCAGCGCCACCGCAAAGGCGATCATCGCCGCCAGCAGGATCGTTCCGTCCAGCGACAGGTTGATCACCCCCGCGCGCTCGGTGAGCGTCTCGCCCATCGTGGCGAAGATCAGTGGTGCCGCGCCCGCCAGCACCGCCGCCAGGAAGATCGTCACCTGATCCATCGCCCGTCTCCCCCACTCATACCGATTCTGCTTGATGGCATCGCATTGGCTCAGTTCCACACCTCCACAGCTCTCCAGCTCTACAAAGCCCTATGTGGAGCTGTAGCGCTGTGGAGATGAGCGGAACAATGCGGGATTGCCAATTCCACTTGGTATCACCCCGTCACCCTCCGGCTCAGGCCCCGGGCCAGCAGCGCAAACAGCACCAGTGCGCCCTGCAATACCCCGGCGATGCTGCTATCCACGCCCAGGGCCAGCGGTAGCTGCACGCTACCCACGGTGAAGCTGGCGAAGACCACCGCTACCGGCAGCACCCAGCGCGGATCGGCGCGTACCAGCAGGGCCACCAGTAGCCCGAGCAGACCGACCCCGCTGGAGATGTTTGGGATAAGTTGATGGAAGACGCCGAGCACCTGGATGGCCCCGGCCATACCTGCCAGCGCCCCACAGCCCGCCATCGCCTCGGCGATGCGCCGCTGGGCCGGCACTCCCAGGCGGTCGGCGGCAACACGGTTCAGGCCCACCGCGCGCAGTTGCAGGCCCCAGCGGGTTTGCCGCACGGCCCACCAGACCAGGGCGAGGGCCAGCAGGGCCAGCAGCGGCGCCAGCGGCGCCAGCCGCAGCGCGCCCAGTGTTGGCAGCCAGAGCTCGCGTGGCAGCAGTTCGGTCCCCGACATCGAGGCGCTGCCGCTGCGCCGCCACGGTCCCAGCACCAGGTAGAGTGCCAGCCCGCTGGCCAGGAAGTTGAGCCCCAGCCCGGCGAAGATCTCGCTGACCCCGGCAGAGAGCCGCAGCCATGCGGCAAGCAGTGCCCAGAGCGCCCCACCGGCCGCCGCGCAGGCGAAGCAGAGCGACCAGAGCAGCGCTGGCGGTAGCTCCGGGAACAGGCGCAGTGGTAGCATCGCCGCCACCGCCCCGAGCGCCAGCTGTCCCTCCACGCCCAGGTTGTACAGCCCTGCGCTAAAGGTGAGCGTGAGACCCGTGGCGCAGAGCAGGAGCGGCGCCGCCAGCATGATCATATCGCTGAAGCGCACCGGCGTGCTGAACGCGCCGAAGATCAGGATGCGGTAAGCCTGCAGCGGCGAAACCCCGCTGCTCAGCAGAACCAGCGTGGTCAGCGCCAGCGCTCCGCCCAGCGCGAGCAGTGGCAGGCGCAAGGTGGCCCACCACGTGCCGGACGCCTGCTTGCGTCCGGGCTCCGGCTGTAGGTTGAGCTCCTGCGATTGCATGGCGTCTCACTCCCCTCACCCGCCGCCAAAGCCTACGCCGCCGATCAGTTCGGCGAGTCGCGCCACGCTGAGCTCGGCCCGGTGGAGCGGGGCTGAGACGCGTCCGGCAAAGAAGACCAGCACTTCGTCGCTGTAGGCGATGAGCTCGTCGAGATCAGCCGAGGCGAAGACGATCGCACACCCGGCTAACCGTCGCTCCAGCAGCCGGCGCCAGATCGCCTGCGCCGAGGCCACATCCAGCCCGCGCGTCGGCTGCTCGCACGCGATGCCGCGACAGTCGGGCGGGACCAGGGCGAGCAGCGCTCGCTGCTGGTTGCCGCCCGAGAGCGCCCTGATCGGCGTCACCGGCGTGGCCTTGATCGCGTAGTCCGCAATCGCCGCCCGTGCGGCCCGCTCCGCGGCGCGCTGATCGACCAGTGCTGCGTTCTGGAGCAGCGCAAAGTGCTCGGTGAGCGACAATGCGCCGATCATGCCCTCGTTCAATCGGTCGGCGGGCAGGTACTCTATCCCGGCGGCGCGGTAGGCCCGGCTCCCGCCGCCGCTGAGCGCTCTGCCATTCACCAGGATGTGCCCCGTCTCCGGGCGCATGCGTCCGGTCAGCAGGCGCAGCAGGATCGGCTGGCCGCTGCCGTCCAGGCCGGCCAGGCCCACGATGCGCCCCGCCGCGATGCTCAGGCTCACATCGCGCAGCGCCACGCTCCCCGCGCGCGCGCTCACCCCTGCGAGTTGCCAGACAGCCTCGCCCGCAATGCGTTCAGTGGTGGGGGAACCATGCAAGCCTGGGAGGGCGGGCGTCCCGTCCTCGCCAGCATTCGCCGGCAAGCCGCCCTCGCTCCGAAGAGCAGTAATCCGGACCTCGCCCGCACCGCCGGCGGTGGGCTGCGCCACGGCGGCGCCGAACATGAGCTCCAGGAGCCGGCGCTGCGGCACGGGCATCGGCAGTTGTTCGCCCACCAGCCGCCCGGCCCGCAGCACACAGACCGTGTCACAGAGCTCCGCCACTTCCTCCAGCTTGTGCGAGACGAAGAGCACGGTATTGCCCTCGGCGGCGAGGCGGCGCAGGGCTGCGAAGAGCGCCCGTGTCTGTGCGGCGGTGATGCCGGTCGTCGGTTCGTCGAGGATGAGGACGCGGGCTCCACACGCCAGCAGACGGATGATCTCCAGTTGTTGGCGTTGGCCCACTGTCAGGCTGGCCAGGGGCGCATCGGGCTCGACGGTGAAGCCAAGCCGTCGGGCCAGTTCACTCAATAGCTGTCGCCCCGCGGCGCGCGAGCCGATCGCCCCCCGCGGCGCGGCGCACAACAGGTTCTCCAGGGCGGTGAACGCCGGCAGGTCCAGCGGGTCCTGGTGGACCATACCCACCCCGGCCCGCAGCGCAGCGCCGGGGCCGTGCAGGCTGGCCTCGCGTCCATCGAAACGGATGCTGCCGCCATCGGGGCGGAGAAAGCCCGCGATGAGCTTCATCAGCGTGCTCTTGCCCGCCCCGTTCTCGCCCAGCACGCCGTGGATCTGGCCCGCTGCGAAGCGCAGGGTCAGGTCGTCGTTGGCCCGCACCGCCCCGAAGGCCTTACACAGGTTGTGGACAGCGACCTCCATCCTACGGAGCGCTCTGCCCCTCGATACCCTCGAGCAATTGCTCGGTGAACCAGATCGTCTCGTCGTCGGCCGTCTCCCCCGCGGCGACGAAGACGCTGCCGTCCTGGTAGTTCAGTGGCCCGCTGAAGAGGTTCAGGCTGCCATCGGCCAGCTTGCCAATGAACTCGTCCAGCGTGGCGGCGTGTTCAGCCGTCAGGGCCGGGCCGCGCTCAAAGCCGATCATACTGGTTGCGGAGTTATTGATATCGTTCCAGTCCGGGCCGATCCATTCCCACTGGGATGTGAAGTTGCCGGCCCTGGCATCGGCGATGATCTCGGCATAGCGCGGGCCCCAGTTGAAGAAGGGCACGCCGAGGCAGACGGCCTCGCCCTGCGCACAGGCGCCGCGGAAGTCGTAGGGCACCGCCCAGACCGTCTTGCCGGCCTGACTCGCCTTGTTCGCCTCGACAAGGCCCTCGGTGGTATCGATGCCCGAGATGATCACGTCGTACCCTTCATTGATGAAGTCGGTCGCCACCTTGGTCGGATCGAGCGTCACACCGGGAATGTTGAACCAGAAGCCGATCCAGGTCACCTTGAATGCCAGGCTGTCGGCGGGCTGGCCACGGTAGGTCTCCCAGCAGTACCTGGCGCCGAGATAGGCGGAATTGACCAGCCGGCGCGTCTCCGGGTCGATCAGCGGGCCGAGGTAGGCCAGCTTCCCGGTCTCACTCTGCAGGGCCGCCGCGCAGCCGGCGATCATCTTGCCATACTCCATGCGCCCCATCAGGTTGGTCAAGTTGCTCGGCGCCACGCCCCGGAGCACGGCGTCGCCCGAGGCGTGCAAGAAGTACACCTCCGGGTGAGCTTCTGCGGCAATTGCAGTTCCGTCGGCGAATTCAGCTGAATTCGTGATTACGAATTTTGCACCCTGGTCGATCAATTCTTCGATCGCCTGCTCGACCTGCACATTGGGCCGGTCGGCCGGGTTGACCTTGTCGATGTAGATCAGGCGCGTGCCGGGCACCTGTTCCTCGACGTACTTCGCGCCCTCAAAGTGGGCCTGGTTCCAGCCGCCGTCGTTGATCGGCCCAACCAGCACCATGCCGAAGACATACTCCTCGGCGGTGGGGGCGCTGGTGGGCTGTGCGGCGGTGGGGGCGCTGGTGGGCTGCGCGGCGGTGGGGGCGCTGGTGGGCTGCGTGGCCTGCTGCTGGCCACAGGCTGCCAGCAGTCCGGCGGCCAGCAGCAGCAGCGCCAGGATCTGCAAGGGTGTCTGTCGCATCGGGTTCCTCTTCTCGCGTGTCTGCGCGGGCGAAAACGACACGCGGCGCGAACGGCGACCCCGTCGTCGCCATCCGCGCCGCAATGACAAACGGCACGACGCTGACGGGCAGGGCCTCGTGCCCTCCAGTTCAGCTGCGCCGCTTGGCCTCTTAATCTCAGGTTAACCCGGTGCCGCGGAGTATACTCGATTGTCAGGGGGGTGTCAAATCACCGTCGGGCTCAGCGTTCGCTCTGCTCCATCAGCGCCAGTTGCCGTGCCACCTCTTCGATGGCGACGCGCTGCTTGCGATAGAAGTCCGACTCGCTCATCGCCAGGCGATTGGCCACATCGCGCACCGTCTTGCGCTGCAGGAAGCGACCTTCGAGCAAGTTATAGAGCAGCCACTCCTGGGCCGATGGGTCAAGCTGATCGTCGGGGCGCAGGTTGCTGATCGCCTGGCGCAGCACCATCTGCAGCGCCCGGGTCGGGCTGCCGCCCTGGCTCTGCAGCAGGCGGCGCACCGAGCGCATCTCGAGCAGCGGGCTCTCGGCGAGTTTGGGCCCGCCCCAGAACTGGGTCAGGGCATCCTTGACCAGCTGCGGGAACTCCGGCTGCATCACGATATCGCCGTCGATCTCGGCGAGCGTGGCCGGCGTCGCCTGTTCGAGCCGGCTGGCCAGTTGCTGGAGCGACTGCATCTCGGGGCCGAGGCCGCGCAGCGTATCGAAGATACGCTGCTGCATCTGCACGGTCGAGAGTGCCAGTTCCATCTGGTGGGCGAGCACACTGATCAGTTGCCGTGTCTCGGGCGGCAGGCTCCCGTCGCGCCGGAGTTGCTCGGGGGGCGAGGCCACAGCCAGCGCGCCCAGAAACAGCCCGTCGGGGCTATGCAGGGGCAGCAGCGAGAAGCCGCCGCAGGAGAGGAACGCATCGGTCGAGGGCAGGCTATTGTGGTGCTGATGCGGCAAGTGCTCCAACTGGGGCACCAGGTCGTCCAGCGGATACTCGGCCACGAAGCGCTTCACCTGATTGCGCGGGCCGCACACGGCGCGGATGGTATAGCCACCGTCGCCCGGCGCGATCACGAAGCCCGTCTCCACCTTGAGCGCGCCACAGACCGCGACCAGGGCATTCTCGAGCAGGATGCGCAGATCGGCCCGTGTGAAGGTACTGCGTGGCAGGTTGCGCAGATAGTCGATCTCCTCGTGGTCCTGCATATAGACGAGCGCATCGAGGTAGGGTTTGACCCGGCTGACGAACAGCGGCATCAGCACCGTCATCAGCATCACGCCGAAGGTGAGCAGCGTATCTTTGGGGAAGCCGAGCAGCCCCTCGAAGAACGGCACGGCCTGCATAAAGAGAATGATCGTCACGCCGATAAAGGGCCCATAGAGCCACCAGCGCAGAAAATCCTGCTTGATCAGGCGGTCGGGCAGCAGCACACCCTGGAAGGCCACGCTGTAGGTCATCACCGTGAGCATGACCATCACCGTCAGGCTGGCGAGGGCCTGGAGCATGAGGATCGTGCTGGCTGGCGCCACATTTGGCGCCCCGATCACCAGGAAGGGGAAGACCCCGATGCCCGGCGCGGCGAAGGTCGCACCCAGGTAGGTGAGGCGGCGCCGCTGGGTGAAGGTGAGCGCGCTGCGTTGCGAGAGGATGATTGCCACCAGCGCGGCTGCTGCCCCGATGAGGAAGAACAGGCTGTAGGACCAGAACAGCGGGCCGGGCCGGAACTGGGCGATCGGGCCGCTAGGCAGGCCACTGCGCACGATCAGCTCGGTGCCGAGCGCCACCAGCAGGAAGAAGCAGAGGCTGCCAAGGTAGGCCAGGTAGACCAGCCAGCGGTAGCGCCGGGCGAAGTGCTGGCGGTCGCCCAGGCCGAGCAACCCGTTGGCGAGGTGGATATAGCCGGCGGGGACCACGGCAATGCCGAGCCACTGGGCGCGCCCGAGAAACTCCAGCGTACTGTCCCGATTGGCGCGGGCCAGCAGCAGGTCACCGCCATAGACCACGACCACCCCGGCCAGCAGGACCAGCAGTGCTCTGGCGATATCGTTGCGCCAGTTCTGCATGACGATGTACGCCAGCAGTGAGAATGTAACAATCAAAACGGCTGCTGAGAGCAGCTGGTTGAGTTGCTCTAAGATCGCTACCATACATGCTGTATGCTGCACCGGCGGTGGTGCCGGTCGTGTTCACGGCGCTGGCGCGCCCGTACTGCCAGAGCCGGAAGGGGTAGCCAGCAGCACCCGGCGCTGCGCAGATCAAGCTATGCGACAACGCCGATCGGACCGATGATCCGCCCGGGTCGCCTCCTACGAGCGATTATACCACACGGTAGTTTCTGGGCTTGAGAGTGCTGCAGAAGCCTGTGTTATAATCGCGGCAACGGTGGGATCGTCGCCGGGCGAGTCACCACGTGAGGATGTCGCTATGCCCATCAGCGCCCGCAGTATCCCGAACTTCCTCGGCCTCTTCCGCATCGTCACGACCCCGCTCCTGGTCTGGCTGGTGCTGCTCCAGCAGCCCGGCGCCTACCTCTGGGCCGTTCTGCTCCTGGTGGTGATGGCGCTGAGCGACATGGCCGACGGCAAGATCGCCCGCCGGCTCAAGGTTGTCTCGCCGCTGGGGATCTTCCTCGACACAATCAGCGACAAGATCTTCATCACCGGGGCATTGCTGCCGATGGTGCAGACGGGCCTGATCTCGGGCTGGGTTGCCTTTGTGATCATCGTGCGCGAATTCATCGTCTCGGGGCTCCGCTCGTTTGCGGCGGCCGAGGGCGTGGTGATCTCGGCGGGTCAGCTGGGCAAGCAGAAGCTAGTCATCCAGCTCGTGGCGATCATCTGGCGGCTGCTGGCGGCCAATGCGGCGAAAGGCGGGGTAGCTGGCACGCTCGTTGGCGGCGCCTTGAGCGGGCTGCTCGATCTCTGGTGGATTGCGATGGCGCTGGCCGTTATCTGGACGCTGGGCTCTGGGGCGGAGTACATCTGGAAAGCCTGGCCGCTGCTGCGGGCCAGCTGGGCGCCGCGTCCGGTGAGCGAGGCGCCGTCGTCCGAGTAAGCGCAGCGCAGATCGAGCAGACACAAACGCCGCCAGCCAACAGGCTGGCGGCGTTCAGGTTGAAGGGTGCGTGGACCTACGTTCCCAGGGCTCAGGCCCCAGTAGCATCGGCGCTGCGGCGTTTCACGACCCGGTTCGGGATGGGACGGGGTGGGACCACCGCGCCAGACACACACCCATGGTGGAGGGCGGACTGCCCTACCCTCCCAACTGACGCGCGTGAAATGGGTGACCTGGTCACCACTGGTGCCCCGCTGCTTTCGGCAGCGGAGGGAAGCCCTCGACTGTGCGCACTCCTGACCTGCACGGGTCGCCCCGCGTCCAGTGGGAGCCGCTCAACCCAGTCATCTGCTGGGAGTCTTACCTGGCTAAACCAGCGAGAGCACTCATCTTGAGGCGCATTTCCCACTTAGATGCTTTCAGCGGTTCTTGCTTCCGGACATAGCTACGGAGCCTGCGGGACGCCCCAC
>JACAEO010000182.1 GCA_013388805.1 Chloroflexota bacterium
CCGCAAGACCCCGCGCGGAGCCTGCCCTGCCCCTCGACAAGCTCGGGAGCCGCGCAGCCGAAGGGCTCGGGGTGCCATGGGTTGCGCCCGGCGCCACTGGCCCGCCGCCGGGCCACACGCTCCTCCGCAGAACCATAGGGTTCATGTCATTCCGAACGGAGCGGAGCGCAGTGAGGAATCTAGCGCTGCCCATGCGCCGCAAGACCCCGCGCTGCGCGCGGGGTGCCATGGGTTGCTTCCGGCGCCACTGGCCCGCCGCCGGGCCATCAGGTACGCGGAATGACACGAACGATGTGGTGCTGCGCAGCCGAAGGGCACGGGGTGACAATCAGCGCCAGCCGGCCAATCAAGACACCGACAACGGTAGGAATAGTCGCCCTCCAGCGGAACCAATTCCCGGCCATTATAGCACGGCGCTGCCGAGGGCTCCCGCACGGAGTTGCCGGAGCCTGGGCTGATGCAACCGCTGCTGCCAGCGGTGGGCTTCAGGGCGGTGCCACCGAACAACCAGGGGTTTGGGACTTGCCCCACCAACGTTGCATCAGCCCCGTTTCCGGGGCCCGACTGCCTCTTTGACGAGAAAAACCACGCTTGTTTGACGCACCTAACATTTGACAGCAGTTCCCGATCCGCGTTATAATGTATGTTAATCACGCTTTATCGGATAAACCGCCAACATGTGCAGTGGCCATTCTACGCCCGACGCGAGCAGCGCGGCCCATATGGCTTGTGCGCACAGCACTCGTTCCTGACAGCGTCGAGGGGCGCGTGTTTCTTGCGTGCGCGGCGCCAGCGGCGGCCTACCGGGGCGGCGTGTCCAACCACCCGGCCGTCGCCTGCAGCGTGGCCGGCTCGTTCGCAATCGTCGCGGACGACGATCGAAACGGTGTTCTCCTGTAAGGAGGTCTGAACGACGATGGGAATCTTCTCCAAACGCCCCACCGCCATAGTCGCGCTTATGGCGGTCCTCGTCCCCATCCTGGCGGCCTGTGGCGGCGCTCCGGCGGCGCCCGAGGTGATCCGCGAGACGGTCGTTGTGGTACAGACTGCTGAGCCGATCCGCGAGACCGTGGTGGTTGCCCCCACGGCCGAGGGCGGCACCCCCGGCACCACTGGTGCTGCGTTCACCACCCCGCACCCGATCCTGGGTGACCCGAAGGTACGCCAGGCGATCGCCTACTGCACCAATCGCCCCGAGTTGATCCAGTCGGTCTATAGCTACCTGACGCCTGAGCAGCAGGAGGGGCTGCTCATGGATACCAACCTGCCCAAGACCCACTGGGCGGCAGCCAGCGACGCCGATGGTATCGTGACCTATCCCTTCGACCCGGAGAAGGGCAAGGCCCTGCTTGAAGAGGCCGGCTGGAAGCTGGAGGAGGGCGAGACGGTGCGCGCCAATGCCGATGGCGTGCCGCTAACCCTCGAGTTCACCACCACCAACGCCCAGTTCCGCATCACCTGGGCCACCGTGCTGGAGAAGCAGTTGCTCGACAACTGCGGCATCCAGATCATCCGCAAGCACGCCCCGGCCTCCTGGTGGTTTGGCAGCGCCTCGGGCCTGCGCCGGCGCGACTTCGAGCTCGGCGCCTACGCCTGGGTGGGCGAGGCCGATCCCGGTGGGCGCACGCTCTACGCCTGCGACCAGATCCCGCTGCCCGATAATAACTGGAACGGCCAGAACTACATGGGCTGGTGCAACCAGAGCGCCAGCAACGCGATCACCGCAGCAAACAACACCCTGAACCGCGATGAGCGCATCGAGAACTACAAGGCCTTCCAGGTCGAGTTCACCAAAGATATGATCAGCCTGCCGCTCTTCCAGCGGTTGGAGGCCTATGGCTGGAACAAGGCCCTCCAGAATATGAAGCCCGACCCCACCGAGTACATCACCGCCAACGCCTATGAGTGGGCGCGCAGCGATAACGAGGATACGATCATCCTCGGCTTCACCCAGGAGCCGGACACGATGTTCACGCTCGTGTCGAGCGCGGCGGTGCAGCGCCAGGCGGCGCAGCTGGTCGAGGGCGTGCTGACAACCCAGTACAACTACGATTTCCAGCCGGTGCTGCAGGATGGTCTCTCGACCATCGAGAGCGGTAAGGCCAAAAATGAGGTGATCGAGGTCAAAGAGGGTGATACGGTCTGGGATGCCACCGGCGCGGCGGTCGAACTCAAGCCAGGGGTTGAACTGATCAACTCCGACGGCGAGACGGTGACCTACCAGAGCGGTACGGTGAAGATGAACCAGCTCACCGTGACCTACGATCTCATCGAAGGTATTACCTGGTCGGACGGCGAGCCGCTGAAGAAGGCCGATCTCGAACTGGGCGTTAAGATCGTCTGCGATCCGAAGTCGGGCAACGTCAGTCTCACCTTCTGCGAGTCGCACCAGGGCGCCGAGGGCATGAACGTGACCAGCGATACCAGCTACACGATCACCTTCCTGCCGGGCGTGCAGTGGCCGACCTACTACCTGGCGCCCTACGGCGGCTACCCTTCGCACCTGGAGCTGAGCGATGGGCGCAAGCTGGCCGATGTGCCGGCCGAGGAGTGGGCGACGCTGCCGGAAGTTGCCGAGACGCCGCTCGGCTATGGTCCCTACATCCTCAAGGAGTGGAACAAGGGCCAGAGCCTGGTCTACGAGGCCAACCCGAACTTCGTGCTCGGCGAGCCCAAGGTCAAGAACGTCGTCATTCAGATCTTCGCCGACACCAACGCGGCGGTGGCAGCGCTGCTGACCGGCGAGGTTGACATCCTCGAGAAGGCCACGCTGGGCGCCGGCCCCGAGGTGGAGACGGTGCTCAAGGCCGCGGAAGAGGGCAAGATCGAAGCCAGGACTGATGCCAGCCCGACCTGGGAGCACATGGATATGAACCTGTTCGTGCGTTGATCTTCCGCTCTACGGGGTGGCCTCAGCCCCAAGAAAAAGCCATGACCGCCTACCTCATCCGGCGCCTGTTTCAAATGGTGATCGTGACCGTTCTCTCGGCCATGCTCGGCTATTCGTTGCTGTACCTTGCGCCGGGCGGGCCGCTGCTCTTCTTGCAGCAGATGCAGAATACGGGGCGCAACCGCGTCTCCGAAGAAGATATCGCGCGCCTCAAGGCGCGCTATGAGCTTGATCTCTATCTGCCGGTACGCTTCACCCGCTGGCTGGCCGGCTTCCCCAGTGGCCCGCTGCAGGTCGGCGGGCTCAATCTCCTGCCGCCCGATACCGTGGTCGGCTGCGCCATCCCGGGGCAGGTGCGGCTGCGCTACCCCGATGGCACGGTGGAAATTCGCGAAGAGGGCTGCGAGCGGGTGGTCACCCTGGCCGACCTGGAGAGCCGCCGCAGCAGCCGCGGCATCCTCTTCGGCGACTTCGGCCTCTCGCAGCAGATCGCCCGCGACCGCCCGATCAGCGACCTGCTGATGAGCCGCTTGCCCTACACGCTCTGGCTGATGGGCGTCTCAACATTGCTCGCCATTCTGATCGGCGTACCGATCGGCATCTACTCGGCGGTGCGCCAGTATTCGCGGTTCGATTATGCGATGACCACGATCACCTTCGTCGGCTCTTCGCTGCCGACGCTGTTCATGGGGGTGATGGCCATCCTGATCTTTTCCGTACTCGCCAAGGATGCCGGGCTGCCCTACCTGCCCTCGGGCGGCGCGCAGGCGGTGCGCGACTATACCATCCCCTGGATCGGCCGGGTTGAAGCCGGCTCGTTGCTCGATCGCTTCCTGCGCTTCATTATGCCTGTCAGCGTGCTGACCTTCTTCAACATCGCCGGCTGGAGCCGCTTTGTGCGCGCCAGTATGCTCGAGGTGCTGCGGCAAGACTATGTGCGTACCGCACGGGCCAAGGGTGTGCAGGAGCGGCTGGTGATCACCAAGCATGCGCTGCGCAACGCGCTGATCCCCTTCGTCACCCTGCTCGCCGGTGTGCTGCCGACACTGGTCGCCGGCGCGGCGATCACCGAGTCGGTGTTCAACTGGCCCGGGATGGGGCGCCTGCTGGTCGATGCGCTCGGGCGCAGCGATTACACCGTGGCCATGGCCATCCTCTTCATCAGCACCGTGCTGGTGTTGATCGGCTATTTGATCTCTGATATCCTGTATACTGTGGTTGATCCCCGTATCCGTCTGACATAGCACTGCTTCCGCCCGGCAGGAACGCTCGAACGTAGGAGGAGCGTCCTTTCATGGCAACAACCACCTCGGCTATCCCCGAGGCTGCGGAACGTACCCCACGCCGATCCGAGGGCCAGTGGGTCGTGGTCTTTCGGCGCTTTCGGCGCCACCGCCTGGCCATGCTCAGCCTGGGGATCCTGATCGTGATCTTCAGCGCGTCGATCCTCGCACCCTGGATCGCGCCCTTCCCGCGGGATGATATCGGGCTCAATCGCACCAACCTGCCGCCGCTGAGCGTTGACCCGGCCAACGGCAAGCTGCACATCCTGGGTACTGATCACCTCGGGCGCGACTTCTTCACCCGCGTGATCTACGCCGCACGCGTCTCGCTCATGGTCGCGCTCTCGGTGACCATGCTGGTCGCGATCGTCGGCTCGCTCCTTGGCCTGCTGGCCGGCTTCTTCGGCGGCTGGACGGATAATGTCATCAGCCGCGTGATGGAGTTTGTGGCGACGATCCCCGACCTGCCGATCCTGCTGATCCTCAGTTCGATCATGATCCAGAACGCCGACCTGATCGTCCTGCCGTCGTGGATCATCGGGCCGGTGGCCTGGATGATGGCCGTGCCTAACCGTGAGGCGACCCAGGTGGCGCTGCTCATCCTGGTGCTGGCCTCGCTCGGCTGGGTCGGCATCGCGCGCCTTATGCGCGGTATGGTGCTGCAGGTGCGCGAGATGCAGTACATCGAATCGGCCCGCTCGCTCGGTGGCTCGAATGTGTGGGTGCTTGGCCGCCACGTCTTCCCCAATGCCTTCCCGCCGCTGATCGTGGCCTTTACCCTCGGCCTGAACGCCGCGCTGGTCAGCGAGGTGGCGATCTCCTTCCTCGGCTTCGGCGTCCAGGACCCGACGCCGACCTGGGGCAATATGATGGGCTTCGCCACCAGTTATATGTTCAATCACCCCTGGATGCCGCTCATCCCCGGGCTGCCGATCTTCCTCTGCTCCCTGGCCTTCAACTTCATCGGCGATGGGCTGCGCGATGCCCTCGATCCGCGCATGAAACTCTAGAACGGCGCCCATCGTGACTACTTCTCCGGTCTCTGCCCATGCCACCGCGCCGCAGACCAGGTCACAGCACGGCGATGTGCTGCTCAGTGTGCGCGGGCTCAAGACCTACTTCTTTACCGAGGCGGGCGTGGTGCGCGCCGTGGACGGCATTGACCTGACGCTGCGCCGGGGCGAGGCGCTCGGTATCGTCGGCGAGAGCGGCTCGGGCAAGAGTGTGACCTCGCTCTCCATTCTGCGCCTCATCCAGGACCCGCCGGGCCGCATCGTTGAGGGCGAGGTTATCTTCGATGGCACCGATGTGCGCGCGCTCAGTGATGAGGAGATGCGCAAGATCCGCGGCAACCGGATCTCGATGGTCTTTCAACAGCCAACGACCTGCCTCAACCCGGTCTTCCGGGTGGGCGACCAGATCATCGAGGCGCTCGAGATCCACCAGGGCCTGCGCGGCGAGGAGGCGCGCCGCCGCGCAGTAGAGCTCTTCGCGATGGTTGGCCTGCCCGACCCGGCGCGGCGCATCACCCAGTATCCCCACGAGCTCTCAGGTGGGCAGGCGCAGCGGGTGATGATCGCCATGGCCCTGGCCTGTAACCCCGAGTTGCTGATCGCCGATGAGCCCACTACCGCGCTCGATGTGACCATCCAGGCCCAGATCCTCGACCTGATGCGCGCCCTGCGCGAGAAGATCGAGACCTCGATCATCCTGATCACCCACGACATGGGCGTGATCGCCGAGATGGTCGACAATGTGATCGTCATGTACGCCGGCCAGGTGGTCGAGTACGCCGATGTCAAAGCGCTCTTCGCCGACCCGAAGCATCCCTATACCCAGGGCTTGCTGGCCTCGATCCCGGTGCTGGGCGAGATCGTTGACGAACTGGCAACCATCCCTGGCACCGTGCCCAGTCTGATCAACCCGCCGGAAGGCTGCCGCTTCGCCGATCGTTGTCCGCGGCGCTTCGTGCGCTGCGATGAGCCGGTGCCCATGTTTGAGCTTGACGATGGGCGCAAGGTGCGCTGCTGGCTGTACGAGTGAGATCGGAGCAGAGATTATGGCCGCCCCGAAGATCACGTCGCCGTCTCCCGTCCCCCAGAGCGACAGCAGCACGCTGCTGGAGGTGAACAACCTCGTCAAGCACTTCCCGATCAAGGGCGGCATTCTGCGCCACACCGTCGCCACCGTCAAGGCCGTCGATGGCGTGAGCTTCGCCGTGCGCCGCGGCGAGACACTGGGCCTGGTCGGCGAGAGCGGCTGCGGTAAGACGACCACCGGCCGCACCGTGCTGCGCCTTGAGCGGGCCACCTCGGGCGAGGTGCTCTTCGAGGGCAAGGATGTGCTCAAGGCCAGCGCGCGGCAGATGAAGGCCCTGCGCCGCGATATGCAGATCGTCTTCCAGGACCCCTACGCCTCGCTCGACCCGCGCATGACCGTCGGTGCGATCGTGGCCGAAGGACTGAACATCCACGGCCTGGGTACGAAGGCCGAGCGCGCCGAGCGCGTGCGCGAGGTGCTGACCAAGGTCGGCCTGCACCCCGGCCACGCGGATCGGTTCCCCCACGAGTTCTCCGGCGGCCAGCGCCAGCGTATCGGCATCGCCCGGGCGCTGATCATGGAGCCCAGGCTGATCGTCTGCGACGAGCCGGTCAGCGCGCTCGATGTCTCGATCCAGTCTCAGGTGCTCAACCTGCTCAAGAGCCTGCAACGCGAGTTCGGCCTGACCTACCTGTTCATCGCCCACAACCTGGCCGTGGTCGAGCATATCTCCGACCGGGTCGGCGTGATGTACCTGGGCAAGATCGTCGAGCTCGCCGGCCGCGACGACCTGTTCCGCGAGCCGCTGCACCCCTACACGAAGGCATTGATCTCGGCCATCCCCCACCCCGACCCGACCCAGCGCCGCGAGCGGATCGTGCTCCAGGGCGATGTGCCCAGCCCGATCAATCCGCCCACAGGCTGCCGCTTCCACCCGCGCTGCTGGATGGCCCAGGCCATCTGTAAGGAACAGGAGCCGGCCTTCGAGGAGAAGAAGAAGGGCCACTGGGCGGCCTGCCACTTCGCGGGGCAGTTTTGAGGTGACCGGGCCGCCGGGGCGCCGTGGGGCGAGTTGTCGAAAGAACGTGACCATGAGCGAACTGGTGCTGATCGAGCGAACGGGCCCGCTCGCAACGCTGACCCTGAACCGCCCGGAGGTGCACAACGCCTTCAACGCGCAGCTGATCGCCGACCTCCATGCCGCCTGCAATGTGCTGCGCGAGGCCGCCGGGCTGCGTGTGCTGGTGCTGCGCGGCGCCGGGCCGTCCTTCTGCGCCGGCGCCGACCTCAACTGGATGCAGGAGAGCCTGAACTACACCCATGCCGAGAACCTGGCCGACGCGGCGCGCCTCGACGCCATGCTCGAGGCCCTGAACACGCTGCCTATCGCCGTGGTGGGCCGTGTCCACGGCGCGGCCCTCGGCGGCGGCGTGGGCCTGGCCGCCTGCTGCGACGTGGTGGTGGCCGCCGAGCAGGCCAGCTTTGGCTTCACCGAGGCGCGCCTGGGGCTGTTGCCCGCGGTGATCGCCCGCTACGTGGTGCCCAGGATCGGCCCCGGTCACGCCCGGGCGCTGTTCATGAGTGCGCGTCGCTTCACCGCACAGCATGCCCTGGCGATCGGCCTGGCCCACGAGGTCACACCAGCCGAGCAACTCGATGCCGCCGTCGAGCGCGTGGTCAGCGCCGTGCTCAGCTGCGGGCCGCAGGCAGTAGCGGCCTCCAAGGCCCTGGTGGCCGCCGTCACCAGCCTGCCCCCCGCCGAGGCCCGCGACTACGTCATCGGCGCGATCGCCGCTGCGCGCACCGGCCCCGAGGGCCAGGAGGGGCTGCGGGCCTTTCTGGAGAAGCGCCGGCCCGCGTGGGTGGGGTAGGTGGGGTAGGTGTGGAGGTGTGGAGGTGTGGAGCTCTACACCCCCCTCACCCCCTCACCACCTCCCGCCACGCCGCCTCGACCTGGGCGCGGGTGGCCTCACGTGTACCGCCATTGTCGATAACGACGCTGGCCTGGGCCAGCCGTGCCTCCTGGGGTGGCTGGGCGGCGATGCGCTGCCGCGCCTCGGCTTCGCTCATCCCGCGGGTGGCCATCAGCCGCTGCAACTGCTGTTCCTCCGGGGCGGTCACCACCCAGACGGCATCGCACACCGCGACCCAGCCCGACTCGATCAGCTTGATCGCGTCGATCACCACGACCGGGCGCTCAGCGGGGCCGGCGGCCTGCCCCACGGCTGTGATGAAGTTGCGGATCTCCTCCCGCACCGCTGGATGCACGATCCGCTCCAGCTGGCGCAGGCGCTCCGGGTCGGCGAAGACGATCGCCCCGAGCCGGCGCCGGTCCAGCGGGGCGCCCGGCGCCGGTTGCGCCTCGGGAAAGGCGTCCACGATCTGCTCGTAGACTGGCGTGCCCGGCGCCTGCAGTTCGTGGGTGATACGGTCGGCGTCGATGGTGTGCGCGCCCAGTTCGGTGAGCATGGCCAGCACGGTGCTCTTGCCGCAGGCGATGCCGCCGGTCAGGCCGATCAGGTAGACGTTGGGATGTTTCACCGGGCGCCCCCTACTCCATCTCCACATACTCCTGCTTCACCAGGTCACGCTCGTCAACGCCGGCGATGGCGAGCAGTTCGCCGATCAGCGCGGCCCGCTCGGCGGCGTCGCGGCTGCTCCAGGTGCGCGACTTGATCTCGAGGAAGGGGCCGGGGTCGGGGCCGCCGAGCAGCGTGTCGAGGTTGATCGCGAAGTCGTGCTCCTTGTACAAGATCCGCCAGCGGCGACGGCGCTTCTCAAGCTCCACCACCCGGTCGGGCTGGAAGTACTCACGATAGAAACGGACCGTATGGTCGGCCGGGGCGGTGTAGCGCGCCCGTGAGAGCACGATGGCGTGGGGGTACTCGCCGCGCACCGCCCCGGCCATCAGCGTGATCGTATACTTCGGCTCGGGGCGAGCGCCCGGATCGGTGCGGTGGTCCTCGCGGATGCGGATGCGCTCCTGGTTCTGGAACAGGAAGTAGGTGTCGTACTGGGTCCGCACACTGGCCTTGGTGATCCTGACCCGCGGATCCTCGAGGATGCGCCGGGCCTTGCCCTCGCCGTTGGGGCCGAGCCGCACCTTGACCTGGATCTCGAAGATCTCGGCCTGTTGCACGCCGCCGAGGGCGATGATCTTGGCCATGAGGTTGCGCTCACGGGAGGCGAGGAAGGCGTCGATGCGGGTCGAGATCGCCTGCGCGCGGGCGAGGATCGCCGGTTCGTCCAGCGTGAGCACGGTGTGATCGCGGACGAGCATGCGCCCATCGACGAATACGTGGCGCACATCGGCCGCACGGGCGCTGTAGACCAGGTGCGAGTAGACGGCGTCGGGGCTGTAGAGGTAGCGCGGCGCGCTGTGGGGCTTGCCCAGTTCGACCACAGCGATATCGGCGCGCTTGTGCGGCTCCAGCGCGCCGACGAGGTGGTCGAGGTGCACCGCGCGGGCGCCCCAGCAGGTGGCGAGGGCCAGGGCCTCGCGCGCCGGCACGGCCGTCGGGTCGCCGCTCACGCCCTTGGGGAGCAGGGCCGCCAGCTGGATCTCGGTGAACATATCCTGGTCATCGTTGGAGGCGGGGCCATCGGTGCCGAGGCCGGTGCGCACACCGGCGTCGATCAGGCGCTTGTAGGGCGCGATGCCACTGGCGAGCTTGAGATTGCTGGTCGGGCAGGGCACGGCACCGACACCGGACTCGCGCAGCAGGCGGATATCGTCTTCGGTGGCGTGGGTGCAGTGAGCCGCGATGCACGGTACGTCGAAGGCGCCGACCCGCCTGGCGTAACGGATGGGGGTGACCTCGCGCTCCTGGATGCTCTGCTCAACCTCACGCGCTGTCTCGGAGAGATGGGTGATCAGCGGCACGCCGAACTTGCGACAGAGGGCCGCCGCCTCCTGGTAGATCCGGTCGGTGCAGGTGTAGGGCGCATGGGGGGCCACGGTGGGCACGATCCGCTCGTGGCCGGCCCACTGCTCGATGAAGCGGCGGGCGCGCTCGAGGCCCTCATCAAAGGAGGGCGCGTCGGGGGTCGGCAGGCGCATCACCGTCTGGCCGCAGATCGCGCGCATACCGGCCTCGTCGGCGGCGCGGGCCACCTGCTCCTCGAAGTAGTACATATCGACGAAAGTCGTCGTGCCGCCGCGTAGCATCTCGGCACAGGAGAGCAGCGTGCCGACGTAGGCAAACTCGGCGTCGACAAACTGGCTCTCCACCGGGAACATGTAGCCGTAGAGCCAGACGTCGAGCTGCTGGTCGGCGGCCATGCCGCGCAGCAGGCTCATCGGTACGTGGGCGTGACCGTTGATCAGGCCGGGGATGATCGCACAGCCCGCGCAGTCGATCGTCTCACGGGCAGCGTAGCGCTGCCCAAGCTCGCTTGCCGGTCCCACGGCGACGATCTCGCGCCCCTTGATGGCCACCGCCCCCTCGGGGATGACCGTCCAGGCGGCGTCCATCGTCACCACGGTGCCGCCGCTGAGCAGGATATCAAGCTCTTCGCGCATAGGCTCCTCTCTCGTAGGTTGTTCGTCATTGTAGCAGAGGTGCCCCGCCGCCACACAGGGTGTGTGCAACGTTTCAGGGCTGATGCACGAGCCCTGCCCGGTGGCAAGGGGGCTATGCTATAATCGCAGGGCGCCGGAGTCGGGCGCAGACGGTAGCCCCAGTTTCAGGAGGCCCGGCTTGAATCTGATGGACATTCTGCTCATTCTGCTCTTCTTCGGCACGCTGGCCGTGGGCTTCTTCCAGGGCGCGCTGCGGCTGCTCGTGCTGATGGTGGGCTTTTACCTGGCGCTTGTGCTGGCCAGCCTCTACTATCCAGCGCTGGGCGAGTTTATTGTGCGCAACTTTGGCGCGGAGCGTTTTGTTGGCCAGTACCTGGCGTTCTTCCTGGTCCTGTTCTTTGGCTTCGCGCTGCTTGCGGTGGCCGGCCTCTACACCTTCCGCTACGTACGGGCGCCGGGCGGCCTGGAGTACCTCGATCGCGTCGTTGGCACGCTGCTCGGCATGGTCTTCGGCGCGCTCGTCGTCGGCGTCGTTTCGTCGCTGCTCTGGAACTTGATGATCCTGCGTGGCGGGCGCAATATCGACCTGCCGCTGTTCAGCGCGCTGGGCGCCAGTATCGCCAATTCGTTCGTCTTACAGTACTTCTCCAACCAGGTGCTGCCGCTCGTCTACAGCTTCCTCGACCCGATCCTCCCCGATGGCGCCAATATGCTCTTTGCGGTGCAGTAGATGGCCATTGCCGCTCAGACCCTTGTGACGCTCGAGTTCCCGAAGATCCAGGCCCAGTTGGCCCGGTACACCGCGTTCTCGGCCTCGCGCGAACTGGCCCTCGAGTTGCTGCCCTCCACCGTCGTGGCCGAGGTGCGCCAGGCCCTGGCCCTCACCAGCGAGGCTCGCACCCTGCTCGACGAAAGCCCCGAGCTCTCGGTGGGCGCCGCCCACGATATCCGCCGCGCCGTGCAGCACGCCGCCCGCGGCGGCGTCCTCGACGGCACCAGTCTGCTCGAGATCGCCGACTGTGTGGCGGCGGCTCGCGTCCTGCGCAGCCGCCTGCTGAAGCTCGAGGCCGCCCGTTTCCCGCTGCTGGTGGAGCAGGCCGGGCTCATCCCGCTGTTGCCGCCGCTCGAGGAGACGATTACGCACGCGATCGGCGACGATGGCGCGGTGCTCGATGCGGCCAGTCATCGCCTCGCCGAGCTCCGCCGCGATATCCGCATCGCCTTCAACCGGCTCCACGAGAAGCTCCAGAACCTGATCAGCTCCAGCGCCTATGCCGGCGCGCTCCAGGAGCCGATCATCACCGTGCGCAACGGGCACTATGTCGTCCCGGTCAAGGCCAGCCACCGCAAGGATGTGCGCGGCCTGGTCCACGATCAGTCGAGCAGCGGCGCCACGCTCTACATCGAGCCGATGGTCGTGGTGGAGCTGAACAACCGCTGGCGCGAGTTGCAGGCCGCCGAGGAGGAGGAGGTCCAGCGCATCCTCGCCGCCCTCGCCGACCAGGTCGGCGCCCCCCCGCCCCCCCCCGGGGGCCCCCGCCGCGCCGCAGCTGGTCGCTGCGGTCGAACGGGGGGCGGCGCTCGACCTGGCGTTCGCCAAGGCGAAGTATGCCGCCGCGCTGCAGGCCGTCGCGCCGGCGATCAGCGAGGGGGTGGCGCCGGACACGGTGGGGGACGAGCCCGAGGCCGCGCCGTTGCTCTTCACCGCGGCGCGCCATCCGCTGCTTGACCCGGCGACGGTGGTGCCGATCACGATCTGGCTGGGCGGCAGCTTCCGCATCCTGCTGATCACGGGCCCCAACACCGGCGGCAAGACGGTGGCGCTCAAGACCACCGGGCTCCTCGCGCTGATGGCCCAGGCCGGCCTGCACATCCCCGCCGCTGCCCCCTCGCGCCTGCCGGTCTTTGGCCATATCTTCGCCGATATCGGCGACGAGCAGAGCATCGAGCAGAGCCTCTCCACCTTCTCCTCGCATATGCGCAACATCGTGCACCTGCTGCGCGCCCTGGACGAGCCGCCGGCCCCCGCTGAGCTCTGGCAGGCCGACCAGCAGGGCCTGCTCGCCGCAGAGCGCCCGCCTGCCCTGGTGCTGCTCGACGAGCTCGGCGCCGGTACCGACCCGGTGGAGGGCGCGGCCCTGGCCCGCGCGATCATCGGGCGCCTGCTGGAACGGGGCGTGCTCGCTGTGGCCACGACACACTATGCCGAACTGAAAGCCTTTGCCTACGCTACCCCCGGCGTGCAGAACGCCTCGGTCGAGTTCGATGTGGAGACTCTGGCCCCGACCTTCCGGCTCAGCATTGGGCTGCCCGGGCGCTCAAACGCCCTGGCGATCGCCAGTCGCCTCGGGCTCGACCCGGAACTGGTTGAGCGGGCGCGGGCCACGATCGACCGCAAGGATGCCCAGGTGGAGGATCTGCTCGCCGGCATCCATCGCGAGCGCGAGGCTGCGGCGGCCGCGCTGCAGCGCGCTGAGGCGTTGCGTGAGGATGCCGAGAAGTACCGCGACCGGCTCGAGCACGAGTTGCGCAGCCTCGATCAGCGCCGCGAGGCCGAGGCCGCGGCCGCGCGCGAGGAGCTCGAGGCCGAACTCCGCGAGGCCCGTCTCCAACTCAAGCGCCTCCGCGACGATTTCCGCAGCGTCTCGCTCTCCCGCGAGTGGCTCGAGCAGGCCGAGCAGCGCCTGGCCACCACCTCGGAGCAGGTAAAACAGGCCGTCGCCCGGAAACGTGAGCCGGCCGCCGCGCTCCCCCGGCCCGCCGTCCAGGCGCCGCGCCCGCTCCAGCCTGGCGATACGGTGCTGGTGCGCCCGGTCGGCCTCAAGGGCGAGATCGTCAGCATCGACCCGGACGACGGCAGCGCCCAGGTGCAGGTGGGCGGCTTCCGCATGAGCGTCGATCTGCGCGAGCTCACGCGCGAGAAAGGCGCTCCCGAGGCCGCCGGCGGGCGCCGCGAGGAGCGAACCGAGCGCGGCGTTGCGCTGCCCGCCGCCCCCGAGGTCGCGATGAGCTTCGATATGCGCGGCTGGCGGGCCCACGAGGTCGGCGAGCGACTTGACCGCTACCTGAACGACGCCTACCTGGCTGGCCTGCATCAGGTGCGGCTGATCCACGGCAAGGGCACCGGCGCATTGCGCCAGGTGGTGCGCGACGTGCTACAGCACCACCCGCTGGTCGCCTCCTTTGGCAGCGGCGGGCAGGATGGCGGCGACGGGGTGACGGTGGCGAACCTGGTGGAGCGGTAGAACCGCACGACCCTGGAGGCCGTGGTACAATGCGCGCGCTATGCCCGAAGCTCTGGTCTACCTGCTGCTCTTCGTTGCCCTTGTGCTCCCGGTGCCGGGGGTGCTGGCGTTGCGCCTGCTGGGGCGGCGCGTCGGCGAACGGCCGCTCGTGCTTGGCTCGGCGGCAATCTTCGCGCTGGCGATCCTGAGCGCGCTGGCCCTCGCCCGCAGTGAGGTGGGGCTGCTGCGCGTGGGGAGCTTCAGCCTGCTGCTGCCAGGGACACGCGCTCTCGATAGCGCGGCGCTCCCCCCGCTGGTCGCCTCGGTTGTGCCCGTGCCCGAGGAGGTGCCCGTGCTGCCGACGCGCACGCCGCGCCCCTCGGCCACGCCTGCGCCACCGGCCACCGCTACCCCCGCGCTCAGCCCGACACCCGCGGCGACCAGCA
>JACAEO010000025.1 GCA_013388805.1 Chloroflexota bacterium
CGGGGGCGCGGGAGCGAAGCGCCCCGCAAGCCCCGCGGGGGCGGCGGCGCGCTCCGTCAGCCGCCCCGGGGCAGCACCACGCGCTCCGCCGCCCCGGCGGCTACACTTCATCCAACGTCGACAGAATGCGGTGGGCCCGCAGGGCCAGCCAGAGCGCAAAGTGCTCCTCGGCGTTGTCCAGGTCCATGCCGCTGATCTCCTTGATCCGCTCCAGCCGGTAGAGCAGCGTGTTGCGATGAACGTGCAGCGCCTCCGAGGTGGCCCGCAGGTTGCCCAGGTGGTTGAAGTAGGCTTCGAGGGTCTTGATTAGCTCGGCGCCCTGGCGCTGGTCGTAGTCGGCCAGGCGCGCCAGCGTCTCGCGGTAGAAGGTCCAGAGCTCGGGGGTCTCACGCAGGCGCACCAGCAGCCGGTAGACCCCGAGGTCGGAGAAGGCCAGCACGCGCCCGGTGCCAAAGAGTTGACGCCCCAGCAGCAGCGCCTGCTCGGCCTCAGCCACCGTGCGACGCCACTCGGTGAGCCCGGTGGCCGGCGTGCCGAGCGCCAGGACGACGGTTGGGTATTCGGCGGCCAGCCGCTCGCGTAGCTGCTCGACTACCTCGCGCACGCGGGTGCTGGCCGGCACCGGCAGCATGCAGAGGACGCTGCTTTCGCGGCGGGAGATCGGCGCGGCCAGGTTGCGACGGCCAAGCTCGTTCTGCAGCGTGCTGCTGAGCCGTGCAAGCATAGCCGGGCCGGCATCCTCGACGGTGATGATCAGCGCGACATGGGGTGCGGCCAGGTTGTAGCCGAGCTCCTGGCCGCGCTGTAGCGCGGCGGTCAGGTCGCCGGGCTGCCCGGCGAGGATGCCCGAGACGAAGTCGCCGCGCAGGCGCTCCTCGGCGGCCTGCACCGCCTGCTCCTTGGCGAGCTCGAGGGCCAGGGCTGCCGCGCCCCGCTGCGCCGCCTCGCGGTCCCAGTCGTCGAGGCTGGCGCCAGCGATCGCCAGGTAGCCGGTGGGCGCGTCGCTCGGGCCGATCGGCTCGACCCAGATCTGCTGGTTGAGCAGCGAGGCGTCACCGCGACCACTGGGGCGCAGGGCCTGCAGCGCTACCCGCGCTGAGCCACGGCCGCGCTGGGCACGTAGCTCGCCGTTGGGCGCGAAGCAGGCGACGCTCTGGCCGGTGCGCTCGGCCAGGATGTCGAGCAGGCCCGCCACACCCTCTCCGGCCAGCGAGCGCTGGGTGAGCAGATCATAGAGCTGGGCGCTGCGCCGCTCGAACTGCGCCTCGTAGTCGCTGATCAGCCGGGTGATCTCTCGCTCGACCTCGCGCAGCTCGGCGCTGTCGGGGAGTTTCAGCAGGGGCAGCCGGGCCTCCTCGGCGGCGGCAATGTCCTCAGGTCCGATCGCGCCAAGCGCCACCACCCCGGCCACGGGCACCGGGGCGCCGCCAAGACGGCGGACCAGCGTCGCCAGGGTGAGCCGCGAGTCCAGCGCGCGGGCGGCTTCCACCGAGAGCAGCGCCAACTCGCCGCCGCGTAGCTCGGCGAAGGCCGGCAGCGTGGCCCGCAAGGTGGCCACCCAGGTCACCTGACGGCCAAGCCCGGCCGCCCCGGCGGCCACAGTGGTGCCCGCAGGCAGAGCAAGGCGGAGAACGTCGCGCACAGTGGTGACGGCGGGCATGGGCACTGGCCTTGTGCTGGGCGCCTGGAGCAGTCGTCAGGAGCCAGGCCGCGCCTGGCGTCACCGGATGGCTCGCCATTGCTGAGAACTGCTGTGATCGAGATTATAGCACGCCCGGTATCAGTGCCCTCGCCAGCGCTAAGGGCGTGTGTGACGTCTTCGGGGCAGGCCCCAAACTCATCCATTGACAGGCCTCCCGGGCCGTAGTAGAGTTGGGCGACCCTTCAACACACAGCGAGGAGCATACCAGGATGTTGCAGCGCCTGGCCCTGATGGTGATGGTCGTGCTCCTGGTCGGGGTACTGAGCGGGCCGCATGGAACGCGGGCGCAGGGGCCCGCCGGCCCGGCAGAGGACGGCGCCGCCCGCCATGCGGCGGCCCGCGCCGCGCTGCGCGCCAATGCCCTCGCCCCCGAGGTGCGTCCCCGGCTCCTCCGCCCGGACGGCACGATCAAGGTCGTGGTGGAACTGGATTCGCCGACGGTGGTTGAGGCGGTTGCCGCTGCCGAGACCCAGGGTATGGCCAGCCTCGCGGCCAGTGCTGCCGGTCAGGCGCACCACGCGCGCATCCTGCGCGACCAGGATGTGCTGCTGCAGCAACTGCAGGCCCTCGATCGCCAGCTCCAGGTGATCTATGCGACCCAGCGCGTGCTCAATGGGATCGCGATCAGGGTAGATGCCGGCCAGCTCGCCGCGATCGCGGGCCTGCCCGGCGTCAGCGCCGTGCATCCGCTGGTCCCCAAGGTGCTCGACCATACCAGTAGCGTGCCGCTGATCGGCGCACCGGCGATCTGGCAGGGCGCCGATGGGGCCGCCGGCGCGGGGATCACGATCGGCATTATCGACACCGGCATCGATTACCATCACGTCAACTTCGGCGGCCCCGGCGATGGCTACGAGCGCAATGACCCCACCGTCATCAGCGATGGCTTCGACGCCTACTTCGGCCCGACCGCCGTCAAGGTCAGGGGTGGCTACGATTTCGCCGGCGATGACTATGACGCTGGCAATCCGGCCAGCGATACGCCCCGGCCCGATCCCGATCCGCTCGACTGCAACGGCCACGGGACTCACGTTGCCGGCAGCGCTGCCGGCTTCGGCACGACGCTGGCCCGCACCACCTTCGCCGGCCCCTACGATGCCCCGATCGACTTCAATAACCTCTACATCGGACCCGGTACGGCGCCGCTGGCCGAGCTCTACGCCCTGCGCGTCTTCGGCTGCCGCGGCAGCACCGATCTCACCGCCCAGGCCCTTGAGTGGGCCGTGGATCCCAATCGCGATGGCGATACCAGCGACCGGCTCGATGTGGTCAATCTGTCGCTCGGCTCGAACTTCGGCGAGCTGAACAGCGCGACGATCATCGCGGCCGATAACGCGGCCAGGGCCGGCGTGATCGTGGTGGCCGCGGCGGGCAACGCCGGCGATACCCATTACATCACCGGTAGCCCGGGGGCCGCTAGCTATGCTATCGCCGTCGCCTCGTCGCGCGATCGCCGGTCGATCCGGGACGCCTTCCGCGTCGATAGCCCGGCCAGCCTGGCCGGCCTCCGGCCCGCCGCTTTCTCCGCTGCCTATGGCTGGGCCAGCGCGAGCGACGTCAGCGGCGATCTGGTGTACCTCCCGGGCGAGAATACCGGCTGCAGCCCCTTCTCGCCCGGCGCTGCCGCGCAGATCAGTGGCCGGATTGTGCTGCTCGACTGGACGGAGCCGAGCTGTGGCGGCTCGGTGGCCCGCACGCGCAATGCGACCGACGCTGGCGCGATCGGCGTGATCATCGCCGACACGGTGGGCCGTTTCGACCTTTCGATCACGGGCAGCAGTCTTGTGCCTTCGGTTAGCACGCCGTTTGAGGTGGGCCAGGAACTGAAGGCCGCCCTCGCCGGCAGTCCGCTGAGCCTGACGTTCAGTAACCGCTTCGCGACCGCTTTCGCCCTCGACACGCCGGCAGATGTCGATACGGCTTCATCGTTCACCTCCCGTGGCCCGCGCGCCGGCGATAGCCTGCTCAAGCCTGATATCAGCGCACCGGGCGATACGATCTTCTCCGCGGCCAACCGCACCGGCAACGCAGGCGTCAGTTTCAACGGCACCTCGATGGCGACCCCTCACGTCGCCGGGGTGATGGCCCTGCTCCGCGAGCTGTACCCGCAACGGAGCGTCAGTGAGCTCAAGGCCCTGGTGATGAATACCGCCGTCAACGACCTCTTTGGCGCGGTCAATGGCCAGCCCCCGGTCCACAGTCCACCGCGCGTCGGCGCCGGGCGGGTCGATGTGCCGCGCGCTGCCGCCAGCCAGGTGATCGTCTACAACAGCGATCGCCCTGAACTGGTCAGCCTCTCCTTCGGCGCGCTCACCCTCCGCGCGCCGACGGTGCTCACCCGGACCCTGACCGTCAGGAATCTGGGCAGTCGTTCTGAGAGTTATGTCACCTCGTTTGTGCCAGGGAGTACCATTCCCGGGGTGAGCTACCGCGTCAGCCCGCCGCTCGTGAATGTGCCCGCCGGGGCCACGGCGACGATCGATGTCACGCTGGAGGCCGACCCGGCGCTGATGCGCCACCTTCCCGATCCGCTGCTCGAGACTACCCAGGGCGGGCAGCCGCGCCAGTACCTGGCTGAGGCCGCGGGCCTCGTTACGCTCGCCAGCACCCTGCCGGCCAGTTTCCGCGCCCTGCTGAGCGGCAATACCGTGGTGCCGCCAGTGGCGACCACGCAGGGCGGGGTGGCCAGCTTTAGCTACGAGCCGGCCCTCAACCAGCTCAGCTTCAGTATCCGGTTCAGCCAGGACATCACGATCGCTGACCCGGGCGCGCGCCTGCAGCGTGGCCCCGCCGGGAAGAACGGCCCGGTCGCGGCGCCGCTGCTGGCCAGTGGCGCCTACGTCGCCGGCATCGACTATCCCGGCACGGTCACACTGAGCGACGCCGACGAGGCTCTGCTCTACAGCGGCGAGCTCTATGCCAGCATCCCCACCGCTGCCTTCCCCACCGGCGTGATCCGCGGCCAGGTCGTTCCGGCCACTACCCCCGAGCTGCGCGTCGCGACTTATGCCACCGCCCGGCCCGCTGCGGCGATGGCCGCCACACCCGATCTGCTCGCCTTTGGCCAGGCAGCGACTGGTAGCGCCGAGCTCGCGCTCAGCGGCACCGGGCTGGCCACGGGAAGTAACCTGCCTGTCGATCTGCTCTCACTGGTCACTGCCTTCGAGCTCCAGCAGCTTAGCGGCAGGACGGCCAGCGACAGCAGCGCCATCGCCGACCTCGCCGCGGTGGGCGTCAGCAGCGACCTGCAGCGCGCCGGCTCGCTCGCCAACGCGACGCTCTACTTCGGTGTCGCCAGCCACGCTGACTGGTCGAGCCCGAACCTGGTCGAGTTCGATGTCTATATCGATACCAACGGCTCCGGTGTCGCCGCCAACGGCGCCGGCGCTGAGTACGTGCTCTTTTCTTTCAACCTCGGCTCCGCCACCGACAACGATCCCAACGACGTGTTCGTCACCGTACTCTACAATTTTGCGACCGAGCGCGCCACCATCGAAGACTTCGTCAATGTCGTCCCGGCCTCGGCTGCCGACACGGCCCCCTTCAATAGCAACGTGCTTGTCCTGCCCATCACCGCCGACAGTCTCCGGCTCAGTGACACGGCGAGCCGGATCTACTACCGGGTCTTCAGCTTCGACGGTACCACGGGGCGTCTGGTGGACACCAGCGATCAGCTGCGGTACGATCTGACCCGGCCCGGCATCAGCTTCGGCACCAGCCCGCAGTCCATTCTCGGGCCGGCCTATGCCGCTGTGGATGGTGGAACGATCCCGATCAGCTACGACCGGGCGAACTATTCGACCAACCGCTCGCGTGGCGTGCTACTGCTGCACCATCACAATGGCCCCGGCGCGCGCGTCGAGACCGTGCTGATCAATCCGCTGCTCTTCCTGCCGCTGCTTAGCAGGCACCAGTAGGGCGACCAGCGGGCGCCGACCTTGAGGCGGCAATGACCGCCTTGCCCAACCAGTCTATGCTTCACCGGCGCCGTGTTCCGCTTGCTACGCTCCTGGTCCTGGTGCTCGCTGTCACGGTCGCCGCCGGGCAGGCGGCCCCGCTGGCTTCCGACCCGGCCTGGCTTCACCCGGTGGCAAGGGCCGCAACGCACAAGGCCGAGCCACCCGGCCCCGGGGTCTACATCGTGGTGCTGGCCGAGCCGCCGCTGGCCGCCTACGCCGGTGGGCTACCCGGCCTCGCCACTACCAGCCCCCGCGCCCGTGGCGCAGCGCGCCTCGCGAGCGATGCGCCGGAGGCGCAGGCCTACCTGCGCCACCTCCAGGCGGAGCAGGATGCGGCCCTGCGTCGCTTCGGCGCGGCCCTTGGCCGCGCAACGCCGCCACGGGCGCGCTTTCGTTACGCGCTGAACGGCATGGCGCTCGTGCTCAGCCCCGCCGAGGCCGCCAGCCTCGCGGCCCTGCCCGGCGTGCGCCTCGTCCAGCGCGCTGATCTCCGCCGGCTCGCCAGCGATGTCGGCCCGGCGCGGATCGGGGCGGCCCAGCCTGATCTGGCCCCTGCCCTCTTTCGCGCCAGCCTTGCGCCGGTCCCGGCCGGGTCCGCTGCCAGCGGGCGAGCCGTGCTCAGCTTCGATGTGCGTACCCGGCGCCTTGGCCTGCAAGTCGCCTTCAGCGGGCTCAGCGGACCGGCCACCGATGCCAGCCTGCGTATTGCCGTCGCCGGCCAGCCGGAGCCGGTTGCGCTTAGCCTTGCCGGCCTCGCGGCGCCGGGCGGTGGCCTCTACGCCGGCGAACTGACGCTCGCCGATACGCCGGCGCTCCCCGTCGCGGCGCTCGAACGGGCGCTCCTGGCCGGCGAGGCCACCCTGGCCATCGCCACCGCCGTCGTTCCCGCCGGCGAACTACGTGGGCCGATCCTGCCGGAGCGGGGCGCGGGGAGCGTGGCCGGCGTGATCGATGGCGGGATCAATCCCTTCCAGCCCTCCTTTGCCGAGCGTGGCGCCGACGGCTTCGTGCAGCGCAATCCCCGCGGACGCTTCTTCGGCGTCTGTGATCCGGGCGACCGCAGCTACGATCCGGCCTTCCCCTGCAACGCCAAGCTGATCGGCGCCTACCGCTTCCCCGCCGCTGCCGCCCCCGACCCCGCGGGGCGACCCAGCCCCTTTGACGACAACGGCCACGGCACCCACGTCGCCGGCACGCTCGCCGGCCATCTGCTGGCCGAGAGCCGCGTTGCCGGGGTCGCCACCGGCGCGATCGCCGGGGTCGCGCCGCATGCCGCGCTGATCGTCTATGACGCCTGCGGCACCCCGGCGGGCAGCGTCTGCCCGATGGAGGCGACCCTCGCGGCGATCGACCAGGCTGTGGCCGACGGGGTCGAGGTGATCAACGTTTCGATCAGCGGCTTCGCCACCGATCCCTGGGAAGATGCCGAGGCGCTCGCGCTGCTCGGCGCGTTTGAGGCCGGCATCCTGGCCGCGGTCGCCGCTGGCAATGGCGGGCCCGCTCCGGCCAGTATCGGCGCGCCGGCCAACGCGCCCTGGGTGCTGGCGCTGGGCGCCGCCAGCCACGGGCGCCGGTTCGTGCGCACGCTCAGTCCGCTGAGCGGCGGCGCGCATCCACCC
>JACAEO010000197.1 GCA_013388805.1 Chloroflexota bacterium
CGTCTCATACCGATACTGCTTGCTGGCAGCGCATTGGCTCAGCTCCACACCTCCACAGCACTCCAGCTCGACAAAGCCCTGTGTGGAGCTGGAGCGCTGTGGAGCTGAGCGGGACCATGCGGGATTGCCAATTCCACGTGGTATCACACTGCCTGGGCGAGCCGGCGCCGGCGCGCCTCCAGGCGTTGAAAGACCCGGATCGTCAAGCGGTAGTAGTCGATCAACTGGTCCATCGTCGCCTGCCACGAGCGACCGCGGGCGTGGAGCAGGCCGCGCCGCGCCAGATCCTGGCGTAGCCCCGGGTCGTCTTTCAGGCGCTGCACCAGGGCGCCGATCTGCGCCGGGCGCTCCGGGTCGAAGAGCAGGCCGTTTTCGCCGTCGCTGATGATGTCGAGCACGCCCCCGGTGTTGGCGGCGATCACCGGGAGGCCGCAGGCCATGGCCTCGAGCGCCACCAGCCCGAAGGTCTCGGTGGTGGAGGGGAAGAGAAAGACGTCAGCGGCCCGGTAGGCAGCGACGAGTTCGTCGCCTCGCAAGAAGCCGGGGAAGCTGGTGGGCGTGCCACGGAAGTGGCGCTTGAGTTGCTCCTGGCTGGGGCCGCCACCCACCATCGCCAGCCGCACCCCCGGGATAGCGAAGAGCGGGTCGCGGATCGTCTCGAGCCGTTTCTCGGGCGAGAGCCGGCCAACGTACACGACCAGCAGGTCGTCCGGCTGCCCGCCGCTCAACCGCGCGCGCATGGCCGCGTCGCGCGGGCCAGGGCTGAAACGCTGCGTATCGATGCCGCGCTTCCACCAGCGCACCCGTTCGAACCCATGGCTGCGCAGATCCTTGAGTGTCTCGGTGCTGGGACAGAGGTTCAGGTGAGCCTGGTTGTGCAGGGCGCGCAGGTATGACCAGACGATCGGCTCGATGAAGCTGCCGCCATAGTGCCGCACGTAGCGCGGCACGTGGGTATGGAACGAGGCCAGGATGGGCACGTTCAGGCGCCGGGCGTAGGAGAGGCCGAACGGCCCCAGGAAGAAGGGCGCCACGATGTGCACCAGGTCGGGCTGGAAGGCCCGCACCCGCTCCCAGACGAAGCGCCGTGGGATGTTGATACGCAGCTCGGGGTAGAACGGGAGCGGCGGCCCGCCCACGCCCACGATCTCGGCCCCGGCGTACTCGGCCGGGCCACCGGGCGGCCCGAAGAGCAGCACCTGGTGCCCCTGCGCCTGCAGTCGCTCGAGCGCCTGGCAGAGCACGCTGACCACCCCGTCGATCTTGGGCAGAAAGGTCTCGGTGAAAATGGCGACTTTCACAGCGCAAAGCTCCCGTGGATGACCCGCACGGCCCGATCCGCGTCGGCATCGGCGACCACCAGCGAGATATTGTTCTCGGTGCTACCCTGGGCGATGGCGATCACATTGACGCCGGCCTCGCCCATCGCGCCGAACAGCCGCCCGGCGATCCCCGGCGTGCCACGCATCCCTGAGCCCACCAGGGCCACGATCACGACCGGATCCTGCACCTCAATGTGCTCGACATCGTGGGCCGAGAACTCACTGGCCAGTTCCTTGCGTAGCTCAGCGACCGCACCCGCCGCCTCGGCCCGTGGGACGGCCAGGCAGACGCTCTGCTCGCTGCTGGCCTGGGAGATCAGCAGGATATTGGCCCCGGCGCGGGCCACCGCGCTGAAGATCCGCGCGGCTACGCCGGTGATGCCGAGCATGCCCGGCCCGCCCACCGTGATCAGACACACATCCTTGATCGCCGTCACCGCCTTGGCGGTGCCGCTGCCCGGCTCGTCGCTGATCAGTGTGCCCGGGTGGCCAGGGTTGAAGGTGTTGCGGATGCGGATCGGGATGTGCCGCTGCACCAGTGGCAGGACCGTCTTCGGGTGCAGCACGTTGGCCCCGTAGTAGGCCAGTTCGGCCATCTCGCTGTAGCTGAGGCGCGGCAGGGTACGGGCCTCTGGCACCAGCTTCGGGTTGGCCGTGAGCACCCCGTCAACTTCCTTCCAGAACCAGACCTCGTCGGCGTCGAGGACCGCGCCGAGGATGGCGCAGGAGTAGTCGGAGCCGCCGCGGCCCAGCGTGGTGGGCACGCCGGCCCGGGTCGCGCCGATGAAGCCCGTCACCACCGGGACGATGCCCTGGGTGAGCATGGGCAGCAAGCGCTCGCGGCTGTGTGTCCGGGTCTCCTCCAGCAGGGGAGCGGCGCTGCCGTAGCGCTCGTCGGTGATGATCAGCGCGCTGGCGTCGACCGCCTCGGCGGGGAGGCCGGCGCTGCGCAACGTGGCGGCGATCAGCCGGGCGTTGAGCCGCTCGCCCAGGCCGCTGAACAGGTCGAGCGCGCGCGGGGTCAACTCGCCGAGCACGGCGATGCTGCGCGAGAGATCGCTCATGTAGTCGAGCATCGCCCGTAACTCGGGCTCCAGGCGGGCGCACTCCTCAGCGCTGGTGAGTGCGGCGGCGGCGCGCATATGCAGGTCGAGCAGGCGGGGCACCACGAGCGCCGTCGCGTCGCCGTCGCCCTGGGCGGCAGCGCGCGCGGCAGCGATCAGCGTATCAGTGGTGCGCAGGTCGGGGGCGTTCATCGCCGACACCACGACCACAACCTCGTGCTCGCGGCGGCTCTCGGCCACAATCTCGGCCACCCGGCGGATCGCGTCGGCACTGCCCACCGACGTCCCGCCGAACTTCATCACAACGCGCATGGTCGCCCCTCACGGAATGATCAGGACCTTACCGGTGGTCTGGCGGCCCTCCAGGGCCTGGTGGGCCGCTGTGGCCTCGCGCAGCGGGTACTCGCGCTCGACCCGGACCTTGATCTCACCCGAGGCCATCCAGTTGAAGAGATCGCCGGCCCGCCAGGCCAGTTCCTCCGGCGTGGCGATGTAATTGACAAGCGTCGGGCGGGTCATGAAGAGCGAGCCCTTGGTGCTGAGCAGCAGCGGCTCGATCGCCGGCACCGGCCCGCTGGCGTTGCCGAAGAAGACGGCGTAGCCGCGCGGGCGCAGGCTATCGAGGGTCTGCTCCCAGGTGCTGCGGCCTACCGAGTCGTAGACCACATCGGCGCCACGCCCGTCAGTCAGTTCACGCACCCGCTGGTCGAAGCGTTCCTGGCTGTAGAGGATCACCGCGTCGGCGCCGGCCTCGCGCGCCAGGGCAGCCTTGGCCTCGTTGGAGACGAGGCCGAGCACCCGGGCGCCCAGGCGCTTTGCCATCTGGACCAGCAGCAGGCCCACGCCGCCCGCCGCCGCCGTGCCCACACAGGTCTCGCCGGCGCGCAGCGGGTAGGTGCTGTGGGTCAGATAGTGGGCGGTACAGCCCTGGAGCATGACCGCCGCGGCGAGCTTCAGGTCGATCGTGTCGGGCACGCGCACCAGCTTTGCGGCGGGAGCCAGCGCATACTCGGCGTAGCCGCCGATCCCCGCGGCGGTGGCTACCCGCTCACCCGGCACCCAGCCCGTGACCCCGGCGCCAGCCGCGTCGATCGTGCCGGCAAACTCACTGCCGGGGATGAACGGCAACGGCAGCTGGTAGAGCCCGCTGCGATGATAGGTTTCGATAAAGTTCAGACCCGTGGCCGCCACCTTGATCCGCACCTGGTCGGGCCCTGGCTCGGGAACGGGCAGCGTCTCATAGCTGAGCACCTCCGGTCCGCCCGTCGTATGGACACGTATCGCCTGCATTGCCTGCCTTCGCTTTCGCCTCATCTTGCGCCGCGATCGAAAGTCGGCCTATACTATAACAGGAATTATGCATCGCCACGGCGCCAGCGCGCGCCACCCCCGCCAAGGAGCCGCCGTTGCGTCTGGAGAATTGTTTGCCTCCAAGCTATTTCACGCGCTATGACGAGAGTGACGATAGCCTCTTCTATACCTATCCGCGGCTGACCGCGCATATCGATGAGGCGGCCAGCGCGGCCGTTACCCAGCTGTTCCGCGAGGAGTTGCCCCCCGGCGGGCGCATCCTCGACCTGATGAGCAGCTACGTCAGCCATCTGCCGCCCGAGGTGCGTTACGCTCACGTTGTCGGCCTGGGCATGAACGACGATGAACTGCGCCTCAACCCCCAGCTCGACGAGTACCTGATCCACGACCTCAACCGCTCCCCGAACCTGCCCTTCGCCGATGGCTCGTTCGATGGCGCCGCCTGTACCGTCTCGGTCCAGTATCTGGTTCACCCGGTCAAGATCTTTGCCGAGGTAGGTCGCGTGCTGCGCCCCGGTGCGCCCTTTATTGTCACCTTCTCCAACCGCTGTTTCCCCAGCAAAGCGGTGCGCATCTGGGTCTCGACCGGCGATCACCAGCATAGCAAGCTGGTCCAGCGCTACTTCGCGCTGGCCGGCTGCTTCGAGGACATCCGCGCGCTCGACCGCTCCCCGCGCCGCTGGCTCAGCGACCCGCTCTACGCCGTCATCGGCCGGGCGCGCTGAATGGTCTGGCAACGTCCTTGACCGCCTCCTGAATGCTTCCGCGGAGTCGTTTCCTGCGACGTGTGCCGCAGTGGAACGCCCCCGCATATCCAGCCTGGAGGCATTCAGGGTCTGCGCTCGCGCCAGTGGCGCACGATGTCCATGTAGAACGTCTCGGGCAGGGGTTTGCCGCCAATGCCGCGGTACGTGGCCCGCGCGATCCCGGTGCTCTCGGGCCACTCGTTCCAGGTCTCGATCAGCACCAGGTCGGCATTGGCCGGGATTGCTGCCAGGCTCGCTCGCAGGAAGGCGCCGTCCGCAGCGGCGCCGCCCCCTGGCGGGCGCTCACGCGGCTGCCTGCGCGGCTCGGTGATGCCGACGATGCGGCTGTTGTCGAAGCCTGGCCCCACGCTGCTCACCGTATAGCCGCGCAGGGTGTGGCTGGCCGGGCCGTGGAGTGCCGTGCCCCAGCTGTAGCGCCCATCGGCCACCTGGTCGAGCGGCAGGAGCTCACCGCCAGGCGCCCGCGCCTCGGGCGTGAACCACGTGTCCTCGACGATCAGCCACGGTTCGACCCCGAAGTCGCGGGCGAAGGCTGCCTTGACCGCCGCCCACAGCTCGCCCGCCAGGTTGAGATCCGTGCAGCAGAGGGCCGTATAGGTGATGATGATCGGTCGGCCCTCGACCGTCGCCCACATCTCGCGCGGGATGCGCTGGAAGAAGCCTTTGATGTGCCGGTCGTAGAAGAAGTAGCCGCTCCGCCGGTCCGATAGGGGCAGCCGGGGAATATCGGCGCCGAAGCGGTAGCCCTCGGCAGTGAAGTCGTTGTACATCGCCTGCTGGGCCGTGGTGTCAATAAACATCCCGATCGCCAGCGGGCGCGCAAGGACGCCGTTGGCTTGCACCAGCAGGTCGAGCCGGTCCTGGCGGAACCAGGGGTGGGGGTGGTCGCCCCAGCTCACGGGGAAGACGGTGTCGATGCCGGTGGCAAGCATGTCGCGCAGTTCGCCCTCGAACCAGTCGTAGTTGATCGACGAGTAGGCGGTGCCGTCACGCGTGTCGCGATCGCGCGGCAGCGGCGCTAGCCAGCCCGGCGGCGTAACGCTCAGCTGGGTGGCGTCGCACTCGTCTTTCGGACAGTTGTACCAGTAGAAGAAGAATGTCCCCAGCCGTGTCTGTCGCGCCGCAGACACCACGCCCGGCGTTGGGGCGGGCGTGAGTATGGGTGAAGGCAGGGCAGATGGCGCGGCGGTGGGTAGAGACGTGGCCGTGGGCACCGGCGTCGCCTCCGGCCCAGGCCGTCCACAGGCGGCCAGGACAATGATGGCTACGGCCGCCAGGGCGGCCAGCTGTGGTCGTCGCATCGGCGAGCTCCGTGTTCGGCTACCTGTCATTCTACCGGCATTGACTCGCCGATGCCAGTGTGCTACGATCGCCTCGCCATTCGCCCGGAAGCCGGAGTATCAGTTGCGTCCCGTCCCCCGCACCGCGCTCATCGTCGTCGCCCTGCTGGTCCTGTGGCTGCCCGGGCCGTCCGTTGTCGCCCAGGGCGAGGCGGGGCTGGGCGTGCAGCGTTTCCTCGACGCGCAGCCCGGGCCGCTCAAAGGCTATCGCGAGGACGGGCAGAGCGCCGCCGCGATCATCGAGGGCGCCGCGCTCTACTACGGGCTCAGCCCGCAGTTGCACCTGGCCCTGCTTGAAGCGACCTCGGCGCTGCTCAGCGACCCGGCGCCGCCTGAGGTGGCCTTGCGCCAGCCTTTCGGGCCCGCCGGCCCCACGGGCTTCGCCGCCCAGGTCGACTGGGCCAGCCGCGAGTTGCGCGCCGGCCTCGGCCCCTACGAGCGTCCCCCGACCCTGCGTTTCAGCGATGGGCTGACCCTGACCCTGACGCTCGACCAGGCGCCCGAGGGGGTTGCTGTGCAGCGCTTCCTCGCCGCCGGGCGCAGCTCTGCCGAGTGGTACACGGTGGTCGAAGGCTTCAATCGGGCATTTGCCGCTCATTTCAACAACACACTGCTCAAGCCTGACCTGCCCGGGATCGGTGCGGCGCCCGCCGGCAGCCCGGCCCCCGCGGCTGCCCTCACGCTGCTGCAACCCTGGCCCGCCGGCACCCGCGTGGTCCACCTGGCCTACTTTGACCACGTCTACCCCACCGTCGACAGCGGCGATGACGGTAACGACTACGTCGTTAACTATCTCGGCCAGGGCAATGTGCAGTACGATGGCCACGATGGCCACGACTACTACTTCCCCGACCGGCCGATCGGCACGCCCATCCTCGCGGCGGCGGCGGGTGTGGCCTACGCCCGCAGTAGCCCGGGCTACGGTGTGATCATCGTCCACCCCGCCGGCTACGAGACGGTCTACTGGCATCTCGATGGCTTCGCACCGATCTTCGCGGGGCGCATCGACGCCAGCCAGGGCGTTCCGGTGGCAGCCGGGACCTTCCTCGGCACCAGCGGGCAGACCGGGTTTGCCCGTGGCACGCCCCATCTGCATGTTGAAGTGCGGCGCTACGGCAAACAGATCGACCCCTACGGCTGGTATGGCCCTGGCCTGGACCCGTGTGCGGCCTATGCCGGCTGCCTCCCCGGCGAGTGGCTCTGGTCGCCGTCCCTGATCGGGAGCTACGACTTCACTCCCCCGGACGCTGCCGTGCCGCCCCCCGCCGCCGATACGACGCCGCCCAGCGCAGCGATCACTATTGAGCCGCCTGCCGACCTGCTCCTCGCCGTCGACTTCGATGGCCACCCGGTGCAGCGTGTGGGGCGCGGCTATCCCACGCTCTACGGTACGCCGCGCTTCGGCGCCGGGCGTGCCGGGCAGGCGCTCGAACTCGGCCCGGCGGCGGTCACCTTTCCGCTGGCTGGCAATCTCAGCTCGCGGGCCGGCACGGTGAGCCTCTGGGCCAACCTCCCGGCCAGCTATCCCGCCAGCAGCAGCGCCCGCCACTACCTCTTCGCCGCCAGTGCCAGCCCCGCTGGCGCGCCAGTTTATAGCGGCACCCTGGCCCTGCGCCGCGACGCCGCCGGCCCCGACGGCGGGCCGGCCTGGGTCTTCTGGACCACGGCGCGCGATGAGACGAGCCGCCAGTTACTGGCAGCGCCGGATCGCCTCGGACCGGGCTGGCACCACTTCGCGGTGACGTGGGACAGCGCCGGCGGGCGCAAGGCGCTCTACCTCGATGGCGCCCTGGTTGCCTCGACCCGGGGCGCCGAGTTGCCCGTCGCGCTGGGCGAGGTGCTGCAACTCGGGCGCTTCAGCTATGGGGGAGCGTCGATCGGCGCGCTCCTCGACGACCTGGCGATCTACGATCGCGCGCTGACCGCCGCGGAGATCGCGGCGCTCGCCGCGGCAGCGCCCGCCGCGCTCGGCGAGCCGGTGCGGCTCTTCAAGCAGACGGTGCGCATCGACACCAACGCCATCGATGACCAGGGCGGGATCGTTGCCGTGCAACTCGGGCTCAACGGCAGCTTCGAGGCGCCGCAGCCCTACTACGACGCGTACCGCTGGACGCTGCCCGTCACCCGCGGGCGCCACGAGCTTGCGGTGCGCTTCACCGACCGCGCGGGCAACAGCGCCACCGTGACGCAGACGATCGTGCTGGAACCGCGCAGCCTGGTCTATCTCCCACTGAGCAGGCGCTGACGGCAGGTGGTTGACGCACCGACGCGGGGCCGCTGTGCAGCGACCCCGCGTCGTATCTCCTCCCGGCCTCGGTCCGGCGTCATCTATGCGCCGCCGGTCTCCTCTCCGGCCGTGGTTATACCAGGTGGAATTGGCAATTCCGCATGGTCCCGCTCAGCTCCACAGCTCGACAGCTCCACACAGGGCTTTGGAGAGCTGGAGCGCTGTGGGGGTGTGGAGCTGAGCCAATGCGATGCGCCATCAAGCAGAATCGGTATTAGTCCAGGTAGCCCTGCAGGCGCAGGCCAACACTGGGATGGCGCAGGCGGCGCAGCGCCTCGGCCTCGATCTGGCGTGTGCGCTCGCGGGTGATACCGAAGGCGACCCCCACCTCCTCCAGCGTGCGGCGCTGGCCATCGAGCAGGCCGTAGCGCAGCTGCAGGATCTTGCGCTCCCGCTCGGGGAGATCGTTGAGCGCCGCGTTGAGCTCGGCGTGCAGCATATTCTGCGCGGCGATCTCCATCGGCGTCTCCAGGCTCTCGTCGGCAAGCATCTCACTCATACGGCCCTCGCTGTCATTGTTCAGCGGTTGCTCAAGCGAGACGGGCTGGGTCGAGGCCTGGAGCAGGCGCTTGACCTTGCGCAGGCTCATGCCCATGGTGTGGGCGATCTCCTCCGCGGTCGGCTCGCGCTCAAGCTCCTGCTCAAGCTGGTAGATCGCGCGCCGCAGGTGGACCAGCGACTCGCTCAGGTGCACCGGCAGGCGGATCAGCCGGCTCTGCTCGGCAATCGAGCGAGTGACCGCCTGGCGGATCCACCAGGTGGCGTAGGTGCTGAAGCGGTTGCCCTTGGTGTAATCAAACTTCTCGACTGCGCGCATCAGGCCGATATTGCCCTCCTGGACCAGGTCCATAAAGGCCATCGGACTGCCGATATACTTCTTGGCCACGCTCACCACCAGGCGCAGATTGGCCTGGATCAGCTTGCGGCGCGCATCGTCGCCGCGGGCGATATCCTGCTCGAGCTGGAAGCGCTCGCGCCCGCTGCTATACTCCTCATTGCTGAGGCGCTGGCGCGCAGCCTTCGCCCGACTGATCTTCATCGCCAGCTCGCGCTCTTCGTCGGCGGTCAGCAATGGTACCTGGCCGATCTCCTGCAGGTAGAGCTGCACCGAGTCCTCGACCGGCTCATTGTCGCTGGCCTCAACCTCATCGGCCTCGAGCTCAGCGGCGGCGGCCTCGATGGCGGCCTCATCGGCGTCCCAGATATCCGACTCCTCGGGCTCGGCCTCATGGCTGCTCGGGGCGAGCGGGTCGTCGCTATTGTCGGTCCGGTGAAAGGCGTTCACTGCATCTTCTCCTGAGTGACGGGGGCTTGGCCAGAGTGCGATCCCGACAGGGCGCTGGCGACGTCGCCAATGCGTATCCGGCAGACAGAAGGGCGCGAAAGGTAGTTCGCAGTCAGGATATCCGGAACCTCAACCATCAAGGCCTGCTTATTTTCAGGGTTTGCACAGGATTTGTCAAGCTCTAGTTGACCCTAATTTTGATAACCCTCGGATCTCCATTGATGGGCATCGACGGTCGTGCCGGTCTGGCCGCGGGGCGGCAGGGCAGCGAGGGCGACCGCCGCGGGGCCGATCTCAGCCGGCGCCAGCAGGCCACTACGCACCTCGGGGACGGTCTGGCGCACCAGCCGGGTATCGGCGAAGCCTCCCGGGTGGAGGGCATTGACATTGATCCCGAAGCGGCGCAGGTCTTTGGCCATCACCCGGGTGAGCCCATCAACCGCGCACTTGGCGGCGTAGTAGGCAGCGAAGCCCGGCACGGCGATCCGCTCAAGCGGGGCGCTCAGATTGATGATGTTACCGCCGCCCTGCTCGATCATCTGGGGCACGACGGCGCGGCAGGTCAGGAACGTTGCCTTGAGCAGCGTATCAAGCACCGTGTCCCACTCGGCCTCACTGGTCTCTTGTATAGGACGGCGCAGGCCGACGCCAGCGCTGTTCACCAGCACATGGATCGGGCCCAGTGCCTCCTGCGCAGCGGCCACCAGCGTCGTGACCTGGCTGGCCTCGCGCACATCGGCGTTGAGGGCCACGGCGCGCCCGCCCTGCTCCTCGATCAGCCAGACCGTTTCGGCCAGTTCGTCAGCGCTGCGGGCGGCCACGGCCACCTGGGCGCCGGCCTGGGCGTAGGCGAGCGCGATCGCGCGGCCCAGGCCCCGCCCTCCACCGGTGATCAGTGCTGTTTTGCCGTTGAGTTTCACGATCGCGCCTCCGGTCAGCTTTGCAAGGGATTTGCAAATGTTGTGCAAATCCTTTGTACCACATCTGCACAGCTTTGGCTAGTCCCCCGTGGTAAAATGAGTGCGCTTTCATTTTTGACCAGGAGGATCCAGGGAGCCACGTATGTCCGATCCAGCCGCCAATCCGGCCATTGCCCCCGGCCCGTGCCTCGAGCTGCTGCCCGAGCCATGCGCTTTCGTCGATCGCGCCGGGGTTGTGCAACACGTGAACAGCGCCTGGCGAGAGGGGCTCGGCGCCTGTGTGACCCTGTTCCGTTGGGAACCGGCGGTGTGGAACGAGCTGGCGGCGGAGCTTGCTGCGCTGCGCGACGGCCGGACCCGGCGGGTGCAGTTCGCTGCCGGGCTTGCCGCGTCGCCTGAACGCTGGTATGCCGCGAGCCTGGCGCCGGCTGCCGGCACGGGGGGCCTGATCTGGCAGCTCAGCGATGTGACCCGCTGGGTGCAGGCCGAGGCCGAGGCCCTGCGGCGCTGGCGCCAGCTCCGTGACGCGGTGGAGAGCATCTCCGACGGCTTTGCGCTCTACGACGCAGCCGATCGGCTGGTCTTCTGCAACCAGCGCTACAAGGAGATCTACGCGGAGAGTGCCGACCTGATGGTGCCCGGGCGGAGCTTCGCGGAGATCCTGACCATCGGGGCGCAGCGCGGCCAGTACCCCGCTGCAGTCGGTCGCGAGGAGGAGTGGGTGCGCGATCGCCTGGCCCGCCATCAGCGGCTCGAGACGGTCGAGCAGCAACTGCCTGGTGGGCGCTGGCTCCGCGCAGCAGACCGGCGCACCACCGATGGGGGGATTGTCGGCATTCGCACCGACATCACCGACCTGAAGCTGGCCGAGCAGCTGCGCCGTGAACGTGAGCAGCAGGAGCGGACCATCCAGGCCCAGGACGCGCTGCTCGCCGAGCTCTCCACGCCCCTGCTGCGCATCACCGAGCGCGCGCTGGTCATGCCGCTGATCGGCAGCATCGACAGCGTGCGGGCCGTGCGCATCGTTGAGAGCCTGCTACAGGCGGTGGATGCGCAGCGGGCCGACCTGGTGATCCTCGACATCACCGGTGTGCCGATCGTCGACACCCAGGTGGCCAACGTGCTCATCCAGTCGGCCCGCGCGGTGCGCCTGCTCGGGGCGAGCCTGGTGCTCACCGGCATCCGCCCCGACGTAGCCCAGACCCTCGTCACCCTGGGTATCGACCTCAGCGATATCGTCACCCGGGCCGATCTCCAGGCGGGCGTGCGCTACGTCCTCACGCATCACGGCTAACGACGAAGTGGGCGATCTCGACCAGGGCGCGCTGAGCGGGCGAGGGGGAGAACTCCGCCAGGTGGCTGATCGCCTGGCTGATGAAGCGGCGCGCCTCGACCATGGTCGCCTCGACGCCACCTACCGCGATCACCTCGTCCACCGCGGCGCGCACCGCGCTGTCGCTGGGTGAGGTGTGCTCGACAATCTCGCGCAGCTGGAGACTTTCGGAGCGGGACATGGCGTAGATCAGCGGCAGGGTAATCGTGCCCTGGCGCAGATCGTTTCCGGCGGGCTTGCCCAGGGTCTGCTCGTCGCCGACAAAGTCGAGCACATCATCAACGATCTGAAAGGCCATCCCCAGGTCGAAGCCATACCGTCCGAGCGCGGCGATCTGCGCCTCGCTGCCGCCACCCGCCGCCATGCCGGCCTTGCATGCCGCCTCGAAGAGCGAGGCCGTTTTCGCCCCCGTCTTGTAATAGTACTGGCCCAGCGCCGTCTCGGCGGGCTCGGCCACCAGCACCGGGCTCAGTTCGCCTTCGACGATCGTCTGCACGGCCTCGGCGTAGTAGGTAATAATCCGCGGGTCGGGGCTGCGCGCCATCTCGCCGGCGGCCAGGGCGAAGAAGAAATCACCCACCATCAGGGCGACATCGTTGTCCCAGCGGGCGTGGACGGTGACCCGTCCGCGGCGCCGGGCCGCCTGGTCGACCAGGTCGTCGTGGACCAGCGAGGCAGCCTGGATGAGCTCGACCGCGGCGGCGGCGTGGATCACCCGTGGCAGGTGATAGGCGCCGAGGCGGGCGGCCAGCAGGGCCAGGGCGGCGCGCAGCCGTTTGCCCCCGGCGCGGATGGTGTAGGCACTGGCCCCGGCGATCAGCTCCGACGACGAGGCCGTGCGACTGAGCAGCAACTCCTCGACGGCGCGCAGGTCGGCAGCGATATGTGCACGCTCAAAAAGCTCGGCGAGCCCGACCACCTGGCCGGACCGCGCGGGAAGGGGTACACGCTCGGCGCTACTGGTTCGTGTGCCAACCGCCACTGCGCCGTCGCTTCCCTTGGGATGCATGGGATATGCAGCCATCAGGCTAGTCCTCTCTAGGGCCTGTCGGCGGCTGGAGCGGCCATCGGGCGGGGTTGGCACGCGCCGGGAGGCCGACCGTGGGGGCGGCACCCGATTGTGATTTTCGCCACGAACCGCACTATAACACATTCCAGACCACTGTCAAGCCGAACGCTCATGTCCAGGGTTATGCACACCCTTTATTAATACTCTGCACAAGTTTTGCCGACCTGTCTGTAATCTGCAACACCCTATGCCATATAATACCCCATAACGCGGCGTTTCTCGCGGCTGAGTGCGGTTCGTGTATAATACAGGCCGCCCGCGCCCGCCGTGATCAGCGCGCCATGCATCCACAACCCGCTGTGGGTGCGTACAGGAAGCTGAGAGGTGGTTTTGGCCCGCTTCTCCCATCCCAACGCTCAGGGGACCGTCCTCGCTGACGAGGCGCTCATGGCCCAGGTCGCCGGTGGCGACAGTCGCGCCATGGAGGAGCTTTACGCACGCTATGCCCGTGTCGTCTATGGACTGGCCCTCAAGATCCTTGCCAATGCTGAGCACGCCGAGGATGTCGTGCAGGAGACATTCTGGCGGGTCTGGAACCGTGCCGCGACCTTCCAGGCTGGCAGTGGCGCCTTCGCCCCGTGGCTGTTCGGCATCGCGCGCAATCTGTGTATCGATGAGTTGCGCCGACGCCAGGCCCGTCCGGCTGGCATCGGTGGTGGCGGCGATGACCTGGCGCTCGCCGCAATCCCCGACACGCAACCGGGGCTCGACGAGGTGACCTGGGTCGCAGAGCGGCGCCGCATGATCACCAGCGCCCTCAGTGAGTTGCCCGCCGACCAGCGCCAGGTGATCGAACTCGCCTATTTCGGGGGCCTTTCACAACGCGAGATTGCTGATCAGCTTAACAATCCTCTTGGTACGGTGAAGACCCGTGTGCGGCTCGCACTCCAGAAACTCAAAACCGTCCTGCAGCACCAGGGCATCGGTCTCGACGACCGCTAGAACGCAACAACCGCGATGAACTCCCACGACCACGATCCCGCGGAGAGCCAGCTTGGCGCCTATGCCCTCGGCGCCCTCGACCTGGAAGACCGCCCTGCCCTCGAAGCCCTGCTCAGCGAGTCTCCTGCGCACCAGGAAGAGTTGCGCCAGCTGCGCGAGATTGTCGCGCTGCTGCCCTACGCCGCGCCGCCGGCCACGCCCCCCGACCGGGTGCGCGAGCGGCTGTTTGCCCGGATCGCCGCTGCCCAGCCTGCCACCAGGCGCACGGCGCCGTCGCCCGGGGTCACTGCGCCGCGCCCTGGCCCCCGCTGGCTGATGCCCGGTCTGCTCGCCGGCCTCGCTGCCCTGGTGCTGGTGCTCGGTACCCTGACCTTCTCGCTCAACTCAAGCGTCGCTCGCCTCGATCGCACCAACCGCCAGCTGGTCTCCAGCCTGGACGATATCCAGCAGGCCCTCGCCGAGACCCAGGCCCGCCAGGAGCAACTCGCCAGCCAGCTCGCCGCCGGCGAGGAGCGGATCGCCCAGCTCAGTGCTGCGCTGGCCCGTGATGACTATGTGATCTCGTTTGTCAGCGCTCCGGGCGTCGCTACCCGCCAGCTCCAGCCGGCCCAATCGGGCGTGGCGGCCCAGGGCGCGATGTATATGTACCCCGGCCACTCCAATGCGGTGGTGATCTTCAGTGGCCTGCCGCCCCTCGCCCCGGGCCAGGTCTACCAGTTCTGGTTCGCCGACGGTACCAGCCAGGTGGCGAGCAGCACCTTCGAGGTCGACCCGACCGGGATCGGCTATATCGTCGTCGAGGCGCCTCGTGAGGTCAATGCCTTCAGCGAGGTGATGGTCACGGTTGAGCCCGCTGGCGGCAGCGCCACCCCGAGCCGCACCGTGGTCCTCGAAGGCTCGCTCTAAACGCAGCGCAAAAAACCTGCGTTGCAACCGTTCAACTCTGTGCGAGTCAAGCGGTGCGCTGGCACCAGCCGGCGTGTCGCTCCGTCCCCGATCCTCGCGCTCCACCGGGAGCAGGCGGCGCACAGATGCGCCGGGCGCCCCCGGCTCTTCCCCCATTGCGCCCGCCATTACCAACCACGATCGTACGGGTTTGTCATCTTCTGGTCATCCCGTGCGCTTCTCATCGCCCGGCCAAACCTCTACAATCACGGCGAGTGACGGTGGCCCCTCGTGTGCCGCCCGACCTACTTAGCCCGCAGCCTGAGCCGTGGCTGCCCCCGAAAGCCGTCGGCATCACGCGCAGCAAGAGAGTTGAGGAGGCCATGATCACCCAACCGATCGAGACGCTCCCCCGCAACGCTCTGGGCTCGCCGCCCAGCCCCGGCGCCCACCCCCGTGGGAGCCGCGGAGCGGAGTTGCCGCAGGACACCGCTGTACTGGCACAGATGGACCTGAGCACGCTCGTCAGGCGCTGTGCCGCCGAGAGTGAGCGCTTCTACCGGGGGCAGCAGCACGACACGCGCTTCAGCTACGAGCTGTTTCGGCGCGCCCTGGTGGAACGGGATGAGGCCGCGTGGGAGCAACTCTACTACCACTACAGCGGCCTGGTCGAGGGATGGATCCGGCGCAGTGGCGCCTTCCCCAGTAGTGGCGAGAGTAGTGAGTACTTCGTTGTTGGCGCCTTTACCAAGTTCTGGCGGGCGCTCACGCCCGAGCGCTTCGCTGCGTTTCCCACCCTGGCTTCGCTGCTGCAGTATCTGCAGCTCTGTGCCACCAGTGTGGTCATCGACAGCGTTCGTTCACAGTCCTGGTCGGAGATGTTGCCCGAGGAGACGCTCAATCTGAGCCATGGACCGCAGACCTCGCCGGACGAGGAGGCGGTCAGCCGGGTGGACCGCGAGGAGTTCTGGCGCTTTATTAATGAGCAGTTGCACAGCGACGTAGAACGGGTGGTTGTTTATTGCTCCTTTGTGCTCGGTCTCACGCCACGCGCTGTCTATGCGAAGCGCCCCGACCTCTTCACCGGCATCAACGACGTCTACAACGTCAAGCGCAACGTGCTGGGCCGGTTGAGCCGCAACCAGCACCTGCGCCAGATGGTCGCCGGGTAGCACATGGTGTAATACCGATTCTGCTTGCTGGCAGCGCATTGGCTCAGTTCCACACCTCCACAGCTCGACAGCTCTCCAAAGCCATGTATGGAGCTGTAGCACTGTGGAGATGAGCAGGACCATGCGGGATTGCCAATGCCACCTGGTATAACCCGCCGGACCGACCATCATTGGTCGAACAACACCCCCGTCTCAGAGCGAGCGGGGGTGTTGTGCTTCACGGAAATGCCAGGATTCCGGTATACTACCGAGGGTAAGACTATGTAAAAAGCGTTGCGAGCTGCGTTTCATAAGATACGAGTCGGCCAGGAGACCGGCTAGAAGGCCAGGAGCGCGCGGTATGAGCATCGATGAGAGCTGGGACGAGGGCTGCACCAGCCCCCCGGCGCCGGGCGGAGCCGCCCTGATCGCGGCTGCCGACGGGGAAGCGGATGAGACGACACTGGCGCACCTGCAGGTCTGCCCGGTCTGCGCTGCGCGGGTGATGCATCTGCGCGCATTGCAGCGCCAGTTGCTGCGTCGGCTCTACCGGCTCCACTGCCCGCCAACCGACCTGCTGGTCGACTACTGTCAGGGCTTGCTCGAGCCCCAGGTGCGTGCCGCGCTGGATCACCACCTGGCGTCCTGTCCCCACTGTGCCGCTGAAGTGAGCCTGCTGGAGCACGGCCTGCCGCTCGTCCAGGCGCTTGGCCAGGGTCGCCGCGGGCGCCTGACGGTGCCGTTGCCATAGGAGGTTGAGCCAAAACGCAGCGGGGGCGGGGTGCACCCCGCCTCTCAGGTATAGGGTTTGTGGGAGTTGCGCCCCCAGGCCCCGCATACCCCACCCCGCTACCCCCTCC
>JACAEO010000004.1 GCA_013388805.1 Chloroflexota bacterium
CCCCTCTCCCAGGCTGGGAGAGGGGGGGAGGGGGGTGAGGGCAAGCAGCGCATCAGGACGCCATCCGCCAGAAACTCTACCCCTGAAAGGTTAGGACGGCCCCCGTGCCACCGGTGAAAGGCCTAAGCATTCGCCACGTGGGCCGCTCATCCGACACACCACGCCCTGGGCGGATGCTTCGGCCCTACACGCGCCGCCCCCCGGGGCCACCGCCGGCGCCCACGGCAACCCCGCGCCCCCGGCGCCCCCCGCGTGGGCACCCCGGCGCCCCCGTGGCCCCCCGCGCCGCCCGATGGCCGCCCCCTCCGTAACGTCAGCCGTTGACAAATGGGCGGCACCACGTTACACTTTTCCTAACCCGTGTGCGATCCGATATCCCCTGAAGGTGCCGCGCTGCTACGTCAGCAGCCGCCCCGCTCGCCATGTTGCCCTGTCGGCCGGGATACAGCGCCGTCCTCGGCCAGCCGTTCCAACGTTGGTTCCGATGCGATCGAGCCCGCCTCGTCGGCTGGAGGCTTCACTTGCCCTACGCTGCTCCTGCTGCCATTGCCCGGCGCGTCCTCCCGCTGATCGGCGTGATCAGCGCGCTGCTGCTGATCTGGGAGGGCGCCAAGCTGCTCTTTGCCATCTCCGACCAGCGCCTGCCCCACCTCGGCGCCATCGTTGAGACGATGTTCAGCCGCACCCGGGGCGGGGCCGGGCCGCTGCTGGTGGTGCAGATGCTGGCCAACGGCTGGGCCACCTTCCGCGTGGCACTCGGTGGTTTCATCATCGGCGGGCTGCTCGGCTTCGGGCTGGCCGTGCTGTTTATGCGTCTGCCCATCCTGGAGCACGGCCTGATGCCCTATGTCATCGGCTCGCAGACGGTGCCGATCCTCGCGATCGCGCCGATGGTGGTGGTGGGCCTCGGGCGTATGGGTGCCCCGGCGTGGGCCGCCAAGATGGTTGTCGCCGCCTACCTCACCTTCTTCCCGGTGACGATCGGTATGCTGCGCGGCCTGCGCTCGGCCTCGCCCCAGAGCCTCGACCTGATGCGCTCCTACGCGGCCAGCCCTGCGCAGACCTTCTGGAAGCTGCGGCTCCCCAACGCGCTGCCCTACCTGTTCACGTCGCTGAAGATCGCTGCCTCGGCCAGCGTGATCGGCGCGATCGTGGCCGAGTTGCCGTCAGGCGCCAGTGAGGGCATCGGGGTGATGATCCTCAATGCAGCCCAGTTTTACAACTCACGCCCACCCGCGCTCTATCTGGCTATCCTCGTCGCTGGCCTGGTTGGCGTCCTCTTCTATGGCCTCGTTGCGCTGGCTGAGCACCTGGTGCTCCGCTGGCGCGCTTAGGACGATTGCAGCACTGGTCTCAGATGATGCACACCGCTCCGATCATTGAGTTCGACCGGGTCAGCAAGGTCTACCCCAGTGGGGGAGGCCCGGTCACGGCGCTGCACGACGTGACGCTGAGCATTGCCGCGGGCGAGTTCATTGCCCTGATCGGCCCTTCGGGCTGCGGCAAGAGCACCCTGATGCGCCTGATCGGCGACCTGGAGCAGCCCAGCGCCGGCACGGTGCGGGTCAAGGCGAAGACCCCCGAGCAGGCTCGCCGCGACCGCGATTATGGGATTGTGTTCCAGGCGCCGGTGCTCTACGAGTGGCGCACCGTGCGCAAGAATGTGGAGTTGCCCCTCGAGATTATGGGCCGCCCCGCCGAGCAGCGCCGTGAGCGGGCCATGAGCCTGTTGCGCATGGTTGGCCTTGGCGATTTCGCGCAGGCCTACCCACATCAACTCTCGGGTGGTATGCAGCAGCGGGCCGCGATCGCGCGGGCGCTCTCCTTCTCACCCTCGATCCTGCTGATGGACGAGCCCTTCGGCGCCCTCGACGAGATCACCCGCGAGCGCATGCAGGTCGAACTGCTCAGCATCTGGGCCGAGTCTGAGCCGCGCCCTACCGTGATCTTTGTCACCCACAGCATTCCCGAGGCGGTCTTCCTCGCCGACCGCGTGGTGGTGATGTCGCCCCGCCCCGGCCGGGTGCAGCGGATCGTCACGATCGACCTGCCGCGCCCGCGCGTCTTTGAGACCCGTGAGGCACCCCGCTTTTTCAGCCTGGTGACCGAGGTGCGCGAGGCGCTGCGCGCCGTGGATAATGGCCGGTGACCGGCTGAGCGAGGCCTATGCAAGCGACAACCGTTTCGCGATCGGTGGATGTGCCGGCCCGGGTGAGCTCCTGGCTGCGGGATGTCTGGCCGCCGTTGCTGACCTTCGTGGTGGTGATCGCGCTCTGGGAGGGGGCGGTGCGCCTGTTCCAGATCCCGCTCTACCTGCTGCCGGCCCCCAGCCAGATCCTCGAAACCTTCCTGGCGCGGCCCGGCTACCTGCTGCGCATCGGGCTGCTCACCTTCACCAATGCGCTGGTCGGCTGCGCGATCGGCGTCACGCTTGGCTGCCTGGTGGCGGCGCTCTGCGTGCGCTGGCGGGTGGTGGCCGATGGGCTGGTACCGCTGGCGGTGGCAGCCAGCGCCGTGCCGATCATCGCCCTCTCACCGCTGATGGGTATCTGGCTTGGTAGCATCAGCCCGGCTTCGAAGATCGCCGTGGTGGCGGTGATGACCTTCTTCCCAACGCTGGTCAGCGTCTACAGCGGCCTGGTCTCGCCCCGCGCCGACGCGCTGTTGCTCATGCGTTCCTATGCCGCGCCACAGCGTGTGGTCTTCAGCCACCTGCGGGCGCCGGCAGCGCTGCCCTTCCTCTTTAGCGCGCTTCGCGTCTGCGCCACGCTCAGCATGATCGGCGCAGTGGTCGCCGAGTTCTTTGGCGGTCCGCAGAATGCGCTGGGCGTCTACATCAAGACGCAGGCGGGCATTCTGCGCACCCGCGAGGCCTGGGCCGCCATTCTGGTGGCTTGCCTCTATGGGCTGGCCTTCTATGTGGCTGTGGTGCTCGCTGAACGGGCGGCAATGCCCTGGAAGCGCGGGCGCTGAGCTATGGTGTATCCGCTGCGTCCTGGGCAGTGCCGCCCGCTGGCAATGAAGCTTCGGATCCGTCTGGTTGGTCCCGGAGTTCGTCGCTCGACAGATGCCAAGGAGGTTTGCCCGTGAACATGCCCAGGCGTTTCGTGATGCTCGTCGCGCTGCTGCTGGTCGGCGTGGTGCTGGCCGCGTGTGGCCAGGCCCCTGCAGCCGCGCCGACCAGTGCCCCCGCGGTGGCTGCGACCAGCGCGCCGGCCGGCACGACCCCCGTGGTCAGCAAGGTCACGCTCCAGCTGAAGTGGGTGCCCCAGGCCCAGTTTGCCGGCTACTACGCGGCCCTTGACCAGAACTTCTACGCCGCCGAGGGCCTCGATGTGACCATTCTGCCCGGCGGCCCCGATATCGTGCCCGAGCAGGTGGTTGCCGGCGGTCAGGCTGAGTTCGGCATCGGCTGGATGGCACCCCTGCTCGCCACCCGTGAACAGGGCGCGCCGCTGGTCAACATTGCCCAGGTCTATACCCGCGCCGGCATGCGCCAACTCTCCTGGAAGGATAGCAACATTACGTCGCCCACCGACCTGAAGGGACGCAAGGTGGCGGTCTGGTTCGGCGGCAATGAGTATAATCTGCTCGCCACGCTCAGCAAGTACAACCTCAATAAGGAGACTGACCTGACCCTGGTGCAGCAGCCGTTCGATATGAACCTGCTGCTGAACCGCGAGGTCGACTCGGCCGCGGCAATGACCTACAATGAGCTCTACCAGGTGCTCAGCGCCGGCCATACTATCGAGGAGTTGAACATCCTCGACTATAACGCCGAGGGCACGGCTATGCCCGAGGATGGCATCTTCGTGAGCGCCGACTGGCTCAATGCCGACCCGCAACATAAGGACATCGCCGCCCGTTTCCTGCGTGCCTCGTTCAAGGGCTGGGCCTACTGCCGCGATAACCCTGCGAGCTGTGTGGAGATCGTGCTGAAGCAGGATAGCGGCGGCGTGATGACCCAGGAGGCCCAGGCCTGGCAGATGGACGAGGTAAACAAGCTGATCTGGGGCGACCCGATCAACCCCGATACGAAGATCGGCTACCTGGAGCCGGAACTGTTCAAGTTTGCCGCCGATACGGCGCTGCAGTTCGGGGTGATCACCCGGCCCGCCGATGAGGCCGCCTATACCCACGAGATCTGGGAACTGGCGACGAAGTGATCGGCTTCCCGGGTGCGCGGGTGGCGCCAGTGGGCCCACCCGCGCAGATCGAACGGTGAGCTCACCCCCTCCACGTCTGTGCCGGCCTGTATCGCTGCAGAGGAACAGCTCATGGACTTTGGCATCACCTTGAAACTGGATATGCCGCCGCCACGCACGGTCGCGCTGACCCGGCAGGCCGAGGCGGCGGGCTTCAGCTATGGCTGGGTCTTCGACTCGCACGTGCTGTGGCAGGATCCGTACCCCTTGCTCAGTTTGATGGCCGCTGGCACCGAGCGGATGCGCCTGGGCACCTGTGTCACCAACCCGGCGGTGCGCGATCTGACGGTCACGGCGAGTAGCCTGGCCACCCTCAACCGCATCTCCGGCGGGCGCATGGACCTGGGCATCGGGCGGGGCGATAGCTCGCGCCGGGTGCTCGGCAAGCAGCCGACCACGCTGGCCGAGCTTGAGCAGGCGGCCCTGAAGATCCGCGCCCTGGCCACTGGCCGCGAGGTGGAACACGAGGGCCAGCCTGTGCGCCTGCCCTGGGCCTGCCAGGAGGCTTGCGGCCCGGCCTGTGCCGAGCGCTGCGTGCCTGAGCCTACCATGCCGATCTGGATCGCCGGCTACGGCCCGAAGGCGCTGCAGCTCACCGGGCGCATCGCCGACGGCGTGATCCTGCAGTTCGCCGACCCCGAGCTCATCCGCTGGTGCCTGAGCTTCGTCCACGAGGGCGCCCGCAGCGCCGGGCGCGACCCTGCCGCGATCAAGGTGATGGCCGCAGCCCCCGTCTGGGTCGCCGATGATCTGGCCATCGCCCGCGATCGGGTGCGCTGGTTCCCGGCCCTGGTCTCGAACCACGTGGTCGACCTGCTCGCACGCTACGATCCGGCCGAATTGCCGCCGGCCCTGACCCAGTATGTCAGCGCCCGCGCCGGCTACGACTATCGCAAGCACGCCGAGGTGGGCTCCAGCAACGCGGCCTTCGTGAGCGACGAGGTGGTCGATCGTTTTTGCATTGTCGGCCCGCCGGAGGAGCACCGGCGCCGCCTGGCCGAACTGGCCGCCGTCGGCGTTGACCAGTTCAACGTCTATCTCATGTCCGGCGAGGAGGAGACCTGCCTTGAGGTCTACGGCTCCGCCATTGTGCCGGCGTTTGCCTGAGGCGCGGAGACGAGCGCTTCACCGCCCCGCGTGTCCGTGCGGAGTTGGTGCGCCTGGCCGCCCTATGCCTGACGAGCAAAGGAGCTACCTGTGACCACAGTGATCAAAGGCGGAACCGTGGTAACGGCCGGCGACAGCTTCGCGGCCGATGTGCTCATTGCGGGCGAGCAGGTCGTGGCCGTGGGCCAGGGGCTCAACGGCGACACGGTGATCGATGCCGGTGGCGCCTATGTGATCCCCGGTGGCATCGATGTGCATACGCACCTGGATATGCCCTTCGGCGGCACCGTCTCCTCCGACGATTTCTTTAGCGGCCACCGCGCGGCGGCCTTCGGCGGCACGACGATGCACATCGATTTTGCCATCCAGCCGAAAGGCGCGACCCTGCGCGAGACGCTGGAGATCTGGCACGCCAAGGCGACGGGCAAGGCGGCGATCGACTACGGCTTTCACGTGGCGATCACCGACCTGCCCGACAGTGTGCTTGAAGAGATGCCGCGCTGCGTGGAGTACGGCGCCACCAGTATGAAGCTCTTTATGGCCTACAAGGGCGCCCTGCAGGTGGACGATATGACGCTGTTCCGCGCCATGCAGCAGGCGGCCAGACACCAGCTGCTGATCATGGTCCATGCCGAGAACGGCGATGCGATCGATGTCCTGGTGCGCGAGGCCGTGGAGGCGGGCAACCTGGCCCCGAAGTACCATGCGCTCACCCGTCCGCCCGAACTGGAGGCCGAGGCCACGGCGCGGGCAGTGCGCCTGGCCGAGGTAGCCGGTGCGCCGCTCTACGTCGTTCACCTGACCAACGCGGGCGCGCTGGAGGCGGTGCGCCTGGCCCGGGCGCGCGGCGGCGCCGGCCATATCTTCGCCGAGACCTGTACCCAGTACTTCTTCTTTACCAAAGATGACCTGGCCCGTGAGGGCTTCGAGGGCGCCAGGTGGGTCTGCTCGCCGCCCTTTCGCACGCCCGAGGACCAGGCGGCGCTCTGGCAGGGGGTGGCCGACAATTCGCTCCAGGTGGTCTCGACCGACCACTGTCCGTTCTGGTTCGAGGGCGGGACGGATGGGCGCCCTGCCGGCAAGGAGCTCGGGCGAGAGAGCTTTGCCAGGATCCCCAACGGCTGTCCCGGGATCGAGGAGCGCATGATGCTGCTCTACACCCACGGGGTGCGCACGGGCCGGCTCTCGCTGAACCGCTGGGTCGAACTGACCAGCACCAACCCGGCCCGGCTCTTCGGCTGCTACCCGCGCAAGGGCACCGTGGCGCCCGGCGCGGATGCCGACCTGGTGATCTGGGACCCTGAGGCACGGCGCACGCTGAGCGCGGCCTCGCTCCACCAGCGCACCGACTATACGCTCTACGAGGGCTGGGAGGTCGTCGGCGCGCCGCGCACCGTGCTCTCGCGGGGCCGCGTGATTGTGGACGGCGATGCCTGGCAGGGTGAGGCCGGCGCCGGCCAGTTCGTGCACCGCCGGCCGTTCGGGCTGTGAACCAGGAGGGCAGCATGGGTATGGCAACGCTCAACCCGCAGCGCACCATCGCCGAGCTGAAGGAACTGCGGGCGCTCACGGGCGACGCTGATGGCGCGCAGCGCGTGGCCTGGACCGACACATGGGCAACGGCACGGGCCTGGTACCGCGCGAAGCTCGCCGAGCTGCCGGTGCAGGTCGAGACGGACGAAGCCGGCAACATCTGGGCCACGCTGCGCGGCGCCACCGAGCGGGCAGTGCTCATCGGCGGGCACCTGGACTCGGTGCCGAATGGCGGCTGGCTGGACGGCTGCCTGAACGTCCTGGCCGGCCTTGAGGTGCTACGCCGGGTTGCGGCTGAGGGCGTCCCGCCGGTCACCTTGCGCCTGGTCGACTGGGCCGACGAGGAGGGGGCGCGTTTCGGGCGCAGCCTGCTTGGCTCCAGCGCCTTCTCGGGCACGCTCGACCCGGAGTCGGTGGCCGCGTTGACGGATCGGGACGGCACACCGCTGCCGGAGGCGCTGGCAGCCCACGGCGTCGCGTTGCACGGGATGCTGGCCGCGCAGCGCCAGCAGGCTGGCGCGGCGGCCTACCTCGAGCTGCACATCGAGCAGGGCCCGGTGCTGGAGAGCATGGGCCTGCCGCTGGGCGTGGTGATCGGCACCTTCGGCGTAGAGCGCCATCGCATCACCTTCAGCGGCCAGGCGGCGCATGCCGGCTCTACGCCGATGGACAAGCGCCGCGACGCCTTTGGCGCCGCCGCCAGACTCGGGCTGGAGATCCGCGAGATCGCGAAGCGCCACGGCGGGGTCTGCACCGTAGGCAGCTGCATCACCCGGCCAGGGATCGTGACGGCAGTGGTCGGTGAGTGTATCGTGACGCTGGATCAGCGGCACATGGATGCCGGCGAGCTTGCGGCGATGCTCCACGAGGCACAGGAGGCGTCAGCCCGCTTCGCCGCCGAGGAGGGCTGCACGGTGGCCTGGGAGCCGATCTGGAAGATCCACCCCATTCCCTTCCACCCCGAGCTGATCGCCATGGGCGAGGCCGCGATCCGTGAGGTGGCCGGCACGGCCCACCGGCTGCCGAGCGGCCCGCTCCACGATGCAGCCGAGGTGGCGCGGGCAGGCATCCCCACGGTGATGCTCTTCGTGCAGAGCCTGCGGGGCATTTCGCACAACAAGATCGAGGATACGCTCGAAGAGCACATCGCCCTCTCGGTGGAGGCGCTCGACCGGCTCACGAGCAGCGCGATGGCGTGGGTGCAGGGGGGAGGTTAGACCGATCCTGCTTGATGGCATCGCATTGGCTCAGCGCCACAGCGCCACAATTCTACAGCTCTACAAAGCCCTGTGTGGAGCTGTAGAGCTGTGGAGCTGTGGAGCTGAGCGGGACATGCGGGATTGCCAATGCCACCTGGTATTACAGCTCCGCGCGCATCCGCTCGACCATCGCCTGCAGGGCGGCGCGGGCCGCGCTGAGGTCATCGCCGCCCTGCAGGCCGAGCACCGCGAAGTAGCCGGGGGCGACCAGGGCGGCGAGCATGCTGAGCGCCTCGCTCTCGACAGTGATGGTATGAACGAGGCCGGCGCCGATACGCGCTGCGGCAGCGCTGGCGGCAGCGGCGAGGGTGGCCAGTTCGATCTCGGCAAGCTCGAGATCATAGGCGCTACCCTCATCGGCGAAGACCATCTCGACGCCCAGGCCGTCGGTGCCAACGACCCCGGCGAAGCGTGCCTCGTCCAGACGGTCGAGCGTCGCGTTGAGAATGGCGGTCAGGCTCATCGGGCGAGCTCCTTCGGCTGGTGGCTCTGTGCAGTTCGTCACCCATAATGCGATCAGAGCGCGCGCCGGCCCTCGAGCGCCGCGCCGAGGGTGTCCGGATCGGCCCACTCCAGGTCGCCGCCGGTGGGCAGCCCGCGCGAGAGCCGGGTGACGCGAACGCCGAGCGGCGCCAGATCTTTCAGCAGCAGGAAGGCGGTTGCTTCGCCCTCGGTATTCGGGTTGGTGGCGAGGATGACCTCATCGATCGGCTCGCTGCGCACACGGGCCAGCAGTTCGTCGATCTTCAGGTCCTCGCGATAGATGCCTTCGAGCGGGGCCACGTGGCCGTGGAGCACGTGGTAGAGCCCGCGGTAGGCGCCGGTGCGCTCGATCGCCAGCACATCGAGCGGCTCTTCGACCACGCAGATCGTGCTCTGGTCGCGGGAGGGGCTGGCACAGATCGGGCAGAGCTCGCCGACGGTTATGTTGAAGCAGCGGGTGCAGAAGCGCACCTGGTCGCGCAGGTCATTGATAGCCTGGGCAAGGGAACGCGCCTGCTCCGCCTCGGCGCGCAGCAAATAGAAGGTGAGCCGTGAGGCGGTCTTCGGGCCGATCCCCGGCAGCTTGCTGAACGCTTCGATCAGCCGCGCGACCGGCTCGGCGATCAGGTTATCGCCGCGGGTAGCCGTCACTGGTTGGCGCCGATCCGCATAGGTTAGAACAGCCCCGGCATGCCCTTCATGCCGCCCATCAAGGGGCCCATACGCTGCTCGGCCAGTTCCTGGGCCTTTCTGGTCGCATCGTGGACGGCGGCCAGCAGCAGATCCTGGAGCATCTCGACATCGGCGGGGTCAACGACCTCGGGGGCGATGGTGATGTTCTGCACCTCGCGATGGCCATTCATCTGCACCGTAATCGCGCCGCCGCCCGCCGTGCCCTCGACGGTGGCGGTGGCGAGCTCCTCCTGGATCTTCTGCATCTGGCGCTGCATCTGCTGGGCCATCTGCTGTAGCTGGCGAGAGTTCATGCGGGGCTCCTTATTGCTGAAACGCCTTGGCTGTAGCTTACCATATCGCCGTTGCCCTTGACAAGGCGGCTACTCGGGGGGCTCGATATCGACGATATGGGCCTCGAAGATGTTCATGGCGGCGCGGACCAGTTCGTCCTTGCGCGCCTCACGGATCTGGCCGCGCAGGTCGCGAACCTCAGCCCGGGCCTCGATCGTGCAGCGCAGCGCGACGGCGACGCCGAGGTGCCGCTGCAGCACCTCCTCGACGATCTTGCGGTTCTGCGCCTTCTCCAGGTTTTCGCGGTGGAAGGGTGAGGCGGCCAGCAGCACCACGGTGTTGCCTTCGACATCGATCGGGCGCACGCTATGCAGCAGCGCCTGCACGGTCGGGCTGCGGGGGCGCACATCGCGCTTGATCTCTTCCCAGCGCGCCTCGACCAGTTCCAGCAGCGAAAAGTCGGCATTGGCAGCCGCGGCTGCCTCGGGCGAGCGGGGGGTGTGGGCCGCGGGCGCGGGCGGCGCAGTGGCAGTTTCCTCCCGCGTCGGTGTGGTGGCTGGCGCTGGCGCAGCCGCGGATGGGGCGGCGGTTCCCTCCCGCGCCGGCGTGGTGGCTGGCGCTGGCGCTGCAACCCGGGGGGCGGGCGGGGCAGCAGGTGGAGGCGGGGCCGGGCGCGGCTGGGCCGCTGGTCGCCGGGCGGGCGCAGGGGGAACGTCCGGCGTACGGGTTGGGGCCTCGGCGTGCGCCACCGGGCTGACCAGCGCCTCGACCACGGCCAGTTCCAGGGGCAGGTGGCCGTAGGGCGTGGTGCGCAGCTGGTGATCCAGCCCGCTGAACAGCTTCACCCAGTGGAGCAGGCGGGCCGTATCAGCGCGCTGGGCCCAGCCCTCCAGCAACTGGCGCTCGTCGTCGCCGCTGTCGGCCAGCGCATCGTCACCCGAGGCCAGCAGCAGCAGCACGGCGCGCAGGCGCTCCACCAGGTCACGGGTGAACTGGCGGAGATCGGCGCCCTGCTCGGCCACACCGTTGACGGCGCGCAGCGCCGCGGCCGGGTCGCCAGCGAACAGCGCCTCGATCAATGCATGCACCTCGGCGGCCGCGGTCATGCCGAGCAGGCTATGCACCTGCTGGAGACTGATGCTGCCGCTGGTAAAGGAGGCCAGTTGCTCGAGCACACCCAGGGCGTCGCGCATGCTCCCGGTGGCAGCGCGGGCGATCGCCTCGGGCACCCCTTCGTCGAGGGCCAGGCCCTCGGCCTCGGCGATGCGCCGCAGATGGGCAGCCGTGCTGGCGACACCGTGGCGGGTGAAGGTGAAACGCTGGCAGCGCGAGAGGATGGTGGCCGGCACCTTGTGGACCTCGGTGGTGGCCAGGACAAAGATCACATGCGCGGGCGGCTCCTCCAGCGTCTTCAGCAGCGCGTTGAAGGCCGCGGTAGAAAGCATATGCACTTCGTCGACGATGTAGACCCGGAAGCGCCCGTGGCTGGGGCGGGTCATTACGCCGCTGATGATCGTGCGGGCATCCTCAACGCTGGTATTCGAGGCGGCGTCGATCTCCAGCACATCGTCACAGGCGCCCTCGGCGATCTCCTGGCACAGCGCACAGTGCCCACAGGGCCGCAGCGTGCTATCGTCGGCGAGGCAGTTCACCGCCTTGGCCAGCAGACGGGCGACACTGGTCTTGCCGACGCCGCGGGGACCGGTGAAGAGGTAGGCGTGGGCCACGCGCCCCTCGACGATGGCGTTGCGCAGCGTCTGCACGACGTGCTCCTGCCCGACGAGCTCGCCGAACGTCTGTGAGCGCCATTTGCGATAGAGCGACTGCGACGCCATCCCCTCCTCCCCGTTGCCTGGCCGAACCATTATACCCGATAGAACACCCGGTCGCAAAGCATTGTCGTACTAGCCGCAGCCGGGCGAACGTGCTACACTTGCTCCAGCGGGCAGGCTCAGGCAGGCAACGAAAGGCCCTTCCCATGCGCATCCCTGAAGCACTCCTGGTCGAACTGCTGGCCGCTGCCGGCATCTATCTGGAGTATGACCACCCGTTCTGGTACGCGACCGATGCCCGGCTCGGCGCACCGCTGGCCCAGGGCAGCGACGCCGGCTACGTGGCCCGCGCGGCCCTTGCAGCGGTGCGCGCGCGCCTCGATCAGGTTGAAGCGCACGCGCCAGGCATCGAACGCGCCCTTGGCGACGCTCGGGACTGACCGCGCCCCGGGAGAAACACCGCTACGCCTTGTGGCGCGGGCGCCACTGTGGTACAGTGGTTGGGTAATGGTTAATGACGAGGCGCCCGGAGGGCCGATGTTGTTACGTCCAGCTGTGTGCGCGCTGCTGCCGCTGGCCCTCGCGCTGCTTGCCGCCTGCGCTGCCCGGCCCGGCCCTGCGCCGCTCGCCACCCTGCCCCCGTCGCCCACCGCGGCGAGCGCTGCGCCAGCGACGGCGCCGCCGGCGCCGACCAGTGCGGCAGCGCCGACCACGGTGCCCACTGCGCCGGTGCTTGCCAGCGGGGATGTGACCGGCCCCTACGCCGGTATTCCCCGCTCGCGCACGCCCGAGGGTTACCACGTGCTCGGCAATCCCGATGCACCGGTGACCCTCGTGATGTACTCGGACTTCCTCTGAACGGCATGCGCACTCCACGTGCTGGAGACCGAGCCGCAGATCGTTGATCAGTACATCAGGCCGGGGACGGTGCGTCTCGTCTATCGCCACCTGCTGCAGCTCGGCGAGCGCTCCGAACTGCTGGCCGAGGCCGCCGAGTGTGCGGCTGACCAGGATCGCTTCTGGGAGCTGCGCCGCGCGATCTATGCGCGCTACAATCAACTCTATGGCGATACACTCGCCGGCGTCGAGGCGGCGGCAAGCGAGATCGGCGCCGACCCGCAGGCCCTGCGCGCCTGCCTCGATGCGGCAACGCACGAGGCCGCCGTGCGCGCTGACGACGCGGCCGCCAGCGCTGAGGGGGTCCGATCCAGGCCCGTCTTTGTCATCGGTGAGCAGCGGATCATCGGCGCACAGCCGTTCGCCACCTTCCAGGAGCTTCTCGACCGCGCCCTCGGCGCGTAACGGCGCAATGGCCGACCCCTCCGGGCGTTGCCCTCCCCCCTGCCTATGTCACGACGCAGCATCGCGCTTCCACTCAGCCTGATCGTCTCGTGTGCCGCAGTGATGATTCTGCTGCTCTTCGGCGCACTGCCAAACCCGATCCTGATCGCCCAGGGCGTGGGCCCTTGCCCCGATCCTGCCTATCCGAACCTTGGCTACGACGATTGCAAAAAGACCCAGCAGGCCGATAGTTCGTCCGTTGCCACCAGGACGAGCGCACCCTCACTGGCCCAGACCAGCACTGTGCAGGCCACAGCGACGGCCACGACCACCGCGACCGTGACCGCGACCGGCCAGACGCTGACGCCAACCAGGGTGGCGACTGTCACCCCGACCCTGACCCGGGCGCCGGTGCAGAATGGCCCCACGCTGACACCGACCAGTGTGCTGCCACCCGGTCTCGAGGTGATGGTCTGCTTCCCCGGCACGACCGTGACGCTGGTGGGCAGCGCGCCACCCGCCACGCCGCTGCTGGCCTTCTTCGATGGGCGGCCGGTCGGCGGCGGGTTCAGCCGGCCCGATGGCGTGTTCAGCATCGACCTGCTGATCGGGCGCGAGCGCCCCGGCACCTACCTGGTCGAGGTGCGCAAGCGCGCCAGCCGCGAACTGGTGCAGCAACTGGCCTGCGAAGTCCCCGGCGCCACCCCTACGCCGACCCTGCTCGTGGAGCCTGCCTCACCGACCATCCCGCCGTCCGCCCGGGCACGCTCGGGGTGACAGGCGGTGGTCGGCTTCAGGATGCGCTTCCACGGTGAAGTCTCGTTGTCGTCCTCGTGCAGTTCCAGGCGACCTGTTCGGGCATCAGCGCGACCTCGACCGTGTCCAGTTGCGCCGCGCCCAATCTACCATCGCAAATCTGCAATCTGCAATCGCACTAGCCCAGGGCCGGGTGCTTGTGCTGCGTGAAGATCGTATCGACCGAGATCCCGCTGTGGATACGCTGGATCACCTCGCCGATCAACGTGCTGACACTCAGCACCGTCAGCCCGGGCCAGCGCTTCCCGGGCGGCAGCGGCAGCGTATCGGTCACCACGACTTCGCGGATGCCACTCTTCTGCAGCCGCTCGGCCGCGCCGCCGGCGAACACGGCATGCACACAGCAGGCGTAGATCTCGCTCGCGCCCTCACGCTGCAGGAGCCGCACGACTTCCATGATCGAGCCGCCAGTGGCGATCTCGTCGTCCACGATCAGGCAGCGTTTGCCCTGCACATCACCGATCAGGTTGAGGATCTCGGGTGAGGTGTGCGGCCCGGCGTGACTGCCAAAATGCTGCACCCGCCGCTTCTCCGCAATCGCCAGCGGCGCATCGATCGCCTCGGCGAAGTTGCGGGCGCGCTTGCCGAAGCCAACATCGGGTGAGACAACGATCACGTCGTCCCAACCTTTGTCGGCCCAGTAGCGCACCAGCAGATGCATCGCCGTCAACTCGTCCATGGGGATGCTGAAGAAGCCCTGGATCTGCCCGGCGTGCAGGTCGATCGTGAGCACCTGGTGGGCGCCCGCGACCTGGATCATGTCGGCCAGCAGCCGGGCGGTGATCGGCACGCGCGGCTGGTCCTTCTTGTCGGTGCGGCCGTAGGCGTAGTACGGAATGACCGCCGTGATACGCCCCGCCGAGGCCCGCTTGCAGGCATCCAGCAGGATGAGCAACTCCATGATCCGGTCGCTCAGATCGGGCGTTGAGAGCGACTGGATGACGAACACATCCTTCTCGCGCACACTCTCGTTGAGCTTGACGAAGATGTTTTCGTTGGTGAATTTAACGATGGTCGCATCGCCAAGCGGCACCCCAACCCGGTCACAGATCAGTTGGGCCAGCGGCATGTTGCCGTTACCCGAGAAGATCCGCATTTCATCAAAGCGACTGCCCATGGGTCCTCCCACTGCCTTATTGTACCTAACCGGCCGGCCTCTGCCCATCCACGGCGCGCCACCACGCGTGCCACGCTAACCCACCCCGTTGAGCAGGTCGAGCAACGTGTCCCGTGCGACCCGCAGGCCCGGTGGCAGGCCGCTGGGCAGCGCCTCGGCAGGCTCGTCGGCTATCAGCAGGGCGCTGATGTTGGAGCGCTGGAGCAGCACAGTCAGCGCTTGCGGCAGGCTCAGGGCAATCAGCCGGGGGGAGCGTCCGAGTCCGTGGTGCTGGGCGAAGCTGAGGGCCGCATCGGCGCTCTGGAAGGCCAGCAGCAATCGGGGTCGCCGGGTGGCCTCACCGCCAGCTTGCGCCCCACCCGGGCCACGTTCGGCGGTGCGATAGGCATACAAGCGCTCGGCCAGGCCATGTTCTGCCAGGCGGAGGCGCAACGTCGCCAGCGCCGCCGTGGCCGCCTCGGCGCTGAAGCCCTGGCGGCACGCCGCCGTGATGAACGGATCAGGCTCAGACATGATCATGGCTATGGCAACGGCACCGGCGTCGGCACCGGCTGCACCGTGGTGGGGCGCGGCTCGTTCCGGTAGAGCGCGCTGCCGAGCAGGCCAGGCTGCACCTCGGCGGGCGTCCCGGCAAACTCAGGGTGGTACTCCAGGCGTGCCCGCTCGAAGTACTGCACGCGGTAGGCGTGGCCGTCGGGCATCACCTCGTCGAACTCCTCGCTGATCGGCAGCCCGAAGGTGGCGAGACCACCGTTACGCTCCCAGAAGCCCAGAAAGACCCCACCCAGGCCGTGGCCCGTCTCGCTGAAGTAGCGCAACTCGGGAGTGCTGACGAAGGGCTGCTGGCGCGCAAACTGGCGACCCTGCGTGTACTCGACCCCGAGCAGGCCAAGCTGCACCTCGTAGGCCGTCCCGGCGAACTCGGGCCAGTACTCCAGCCGGGCGCGCTCGAACCACTGCACCTCGCGCCCGTCCATCAACTCAGCAGCGGCGATCGGCAGTCCCAGGATGGGCACCCCGCCGTGGGCCTCGTAAGCCGCAGCAAAGCGTGGCGCAATCGGCGGCACTGACGCGCCGTCTGCGGCGCGCTCCGCCGGTGCGTTCAGCCCGCCCGCCGGCGGCGTGGCGACCGGCGTCGGGGCAAGCAGCAACGGGCGGGTCGGCACGGTGGCTGCACCGAAGCGCGGCAGCCGGATCAGGCCGCGGCTATTGAGCAGCAGCGCCAGGACAAGCAGGCTGATCAGGCCGACGAGCAACAACAGCCCGACCCGGAGCGCCTGGTTGACCTGCACGCTCCGCTCGACCCCCCGCGCACTCCCCGGCGGCTCAGCCTCGGCCGGCTGCTCCGCGTCGCGCGCCCGCCGCGCCGCAGCCAGCGGATTGCGACTCCGTGAGACGTACTCCCGGCGCCGCTCGGCGGGGTCACGGTCACTCATGCCTGCTCCTTGCCGAGCTGCGCGCTGATGAGCGCCGCCGTCGCGTGGAGCTCATCGTGGACGGCCGTGCCCGGTCGCCAGCCACGCACCGCGTGGTCGCCCTCCCAGCGGGGAATAATGTGCACGTGATAGTGGAAGACGACCTGCCCGGCGGCCGCCCCGTTGTTCTGAATGATGTTGAAGCCATCGGGTTGCAGGGCAGCCTTGATCGCCCGCGCCACGACCTGGCTCGTCCGTGCCACCGCCGCAACCAGTTCCGGGGGCATGGTCAGAAAGTCCGGATACTCCTCCTTGCAGATCACCAGCGTGTGGCCCCGTGACGCCGGGTTGATATCGAGAAAGGCCAGTGTCAGACCGTCCTCGTAGACCTTCGCCGCCGGCAGCTCTCCCTTGACAATCCGTGAGAAGACCGAGGCCATCGTTTCCTCCCTCGCTGCAACACTTGTACCGTATCCCCCGTCGTCACCCGGCGCTCTCACGCCTCCACCCCCAGGTCCTCCACGCGCTCCTGGAGCCCGCCCTGCCCCTCGTCGAGGCGGTAGCGCTGGCCAAACCAGGCCAGCGCGATCACGCCGAGCAGCACACCGAACCAGAGGGTGCAGAAACGGATGATGATCGTCGCCGTGGTGGCAGTGCTGGCCGACAGCCCGATGATCGCGACCAGCAAGCCGACACTGCTCGCCTCGCTCACCCCGAGCCCGCCCGGCAGGAACGAGACCAGCCCGAACAGTGTGCTGGCCGCGAAGATGAAGGTCGCCTGGAGCAGCAACAGCGGCGTGCCGGCCATGCCCAGGCCCACCAGCACGTAGTAGAAGGCCAGGCACTCAAAGCCCCACGACAGCGTGCTGATCAGCGTGGCGATCAGCAGGACGCGCCACGCAAGCAACTGCTGGGTGCTCGCATAGATCGTGTGCAGGCGCGGGGCAATCCGCATCCCGAAGGGGAGCCGCGCCGTGCCATCGATCAGCGCCAGCGCGAGGCGCCGGTACTGTAGCACCAGGATGCCGGCCAGACTGGCCACCACCAGCACAACGAAGGCGAAACGCGCTGGCGGGTAGAGCGTCAGCCCGAGGGCCATCAGCAGCAGCATGGCCAGGCCATCGGTAAGCCGCTCGGCCAGCACCACCGGCGCCGAACGGCTCACCGGCGTGCCATTCACCCGTTTGAGCAGCACCGACTTGAAGACCTCGCCGAGCTTGCCGGGCGTCACCGACATGACCAGGCCGGCGGTGAAGATCAGCCCGCTATCGAGCCGCGTCACGCCCGCGCCGAGGCGCAGCCGGCGCAGGTAGTACTCCCATTTGAGCCAGCGCAGCAGGTAGTTGAGCGCGGTGAGCCCGAGGATGGCCGGCAGCAACGCCCAGCGGAAGGTGCCAAAAGCCTGGCGCACCGCGCTGGCGTCACTCACCAGGCCCATCACGATCACCACGGCCAGGCCGAGCAGCAACGAAACGAGCAGCTTGCCCTGAAGGGTGCGTAGCGACATGGTCAGGCCGACCTCTGCACGGCGCGAACGTTGTCGCGATTATACCCCCCCGCCTGCAGAAGCGCAAAGCTGCACGGTCGTGGGTGGGTGGTAGAATGAACGTATCGTGTCTGCCGCCCGTTCCACGGCGCAGACTAGCGTGCGACGGCGCCAACGCCGCCTGAAAGGACACGTCCGTGCGCTATCGCCCTGTGGCGTCGCTGATCATCCTGCTGCTCCTGGTCACCACCTGCAGCGCTCCCCTGCGGGCCGCACCCGCCGAACCCGGGCTGGTTGCCGGCGAGCTGATCGTCGCGCTCCGCCCCGGGGCCAGCCTGGCCGCCCCGGCGCTGGCCCGCAGCCTCGCGGCCCTCCAGGCGCGTGTAGCTGCGCCGCTCGCCTCCGGCACAGCGCACTACCGGCTGCGGCTGCCACCTGGCGCTGATCTGGCGGCTGCCGCCGCGCGGCTCGCGCGCGAGCCCGCGGTCGCCTATGCCGAGCCTAACCGCTACCGGCACCTCGCCCGCGTCCCCAACGACCCGGCCTACAGCCAGCAGTGGGGCCTGCGCAACATTCAGGCCGCCGAGGCCTGGGACATCACCACCGGGGGGCCGATCGTCGTGGCCGTCCTCGATAGCGGGGTTGACGGCAGCCACCCCGACCTGGCGGGCAAGCTGCTGCCCGGCTACAACGCCTTCGACGGCAGCGGCGACACCCGTGACGACAACGGCCACGGCACGGCGGTCGCCGGGCTGATCGCCGCCAGCAGCGACAACGGCCAGGGCGTGGCCGGCCTCTGCTGGGGCTGCCGCATCCTGCCGGTCAAGGTTGTGCGCGCCGACGGCAGCGGCGACGACGCCAGCGTGGCCGCGGGCATCCGCTGGGCCGCCGACAACGGCGCCCGGGTGATCAACCTGAGCCTGGGCGGCCCAGGCGAGAGCCAGTTGCTGCGCGAGGCCGTGGTTTACGCCGCGGCCAGGGGCATCGTCCTGGTGGCCGCCTCGGGCAACGAACGCCAGGCCGGCAACCCGGTCAACTACCCGGCGGCCTACCCGGAGGTCATCGCCGTGGGCGCCACCGGCAACACCGATCGCATCACCGGCTTCTCCAACAGCGGTGAGCATCTCGATCTCGCTGCACCCGGCGTGGGCCTGTGGACAACCCAGCCCGGCGGGCGTTATGGCCCGCCGAACGGCACCTCGTTCTCCAGCCCCTATGTGGCCGGCGCCGCGGCCCTGGTGCTGACCCAGCGCCCCGATCTGGGCCGGGCCGACGTGGCCTGCATCCTCCAGGCCAGCGCCGACGACCAGGGCACGCCCGGCCAGGACCCGGAGTACGGCTGGGGCCGCCTCAACGCCTTTCGCGCCGTCCAGCTTGCACCGGGCTACAGTGGCTGCCCGCTCGCGAGCGGGGCGACGCCGCAGGCCGCCCCTGGCCAGCCGGCAGCCGCCGCCGCCTTCCTGCCCGTCCCACCGGTCAGTGCCCCCGGGGTGCGCTACTTCCCCGAGACCAGCCACACCCTGCGCGGCACCTTCCTGCGCTACTGGGAGGGCCAGGGCGGCCTGCCGATCTTCGGCTTCCCGACCAGCGAGGAGCTCGTCGAACCCGGCCCCGATGGGCGCAGCTACACCGTGCAGTACTTCGAGCGCCACCGCTTCGAGCTCCACCCGGAGAACCCGCCGCCCTACAACGTGCTCCTGGCCCGTATCGGCGACGATGTGCTACGCACCACTGGACGCGACTGGACCAGCTTCCCGCGCACGGCAAACCAGGCCGGCTGCCGCAGCTTCGCAGCGACCGGCCAGACCCTCTGCGAGCCGTTTCTGAGCTACTGGCGGAGCAACGGCCTGGAGTTTGACGGGGTACGGGGCACCAGCTTCGCCGAGAGCCTGGCGCTCTTCGGCCAGCCCATCTCGCCGCCCCAGGTGGAGGAAACAGCGCCCGGCGTCTTCCTCACCGTCCAGTGGTTCGAGCGCGCTCGCTTCGAGGACCACGGCGGGCAGGTGCTGCTCGGGCTGCTGGGGAACGAGCTGACGCGCGCCCGGGGCTGGCGCTGACCGTCAGCTACAGAATATAGCCACGTTTGCGCGCGATCTCCTCCTTGTGCTTGCGAAAGAGGATATCGCGCTCGGTCCCCTTGATCTCGCGGCTATAGGTCGCGAGGATCTTCTCCACCTCAGCGTCGATCTCGTCCTCGCGTTGCAGATCCTCAATGATACAATCGTAGATCGCCTTGACCCGTGCCGCACGCCCGGTGCCAGGCCTGGCACCAGCGGGCTCGCGGTACTCCAGCAGGCCCTTCTGCGCCAGTTCGTCGTGCAGCCGCTCGGCGATCCGTCGAACCTTATCTTCGCTCAAGCGCATAGTCGTGTCACCATGTTCATCAAGACCTGGCCAAATGTCATCAAGCCATCGCCCCCAGCTGCTCGCTCAACCAGGCGATGCGCTCACTGTTGACCCGATAGCAGACGGCGGCGCCATCGGAATAACTGTCGAGCAAGCCGACATCGCGCAGGGTGCGCAGGTGCTGGGAGAGCGTCGACTGGGCGTGGGGGCCGTCCTCGGGCAGGTGCAGCAGGATCTCATTGGCGATGCAGTCGGGATGCTGCAGCACGTAGCGCAGGATCGCGACCCGCACCGGGTTGCCCAGCGCCTTACAGACCAGGGCCAGTTGCCGGTCGCCCGGGGTGGACATATCGTGTGCCGTCGCCATCGTCGGCCTCCCTTCCACCGGGGTTTCCGCATACTGTACGACGCCACAGGGCGAGAGTCAAGATCGGCTTTGCGTCATACGTGTTCACACCCGGGGTAACACATGCGCCTGGGAGCGAGGGCGTCCCGCCCTCGTCGCATCTACGAGGGCAAGCTGCCCCTTTCAGGGGTAGAGTTTCTGGCGGATGGCGTCCTGATGCGCTGCTTGCCCTCACCCCCCCCTCTCCCAGCCTGGGAG
>JACAEO010000005.1 GCA_013388805.1 Chloroflexota bacterium
ACCTCGTGGGCCTCGGCGGGACCGTGGGCCTCGGCGGCGGGGCGGCGGGGCCTGCGGTGGGGTTTGGGGTGGTGGTGTTTCATTGGCGGATCCTTTGTGCTCTCATTGCCATTCGCCGGGGGCAGACACGTGGGTCTGCCCCTACGCGCTGGGGCGTTGATGGCGGTGCGGTGCGCCGCGGGCAGACACGTTGGTCTGCCCCTACGCGGTGCGGCATCGATGGCGGTGCGATGCGCTGCGGGCAGACACGTTGGTCTGCCCCTCCGCGGTGTCGGACCGTTGCGTTCGTTGTATGGCCAGGCATATCATTGCCACCGCGTCGCGCGCCGCCGCCCTGCACCGGACCCCGGCGCATCGCCGCGCCCGCCGCGCCCGCGATGCCCATTGCCGCGGGCGTTTGCATTGCGCCCCCGCGCGCCGCCGGGTCGTGGGTCGTCGTCGCGCCGCCGTGCATGGCGCCAGTATGGCAATGGGGATCGTGGTTGGTCATCGCATCGCACCGCACCACCTCGAATAACATCGCATCACCCCGCATCGCATTGCGCCCCACCGCGTAGGGGTAGACCCATGTGTCTACCCTCATTGCCCATCATCGCCCCCATCGCCCGCCATCGCCCGCATTGCTCGCCATTGCCCGCCGTTGCCAACCATCGCCCATCGTTGCGTCGCCGTGCATCTCATCGCCCGCGCAATGCGTCCCACCGCGTAGGGGTAGACCCATGTGTTTACCCTCGTTGGGGGCAATGCACCGCTGCGCTGCATCGCGCAGCAGCGCCACGCCCGGCGCCGGCGCGACCTCGTGGGCCTCGGCGGGACCGTGGGCCTCGGCGGCGGGGCGGCGGGGCCTGCGGTGGGGTTTGGGGTGGTGGTGTTTCATCGGGACTCCTTGTGCGGGCGCCGCCCTCCGGTGAGGGCAGACACGGAATCTGCCGCTACACGCTGGATTGGCATTGCCGGCTGGGCGGAACTTCGTTGGCCTGACAAGGGAGCGCGTCATTGCTCAGGGCGTTGCGCCGTATCGTGTAGGTCTTGACCTGTGAGCCACAGGCCGTGATGGAGCGCGCTGGGCGCGCTGGGCGCCTCGCTGCGGTGTGACCCGAGCTCGCCCACCACGTTGCAAGGCCGTCACATCGATGCATGGTTGCGCCACATTCACTATTGGCTGACCAATATCGAGCTTCGAGGCCGTGATATCAAGATTCGAAGCCGCCATAGCGACCATTGGTTTCGCTACAGTCGCTAATGGTTGCGCCCAATCGAGATTCAAGGCTGTCCTTTCGAGATTCGAGGTCGCCCTATTGATAAATGGTTGTGTCCCATTCGCTAATGATTGCGCTACAGTCACGAATGAGCCCGCGATAGCGAGATTCGCGGCCACGATAGCGAGATTCGCGGCCGCGCTAGCGACCATAGGTTGCGTCAAAGTTGCTAATGACTGCGCCACAGTCGCTGCTGAGCCTTTGATAGCGAGATTCGCGGCCGCGCTAGCGACCATAGGTTGCGCCCTGTCAGATTTCGGGGGCGCCACAACATGACTCAATTGCTCCAAATTGACCATTGGCTGCGCTACACTGCGCCTCGGCCTCGCGCTCATTGATTTCGGGCTCCCCGCGATTGACATAGTATCGTTGCTACCAGTGCCTGCCCGGTCATGCTGAGCGCAGCGAAGCACCTCGGCATCCTGATGCCCCAGACCCGTTTCCCAGCCGAGACCCTTCGCTGCGCTCAGGGTGACCCCCGCGAGCGTCACGACTGGTGTAGGACTGCTATATGCTTCTTGGGGCGGCATAACGATGTTTCACGACTCTACGTCCTGTTCTTCTGGAATGGAACTGAAAGCACTTTCTAAGAGCGGAACAACATTCTGCTGAACTGCGACCGCGTATTCCCCCATTAAATCAGCACTAAATCCATACGTTGGCTTCTTGATATCACCACTCACTGTAATTGCAATCTCAGCGTGACGTGATGGTTTTGCCTGGCCCGGAGCTTTCGTCATTACTTTATAAGTAATAGACGCGACGCGGAGCGTGCCGGGATGGGTAGTCACACTAACCCCAATAATAAGCTTTACATCGGGTAGCAGGTCGCGAAACGCGCTACGAATATGCTTTTCAATGCCAGCGTTCTGAAGCCTTTGATTAAAGTACTTCGGTGCATACGCAACGAATGCAAACTCCTTACCAAAACCACGTCCAAAGCCATGGGCAGACTCGTAAGAGTCTTCTTCCCCCAATGTTTTTGCGCCAAGACCGATACTGCCAACCTGTGGCACTTGTCTCTCAGTTCTTGCTCGTTCCGGCAAGGATGGCCCTATCTCACTTTCGGCATAAAATTCTATCGCTCTGTCTTGTAAGTCTGGACGACGAAGGCGGCCCTCCTGGCCTATATTTCTCCCTCTTACCATCGCTGGCATCTGGCGCACACGTAATCTACGCTCTGTGACGCCATGAAGATTAATCCGCACTTCAAAGTCCGGTGGTAACTCGCCAACCGCAGGTACTGTGGTTTCGATCTCCTTCACACGCTGAACATCACCACGGACTGCCCATACCTTGCCCTTCACAAACGGCTCCAGCAGGCTCAGGCCCTTGGCGACGCGGATGCCCTGCAGGAGCGGTCGCAGGATCGCCTCGCCGACCAGCGGTTTGCCCTTGAGCTTGTTGACCGCCAGCACGCCGAGCCGCAAGCCTTCCTTCAGTCGCTGCTCTGGCGGCTTCTTTTTAAACCCGAGCCGTTCCTTGAGCTTGCCCCAGGCCTTCTTCCCGCCCGCCGCCAGCTTCTTCACCCACCCCTTGGCCTTGCCCAGCACCCAGCCCACGGCCTTCTTTACCGGGGCCTGAACCTTTTCGATGATGCCGCGGATCTTGCCGGAGAGGTTGCCCAGGCCGAGCAGCCTGGCCAGGAAGCTGAGCACCATGGGGATGGCGCTCGCCAGCGTGCCCTCAATATATTTGGCGGCCTGACCGACTGAGCCCGCGGCGATCGCGGTGATCGAGTCGACGATGCCGTTGAACAGGGCGACCAGCCGCTCGCGGTTGTCGATGAACCAGACCACGACGTTGTAGATCGAGGTGATCGCCTTGACGATCATGCCCGCCGGCCCGCCCAGGATGCCGATCAGCCACTGCACGCCCGCCTGGATCACCTGCACGACCACCAGGTCCTTGATGCCGTCGAAGACCAGATCTTTCAGGTTGCCGATCTGCTCCTTGATCAGCTCCCAGACGCCGCCCAGCCCCTGCTCTTTGATGATGCTGAAGAGCTGGAACGCGCCCTTCGCGCCGCTCTCAAGCTTCTTCACCGCCGGCTCGCCGAAGCGCTTGACCGCCTGCGCGCGGATGGTCTGCCAGGTGAGGCCGAGCACGCTGGTCACCAGGGTCAGGATGCCCTTGAGATCGAAGCTCTTCGGCAGCTCGATCCCGCCCGAGGCCATCTCGCCGAAGAGCCAGCTGACCAGGCCTTTGCCCAGGTGCCTGAGGATGTTGCCGGCGAAGTTGCGCAGGCCCTCGCCGACGCCTCTGATCAGGTTGCCCAGGAAGCCGATCGGGTCTTTGATGATGTTCTTGAAGGCGTCGCCGACCCGCTTCAGCACGGCCAGCACCTGCCCGCCGCCGAGCTTCTCCAGCACCCCTTCGAAGATGAACTCCAGCACCTTGTCGCCGATGGCGACGACAAAGTTCCTCAGGCGCCCGAGTGGCTCGAGGAAGATGGCCTTCAGCTTCGCCCAGGCGCCGAGCGGGTTGAGCAGGTCGCCGGCCGAGAGGGTGTCCCACGCGCGCTTGAATAGCCCCTTGACCGCGTCCCAGGTCAGCCCGAGCTTCGCCCACTGCTCATTCAGCCAGGCAAAGGCCTTGTCGATCGCGCCGGACTCGTTCAGGTTGGCGAAGATCTGGTCGCCGCCGGGCACCATGTTGAGCACGGCCTGGAAGACGCCCCTGGCGCTGCGCTCGACGGGCTTGTCGCTGATCGGGTCCTTGCCCAGGATCTGGGTGAGCAGGGTGTAGCCGGGGAGGCCCCTGGCAACGTCGGCAACCTTGCCGAGCAGCAGTTTCTTCGGATCGGCAATGGCGCCCGCGACGCTGCCGACGGCGTCGCTGAACCAGTTGCGCTGCACTCGGTCGGCCGGGCTGCTCTCGGTTGATGCCACGCCAGTTGTACCACGGGCTATTCCCGCATCCTGGCACGAGTCAAGCACATTGCTGGCGGGGGCTGCCTGTACGCTGCTCGCTCTGTCGGCGCTGGTAGTTGCTGGTTCATCACTCGCGGCTGGCTGTGCCGCAGCCGGCCTATGCTCAACAGCTACAGATTGTTCAGGTGCGAGCGCCCGGCTATCTGGTGCATGTTCGGCAAACGTTGCTCGCTCGAACGCCGGCCCAGGTGGAGTCAAACGGAACAGCGCCTGCTCCACATGGCTGTTGCCGAGGCTGCGCTGGAGCTGGCGCACGATGCGCGTGCGCTGCGCCGGTCCGGCTCCGAGGAGCCGCGGGTCGCGCAAGATGGCCGCTTGGCGCGTACCGCCCTCGCCGGGGTCGCCGGGTGCCGCGCTCAGCGATGGGGCCTCGGCGATGGCCAGTGCGCCCTCATCGAGGGCGGGCGCGCTCGCGCCGGGCCGGCTCTGGCCCTGGCCGCGCTGCTCGCGCTCCGCTGTTGTGCGCGCCGCCTCGGCCATCGTCGCTAGCCCCGCACCAGGGCCAGGTACGGCCCAAACTCGGCCTCGGTCGCCAGTTTGCCGGTCTTCTGGTACTCGCGGCGGATCGCCCGCACGAGCTGCGCCATCCCGATCGCGGCGCCATCCTCCGCGGCGAGGTAGGCGGCCAGCAAGGCCACGTTGCGAATGTTGCCCCCGGTCAGGCGGAAGCGCCGCGCCAGGAAGGCCAGGTCGACATCGTCTGCCAGGGGCGCGTCGGTGGGGAAAACCTTGCGCCAGATGCGCAGCCGGTCCTCCTCCTCGGGGAATGGGAAGTCCACGGCGACATGGAGCCGGCGCACGAAGGCCTCGTCGAGGTTCTTGCGCAGGTTGGTGGCCAGGATGACCACGCCGTCGTACTCCTCCATCTTCTGGAGCAGGTAGCCGACCTCGATGTTGGCGTAGCGGTCATGGGCGTCTTTCACCTCCGAGCGCTTGCCGAAGATCGCGTCGGCCTCGTCGAAGAAGAGGATGGCGTTGGCCTCACGCGCCGCGGTGAAGACCTTGTCGAGGTTCTTCTCGGTCTCGCCGATGTACTTGCTGACCATCGCCGAGAGGTCGATCTTGTACAGCTCGAGCCCCAGATCGCTGGCGATGATCTCCGCGGCCATGGTCTTGCCGGTGCCAGACTGGCCGGCGAAAAGCACGTTGACGCCTTTGCCCATCGCGAGGTGCTTATCAAACCCCCAGCCCTCGAGCACGGTGCGGCGGTGACGCACCTGAATGCAGATCTCGCGCAGCTGGCCGACCTGATCGGGGGGCAGCACGATGTCGTCCCACCCGTAGGTGACGCGAATTTTGTGCGCCAGCGCGTCCAGCCGCCCGCTCGACTGGGCCCTGCACGCGGCGTAGAGGTCGTGTCGGGCAAGCACTACGCCCCCGTCACGCCAGTGGGCGAGCGAGCGGGCCATGGCTACGGCGTCGCGGATCTGCCCGCCGGTCAGGCGGAAGGTGCTGGCCAGGGCCTGGATCGTCGGCTCGTCGGCCCCGCCAGGGCCTAGACGCAGCCGCCAGAGCCGCTCGCGCTCGCTGTAGGTGAGCTCGGGCAGCTCGACGCGCAGGTAGCGGCGCGCCAGCGGCCCGCTCGCCTCCCAGGGTCGGTCGAGCAGGAGGAAGCTGCGCCCGCCGTGGACCGCGAGGGCCTCGAGCAGGGCGGCGTGCAGGGCGTCCACGTTTTCGCCGCGCAGCAGCTCGTCGGCGCCGTGCCAGAGGATGGCCGCGCCACGCAGAAGCGCTTCGCGCACGATCCGCTCCAGAGGCTCGGCGCTGCCCCCCCCGGCTCGCCCTCGGCCAGGCG
>JACAEO010000198.1 GCA_013388805.1 Chloroflexota bacterium
CTTCCAGCCTGGGAGAGGGGGGGGAGGGTGAGGGCAAGCAGCGCATCAGGACGCCATCCGCCAGAAACTCTACCCCTGAAAGCCACCCCTCTCTCCCAGGCTGGCAGAGGGTGGAGGGGTGCGCGGGCGTCCCGCCCGCGTGCGGGCCGGAGGCCCGCGTATCCGGGTGCGCCAGCCGGATCCTGCAACATCGCTCTGCCCCCACGCCCGGCCGGTAAACCAGCGGGCTCCTCAGTCCAAAGCCCTCCCGCGGCAGGGTTCAGGGGCGGACAGAACATCCGAGCCAACGCGGCTTCTCCCGCATCGGGACGCCCCAGCGCACGGCGCTGGTCGCCCCGCTACGCCAGGCTCAGCGCAGGCTCTCCCGCGCGCGGGAGAGGGGCCGGGGGTGAGGGCCTCCAGGGCGTCCCCAGGCCCTATCTCTCGCATGCGCCCACATGTTCTGTCCGCCCTTAAACGCGGCAGGGCTGGGGCTTGCCCCGGCGCCATGGTATGATGCCAGCGGGGCGTTTTGCTGATCGGGGTGGGCAGCCGCCATGCGCTATCTGCGTCGCCGTATCGTTATACTACTCGTCGCGCTCATCCTGAGCGGCTGTGATCGTCTGCCCTGGCCCACCGCCCGCGCACCTGAGCCCACACCGTCCGCCACCGTGCCGGCGCCTGCGCCGACCCGCGTGGTGCCAACGGCTACCGCCACCAGCACCCCGACCGTCACCCCCAGCCCCACCCCGGCGCCACCCACGCCGACCTTTGTCCCCCTGGAGCCGACGCCAACCCTGGCTCCCGTCGCCGCCGAGCTGCGGACCGCGATCTTCGAGCGCGTCTGGACGACCGTGCGTGACAGCTATGTCTACGCCGACTACCGCGGGGTCGATTGGGAGGCGACCCGGGCCGAGTTCGCTCCGCGGGTGGCCGCGGCGGACGACCCCACGGTCTTCTATGCGCTGATGCGCGAGCTGATCGCGCGTCTCGCTGATGATCACTCGCGCTTCGAATCACCGCAGGAGGTTGCCGCGCAACAGGCGGAGTACAAGGGCGAGTATCGCTATGGCGGCATCGGCGCCCAGATCCGCACTGTCGACGAGGGCGGCCTGGTGACGGTGCTGGCGCCCGATGGGCCGGCAAGCCGCGCCGGCATCCGCCCCCGTGATCTCATCCTCGCCATCGACGGCATCCCCTTCACCGCCACCGCGGCCTTCGGGCCCGATGGCCCGATCGGCGCGGTGCGCGGCGAGCCCGGGACCGTCGTGCGCCTGACGGTGCAGACCGGCCAGGCCCCGCCGCGCGAGGTAGAGGTGGTGCGCGAGCCAATCAGCGCGGACGCCTTCAACCAGGTCCGCGCGCAACTGCTGCCCGGCCAGGTCGTCGGCTACGTTGAGATCCCCAGCTTCTACGTGGAGGACGTCGACACAAAGGTGCAGGCTGCCGTGGAGACACTGCTCGTCAGCGGCCCGCTCGAGGGTCTGATCCTCGACGTACGCACAAACTCGGGCGGTTACGTCCACCTGATGCGCAATACGATCGCCCTGTTCCACGATGGCGGCAGCATCGGCAGCACGCGGGGTCGCGCGATCAACGAGGATCAGGCCATCCCCACCGGCAAGACCATGCCCGGGATGGACGGCGTCCCGATCGTCGTGCTGATTGGCCCGGACTCGGCAAGCGCCGCCGAGATGTTCGCTGGCGGTATGCAGGTGCTCGGTCGTGCCCAGCTGGTTGGCCTGCCGAGCGCGGGCAACACGGAAAACCTGTACAGCTACAGCTACGACGATGGCTCGCGCCTGCTGCTGGCCACGGTAGCCTTCCAGCTGCCGGACGGTACCCTGATCGAGGACCGTGGCGTCCTCCCCGATCGCTACGTGGAGGCTGACTGGTGGCGCTTCCCGCTAGAGAGCGACCCCCAGGTGGTGGCCGCACTCGATGTCATCGCCGGGAGCCGTGAGGTGCGTAGCGCCCGGTAGGGCCACAGCTCAGCGCCAGAGCAGCAGCCCCAGCGGCACGAGCACCAGCAGCGCGGCGAAAACGGCCGTCGCACGGTGGTCGCGCAGAATGCCCTCCTGCAGGTGCAGCAGCAACCGCTCCAGCGGATGATAGGCCAGAAAGAGCACCAGCAGCGAGATGGCCGTCACGCAGACCATCTCGATCAGCACGATGGTGAACGCTGCGGCGCCAGCGACGATCAGCGCGGCAACCAGGGTATCGACGAAGGTCGTGATGTTGGCGCCCATGATGTAGGGCACCGTCCGCTCACGGCGCACGATCCCGCGCGCTGCCAGGGGCACCAGGGCAGAGACCGAAACCGAGACGGAGAGCGTCAGCGTGGTAATCGCGGCGCCAAGCAGAAACATCGCCAGTGGGCTGCGGGCGAGGCGCTCGACTCGCGCCATGGCCGGGCTCGCGTGATGGATGGTCGGCAGGGCCCGGTCGATCAGCGCAAAGGAGCCCATCAGCAGCATCACGCCTGCGCCGAGCAGTGCCCAGGGCGAAAAGTAGGCCGTCATCAGCCCGGCTACCGGATCGACCAGCGGGTCGATCAGCGAGGTCAGCGGTGCCACCGCAGTCACCGCTGGCACGGCGACATAGCCAGCGACCACCAGCCAGTAGGCCAGCACCATCGCGGGCAGGTAGATGACGGCGGTCGTGAGCAGTGCCAGGATGCCAACCGCCACCCCGTCGACACTATGGCGGCCGCGCGCCGCGTAGATCAGCCCGGTCACCAGCACCACCAGCGCGGCGCCCAGGCGCGAGCCGGTGATCATCATCAGCGTCTGGGGCGGGTCGAGCGTGCCAGCGGCGAAGAGCGAGACGGCGAGGGCGGCCACCGGCGAGCCACTGAGGAAGAGGTAGGCCAGGAACCAGCCAAGCCCGAGTGCGCCGGCAGGTGTGTTCACCTGCAGCAGTCCGAAGACCAGCGAGCCATAGCTCGCCGCACCGCGCTTCAACAACTCCAGGGCAAGCACAAAACCCAGCAGCCCGGCGAGCAGCAGCGTGATACGGGCCAGCACCCTGAGCAACCAGCCGCGCGGCGCCGTGACCTCGTCGTCTGCCGGCTCGATACGCGGGGATGACTCGGCCTTCAGCATCGCTGCCCCCTTTCGCGACCTCGTTGTCGTGACACCCCGGACTTGCGCCCTGGTTATTCTGGTTATTATACCTGGCCGGAGGTCAGTTGGGGAGTACTATCCCAGGGTTTGTCACCAGTCATCACCCCGTGGGGTGAGCGGGATGAAGCCCCGTGGTGGGGTGCTGCCCACTGCGCCCGAGGCGAGCCGCTCGGCGGCCAGGTCGACCAGTTCCGGGAAGACCAGGCCCGGCAGCACGATGCCGCCGACCCGCAAGCGCTGGCGGCGAATCGTCGGATCAGCTGCCATGGCGCGCCCCTGTTCGCTAACCAGCCAGTTCAGCAGTTCGCGATAGCGCGCACCGAGCGACTGCTCGAGCCCGGCGAGGATCGCCCGTGCCAGGCCCTCGCGCTCCGAACCCTCTTCCGGTGCCAGGGCGGCCGGCGGCAGGGCGACGATCGTCGGCGTCGCCAGATCGAGCTGCACAAGTACACGGATAAAGTCCTCGCCCGGCCGTGGCCCGCTGGCGTCGAAGCCTACCACGCTGCCCGCCGCCGCCCCGGCAGCCGCGCGCTCCACGGGGTCGCTGATCGCCACCCGCGCACCAATGTCGAACCCCAGCCCCTCGTACCAGACGATCCCGCTATCCTCGCCGCCACCACGACCCAGGGACATGGCTGCCTCCCTCGCGTGGGCTGTGCCCTCCAGCTGTGTGTCGCACTGTGTCATTCATTATACAGGATGCTCTCAGCTCTGCTCCCGGAGGCGAGGAGGCGAGGGTGCCCGTCACCCCGTCACCCCGGCGCTGCGCGCCATTGCGACCAGCAACACCGGCCGCGGCTCCGCTTCGGGTTCCGCTGCGGCGCTGGCCAGACAGGCGGCCTGCGTGGCCGGGTCGAGGTTGGCGGCCAGCGGTGCGAGCGCCTGCCAGGAGAGCAGCGGCAGCAGCGCTGCGCGGGGCGCCAGGCCGGCTGGTGCGAGCAGGTAGGCCTGCAGGGCGATCGCCTTCAGCCCGGCGGCGTGGAGCAATGCCTCCAGCTCGGCGCCAAGCTCATCGGCGGGGGGCGTCGGCGGCGGGCCGGCAAGCCCGGCGGCCAGGGCGGCAGGCCAGTGGCGCAGCCGCACCCAGCGCTGGGTGGCGCTCGCCACTACCAGCACGCCACCGGGTCGCAGCACGCGTCGGACCTCGGCCAGCGCGCCGCCCGGATCGGCGAACAGCCCAAGCGCGGCCACGCACCAGACCAGGTCGGCGCTCGCCGAGCGCAGGGGCAGCCGGTGGGCGTCGGCCTGCACAAACTGCGCTGCCGGGTGGGCCAGGCGCGCGAGGTGCAGCGCGGCCCCGTCGTGGTCGAGCCCCACCACGAGCGCGCCGGGACCGCTCTGTGCAGCCAGCCAGCTGGTCGTTGTGCCATGCCCACAGGCCAGGTCCAGCGCCACGCGTGCCCCCGGCGGGCTGGCCAGTTCCAGCGCCGCGCGGAGTAGCGCCGTGTGCGGCTCGCGCAGCGCTTCGTAGTCCGGCACTGACTTCATGGGAAAGCTGGTATCATGAGCCTGAGAGGTTTATCCGGCACGTCGTTTGTCATACTGCGCGCAGCGAAGCAGCTCGGCCGCGATCCTTCCCCTGCGACGCGCAGGCGTTAGGCGCGACAACCGGCACCATTTCACGTCCATGCTACCACCAATCGCCATTCAGCGGCTCTACGCCTACGAAGGGCCGAACATCTTCGGGCCACGGCCCGGCGTGCTGCTGCGCGCGCGCTGCGACCGTGATCGCGCCGATCGTGTGCGGGCCGCGATCAAAGACGGCGCCCAGTTCATCGGCCTGGTCATCGCCTATCTGGAGGTCACGGCCCAACCCGTCGGCGAGGGCTACCTGGTCGCGGCCAGCTTCGCCACCGGTGCCCCGCAGCTTGGCGCGGAGCTCTGCGCCTACGTCGTGGCCGGCATTGATGCCGAGGCGCGCGGCGACCACGAGTGGGACCGCGATGGGCCGCTCTTCGCCCTCCAGGCCCGGCGGCGGGCCGAGGTGCTGCCCGTGGCCGCCCTGCAGCTGCTCGCCGAGGCGCAGCGCCGCGACCTGCCGGGCTTCGTGCGCGCCGATGGGCAGCTCCAGCTCGGCTACGGTGCGCGGGGCTGGAGTTGCGCACTGGCTCCGCTGCGCGAGCGGGGCGCCGTCACGCCCAGCCCACCCTGGGAGCGGATCGGACGCATCCCGATCGTTGCGGTCACCGGCGGGCCGGGACGCGCGGCCAGTGTTGCGCGCTTTGCGGCCGAACTCGAGAGTCTGGGGGTGCGCCCCGGCGTGCTCGATGGCGCCGACTTCGCGGCGACGCGCACCCTGCTTGCCGATCCGTGCACCGAGGCGCTCGTCGTCGGCCTCGATACCGGCGCCATCCTGCGGCACGGCGTGGCCTTCGACGGCTGCGAACTGGCGGTCATCAGCGACCGGGGCGACGAGACGCCCCCTGATGCCGATGACGACGAAGAGTGGCTCCGCGCCCTGGGCGTGCCCATGCTCCTTGCCGCCCAACCGGCGCGGATCAACTTGAGCGACCCGCGCCTGCTGCCCCTCGTGCCCTATGCGCCGCACGGGGTGCTGGCGTTGTAGACCGTGGAGTTGCACCCCCAGGCCCCGCGTACCCCACCCCCCTCCCCCCTCC
>JACAEO010000107.1 GCA_013388805.1 Chloroflexota bacterium
ATACCCCCCCTCTCCCAGCCTGGGAGAGGGGGGGTGAGGGCAAGCAGCGCATCAGGACGCCATCCGCCAAAAACCCTACACCTGAGAGGGGGGAGGCCGCACGCGGACGCCAGCTGCGTGGTGAGGGCAGAAGCCTTTGAACAAGCACGATATGCTATCACATCCCATCGGGGCTGACGATCGTCGTCGGTCCGCCCTCGTTCTCGTCGGGCTCTTCGACCGAGAGGGCGGCGAGGCGGTCGCCGGGATTGACGTTGACGACGATCACGCCCTGGGTTGCCCGGCCAAGCTGCGAGACGTCCTCGGCGGTCGTGCGCAGGACGACGCCGCCGGCGCTGATGAAGGTGAGCAACGAGCGATCGGTGACGATCGCTGCCCCGGCGATCTCATCGCCCTGGCGCAGGCGCATGGTGATCACGCCGCCCGTGGCGCGGCCCTTGACGGGGTACTCCTCGAGGCTGGTGCGCTTGCCCATGCCGCGAGCAGTGACGACCAGCAGGTCGTGGCCGGGCTTGACGAGCTGCATACTGATCACCCGATCGCCCTCGGCGAGACTGATCCCATTGACCCCGGTAGCCGGGCGGCCCATGGGGCGCACCTCGCTCTGGCGGAAGCGGGCCGTCTGGCCCTGCACGGTGGTGAGCAGCACATCTTCCGTACCATGGCTGACCTGGACCCAGCCGAGGGTATCGCCCTCTTCGAGGCCGATCGCAATCAGCCCGTTGGAGCGCACCTGGCTATATTCGTGGAGCGAGGTGCGCTTGATCTTGCCGCGCCGGGTTGCCATAATCAAGTACTCGCCATTGAAATCGGGGACGGCGAGCATACTCGTCACCTGCTCGCCGGGCTCGAGCGAGATCAGGTTGACCAGGGGCAACCCCTTGGCCGTGCGCGAGCTATCGGGCACCTCGTGGGCCTTGAGCTGGTAGACTTTGCCCTTGTCGGTGAAGAAGAGCAGATTTTCGAGCGAGCCGCAGGTGAGCAGGTGGCGCACAATATCCTGCTCGCGGGTGACCATGCCCTTGACGCCGCGGCCACCACGGCGCTGGGTGCGGTAGGTATCGGCGGCCTGGCGTTTGATGTAGCCACGATCGGTGAGCGTGATCAGGACGCGCACATCGGGGATGAGGTCCTCATCGGAGACTTCGCCGGTCACGTCGGGCACGATGCGTGTCCGGCGCTCGTCGCCAAACTTCTCCTTGAGGTGGCGCAAGTCGTCCTGGATGAGGTGCAGCACCTTGCGGGGATTGGCGAGAATATCTTCGAGTTCGGCGATCAGCTTGATCACATCGCGGTACTCATCTTCGATCTTCTTGCGCTCGAGCGCGGCGAGGCGGCGCAGCTGCATATCGAGGATGGCCTGGGCCTGGCGCTCGCTGAGGCTAAAGTTCCGCATCAGGTTATTCTTGGCGCTATCGGCGCTGCGCGACTCGCGGATGGTGCGGATCACATCGTCGAGGTTATCGAGCGCGATCTTGAGGCCCTCGAGGATATGGGCCCGGTCGCGCGCCCTGGCCAGGTCATACTCGGTGCGGCGGCGGATGACCTCCTGGCGGTGGGTGATGTACTCCTGGAGCAGGCGCTTCAGGGTGAGCACCTTCGGCTGGCGGCCGCCCTCGACCAGGGCGAGCATATTGATGCCGAAGGTGGTCTGCATCTGGGTATGCTTGTAGAGCGCGTTGAGCACCTTCTTTGGCTGGGCGTCCTGTTTGAGCACGATCACCAGGCGCATGCCGGTACGGTCCGACTCATCGCGCACATCGCGAATACCCTCGATCTTGCGCTCCTTGACCAGTTCGGCGATACGCTCCTGGAGGCGGGCCTTATTGACCTGGTAGGGTAATTCGGTGACGATGATGTTGAATGCGCCGCGGGCGGCCTCCTCGACGTGGGCGCGGGCGCGCAGCGTGATCTGGCCGCGGCCGGTGCTATAGGCGGCGAGGATGCCATCGGTGCCAAGGATGCTAGCCGCAGTGGGGAAATCGGGGCCGGGGACGAGCTTGATCAGGTCTTCGACCGTCGCGTCGGGGTTGTCGATCAGGTGGTTGATCGCGTCGCAGAGCTCGCCGAGGTTATGGGGTGGGATGTTGGTGGCCATGCCCACCGCGATCCCGGCCGCGCCATTGAGCAGCAGGTTGGGCAGGCGGGCCGGGAGCACCGCCGGCTCGCGGTAGGAACCATCGAAGTTGTCGCGGAAGTCGACGGTGTTCTTATCGATATCAATGAGCAGTTCCTCGGCGATCGCCGCGAGCCGCGCCTCGGTGTAACGCATGGCGGCCGGTGGGTCGCCGTCGATGCTACCAAAATTCCCCTGTCCATCCACCAGGGGGTAACGCATACTCCAGGGCTGGGCCATGCGCGCCAGCGCATCGTAGACGGCGCTGTCGCCGTGGGGGTGCATCTTGCCCAGCACGTCGCCGACAATGCGCGCGCACTTTTTGTAGGAGTCGTTGCTGCGGAAGCCCATGTCCCACATACCGTAGAGGATGCGCCGCTGCACTGGCTTGAGCCCATCGCGGGCGTCGGGCAGCGCCCGCGACACAATGACACTCATCGCGTAACTCAGGTAGGCGCTGCGCATCTCGGTCGTGATGTTGACGGGCCGGACGATCCCGATTTCCATGGGGTGCTCCAGAGCGTTGGAATGCTGTAAATGCCATCTTGTATTGTACCCGATGCGGGCCGCTTTGTCCAGCCTGAGGCAAACAAATGTTCGCTTTCCGGCTCGCACATGCGCGGCCGGGGTGAGGAGGCGAGGAGGTGAGGAGGTGGGGTCAGCGCGCCAGCTAGGCGAGGCCGCGCACGGCGACGGGGCCGAAGTCGAGAAAGTCGGCCGAGGTGAGCTGGTAGTAGACGCCGTCCACGCGACCATTGACAGCGTTGTCGTGGTCCTGGCGGCGGTGCAGGTGGCCGTAGACGCAGGCGCGCACGCCGGGGGTAGCGCCGATGCGGCGGGCGAACTCGGTGGGTTGCCGGTTGACGAAGGGCGGGAAGTGGATCATGACGATGATCGGCCTGGCGCCAGCCGCGAGGCTGACGGCGTGGGCCAGGGCCCGGTCGAGCATGCCCAGTTCGCGCTGGTAGATCGGGCCATCGGTGGCCGGGACATAGCCCGTGGTCTCGGGGGTGATCCAGCCGCGGGTGCCGCACACCACCGCGTCGCCGATATCGCAGGCGTCGGCGCCGAGCAGCGTCAGGCTGGGCGGGAGCTGCGCGCGCACGCTGTTGACCTTGCGCGGGCACCAGTAGTCGTGGTTGCCACGGATGAGCAGCTTGCGGCCGGGAAGCGCATCGAGCCAGCGCAGGTCGACCAGCGCATCGGGGAGCTTCATAGCCCAGGAGATGTCGCCGGCCACCAGCACCACATCATCGAGGGCGACGCGGGCGCGCCAGTTCGCGGCGATGCGGGCCGGGTGGTCCTTCCACTGCGACCCGAAGATGTCCATGGGCTTGGGCTGGGTGTGTGAGAGGTGGAGATCGGAGATGGTCCAGATCATGGCACGCATTGTAGCATGGCCCTGCGGGCGCCTCCAGCGGCAGGGCTGTTGCGAACGCCCATGGCGGGATGGTTCGGCGGCTGCGCCGCCGCAGGAAACTGTCGCTGGCGTGGCGATCGGCGGTATAATGACCCGGCGTGCGCCCGCGACGCGGGCGCGATTTGCTATGGGCACGTATGGGCCTTGCCGATCTCCAACCAGAGACTCTGCCCCGCCGCAGCAGCCCGCCAGCGCTTGCGCTGGGCAACCTGCGCGCGACAGGCCCGGCTCTGGCGCTGGTGCTGCTGCTCAGCCTGGCGGTGGGGGTGCTGGCCTACCAGGCGCCGCCCGCCGGCCGGGTGCTGATCGGCTGGCTCGGCGACCGGCTGTTGCTCGACGCCAGCTTTGGCCTCGGCGCCGAGGCCGTGCTGCGCGGCGCCTTCTTCGCCGATGATCTGACGCCCGACTCGCCGACGCTGCGCAGCCGCTGGACGCGCGAGCACGCGCGGATCGTGCTGCCGAATATCGGCGCGGGCGCCGACCTGGAGCTGACGCTCACCGCTCAGGGCTGGCCGGCCGACGTGGTGGGCGCAGCGGTGGCCCAGCCCACGGTCACCGTCTCTGCCGATGGGACGGTGCTGGGCAGCTTTGAGCCGACGGAGCGCTGGGAGCGCTACCGGTTCCGCGTGCCTGCCACGGCGCGCCGCGGCGCCGACCTGGTCGTGGAGCTCGACAGTTCGCACAGCTTCACCGATACGGAGCGCTTCGGCGCCGACCCGCGGCCCAAGGGCGTGCGCCTGGCCGAGTTGCAGGTACGCGCCGCCGACAATCCGGTGGCAGCCTACCCACCCGCGTGGCGTGCGGTCGGGCTGCTGGCCGCCGGCGCGCTGCTGCTCTACCTGCTGCTGGCCCGCGTGCTCGGCTCGGCGCCCGCGGTCTACAGCCTGACGGCGATAGGTGTCGGGCTGGCCGGGGTGGGGCTGGCCTTCGCGCGGATCTGGATGGGCGCGGCGTTGAGCGTGGCCCTGATCGCGCTCCTGGCGCTGCTGCTGGTGGCCTGGCACGGCCCGATCCTGGCGTACGCGCGCAGCCTGGTGCGCTACTACGCCCACGGCCGGGCGCTGGGCTACGGGCTGGTCGCTTCGGCCCTGGTGCTGCTGGTCTATGCGCTGGCGACGCTGTTCGGCTGGATGGGCAGCCTCGGACGCCCGCTGTTCTGGCAGATCTTCCCCGACTCGCTGCTGTACGCCCTGCTCGGCGCCGGGCTGCTGGCGCTGGTGATCGTCCTGGGGCGCGACGGGCTGCCACGGCTCGCTGATGGGATCGTCGGCGCGATCGGCGCGCGGCGGGGCGCGGTGACGCTGCTGGCACTGTTCGGCGCGCTCTGGATCGGCTACGCCGCCTGGGTGGTGGCCACGATGCCCTATGTTGGCCACGCCGACTATGCCGACAACGCGGTGGTGGCGCGCAATCTGGCCGCCGGGCGCGGCTGGGTGGTCGACTATGTCACCCAGTTTTACCAGCTCTACGACGGCCTGACACGGCCGCAGGAGACCTGGCCGCTGCTCCAGCCGGTCTGGATCGCGCCGTTCTTCCTCGCCTTCGGCCCCAGCGACTGGGCGGCGAAGCTGCCCAACCTGATCTTCAACGCCATCCTGCTCGTGCTGGTCTATCGCATCGGGGCGCGGATCTGGGACCGGCGGGTGGGCCTGACGGCAGCGGTGCTGGTGCTGACCAATTACCTGTTTTTCCGCCTGACGATCTACGCCACCAGCGACCTGGCGTTTGTGGTCTTTAGCGTCGGGGCGCTGTACGCGCTGTACCGCAGCCAGCAGCGGGGGGCTGACGAGCAGGCGCCGGCGCCCGGCTGGCAAGCCTGGATCAGTGCCAACCGCTACCTGTTGCTGGCAGGTGTGCTGACGGGGCTGATGATGCTGCAGAAGCCCTCGGGGGCGATGATCGCGCTGGGCATGGGCCTGTGGTTCCTGGGGCAGCGCTGGCCGGGGAGCCGGGCGGCGCGGCGGCGCGCGGTGACACCGGCGGGGCTGCTGCGCCTGCTGGGGCCGGTGGCGCTCTGGGCGCTGCTGGCCCTGCTGGTGCTCTCGCCCTACCTGGCGCGCAACATGCTGCGCTTCGGCACCCCGGTCTACTCGACGGAGCGCTACGACGCCTGGGTGCTCGGCTACCTGGGCACGAGCGGCGATGCCTGGGAGGAGATCTACCGCGTCTTTACGCCGGAGCTCGGTGGTCCGGGTCTGCCTGACCGGAGCTGGATCCTGCGCTGGGGCTTTGATAAGACGCTGGCCAAACTGGCGACGCAGGCCGAGGAGCTGCGCGACTATGTGATGCCGGTCTGGCGCGGACTGCCCGCGGGCCTGGGCTGGCTGTTCAGCGACAACGAGCGCAAGAACCTGGCCTCGGACATCGGGGCCTGGCTGGGGCTGATCGGGGTGATCGGGGCGCTACGCTTTCGGCGCCGCCTGCTGGGGCTGCTGGTTACCGCGTACACGCCGTATGTGATCTTCATGCTCACCTACTGGCGCACCGACGAGCACCGTTACTGGGTCATGCTCATCCCCTGGATCGCGCTGTTCGGGGCCTGGGCGCTCTGGGCCGGCTACGACAAGCTGGCGGCGATCGGCGACCGGCGCTGGGCGCCGCTCGGGCTGATCCTGGTGCTGGCCGCGGTGGCCGGCGTGGTCGGCTTCTCGCGGCCCGACATTGCCAATAAGGTGCGCAACGAGCCGCAGATCTGGGCGCCCGACCTGGCGGCCTACGCCTGGCTGGCGGCCAATACGCCCGAGGGCACGGCAGTGATGACCCGTATCCCGTGGCAGCTGAACTGGCACACCGGGCGCCCGGCAGTGATGATCCCGAACACCGCCGACCGCGAACTGCTGCTGCAGATCGCGCGCCACTACGATGCCAGGTACCTGGTGCTGGAGAACCAGCAGCGGGTCAAGGGCGACGCCGGGCGCCTGCTGGCCCCGCTGCTGGACCACGATAACCAGGTGGGCGAGGTGATAGACGGCTTCGAGCTGATCTACGCCAGCCCGACGCCGGACTTTCGCGCCTTTATCTACCGGATCCCGGAGTAGGCATGCCGCGGATGTTATGCAGATCCTGATGCTTGCCTCGTCGTTCCCCAAATGGCCTGGGGAGACGACCGCGCCCTTCATCGAGGAGATCGCCGCCGGGGTCGCGGGGCGGGGTCACCGGGTGACGTTGCTGCTGCCGCACCACCCTGAGCTACAGCGGGGCGAGATGGTACGCGGGGTTCGACTGCGCAGCTACCGCTACGCGCCGCATCCCGCCCTGAACATCTGGGGCTATGCCCAGTCGTTGCTGAGCGATACGCAGATCAAGGGTCGCACCCTGCTCGCCGCGCCATTTGCCGTTGCGGCCGCGGTGGCGGCCGTGGCCCGCGAGCTGGCGGCGGCGCGCGCCGCCGGGCAGCCCTACGACCTGGTGCAGGCCCACTGGGTGCTGCCCAACGGCCCGCCGGCCGCCCTGGCCAGCCTCGGCACCCCGCTGGTGGTGAGCCTGCACGGCAGCGACATCTACCTGGCCGAGGGCCACTGGACGCTGGCCCTGGCCGCGGCAAGCGCC
>JACAEO010000021.1 GCA_013388805.1 Chloroflexota bacterium
CGCCTGCGGCTCCGTTCGGAATGACAAGAGTCATCTGGTTCTGAGGCGCGCAGCGCGGGGTCTTGCGGCGCATGGGCAGCGCAAGATTCCTCACTGCGCCTGCGGCTCCGTTCGGAATGACATGAAGCATCTGGTGCTGAGGCGCGCAGCGAGGAATCCCGGTTCTTGATGCCATGCCGAGACCCTTCACTCCGGCTCCGCCTCCGTTCAGGGTGACAGCGCGACCGCGTACTGATGCGGCAAGAAACGAACCTTCGCTGTAATACTAGAGCGCCGGTAGCGTATTACAAATGTTCGCCGCTTTCAGCACCCTTCGATACCGCCTGCGGCCTACCCCGGCCTGAGCCAGGACGAAGGCTCAGGGTGACAAAACCAGGCAAACTTCGTTGACAGACTACTAACCCGGCTGCAGCAGGTTCTCGTTGGTGCGTCCCGCGGCGAAGTCGGAGAGGTTGGTGATCGTCGTCTCGGCGATCGTGGTCATGGCCTCGTGGGTGAAGAAGGCCTGGTGGCTGGTGACGAGCACGTTGGGGAAGGTCATCAGGCGCGCAAGCACCTCGTCGTCGATCACCGTATCGGAGAGGTCGCGGAAGAACTTGCCCTCCTCCTCCTCGTAGACATCGAGGGCCACCGCGCCGAGATGCCCGCTCTGGATGCTGGCGATCAGCGCCTCGGTGTCGATCAGGCCACCGCGGCTGGTATTGATGAGTATCACCCCCGGTCTGGTCAGCGCCAGGGTCGTCGCGTTGATCAGATGGTGGGTCTGTGGCATCAGCGGGACGTGCAGGCTGATGATGTCGGAGCGGCGCAGCAGTTCCTCGAGGCTCACGTAGGTTGCCCCGAGGGCGACGCACTCGGGGTTTTCGCGCACATCGTAGGCCAGCAGCGGGCAGCCGAAGCCGTGCATGATCCGCGCGAAGATCGCGCCGATCTTGCCGGTGCCGACCACACCCACGGTGCGGCCGTGGATGTCGTGACCGAGCAGCCCGGCGAGCCGGAAGTTGAACTCACGGGTGCGGTTGTAGGCGCGGTGAATGCGCCGGTTGAGGGTCTGCAGCAGCCCCACGGCGAACTCGGCCACCGCGTAGGGCGAGTAGTAGCCCACGCGCATCGCGGTGATGCCGTGCTGCGCGGCGGCCGCCAGGTCGATGTTGTTGAAGCCGGTCGAGCGCTGGGCGATCAGGCGCACGCCGGCGGCCGCCAGCCGCGCGATCGCCGCTGCATCGGCCTTATCGTTGACGAAAAGGCAGACCGCGTCGTAGCCCTGGGCCAGCGCCGCCGTCTGCGGGTCGAGCTGGGCGGTGGTGTAATCGAGCTGGTGCCGGCCAGCGTTGGCACGGTCGAGAAAGGTTCGATCATACGAGTGGGTATCGTAGACAAGCACGCGCAAGGCTTGCATTTGCTACTCCAGTGTCAGCATATAGGCCACCAGGGCATCTGGTGGCGGGCAGAACATTGAAGCCACCACGGCTTTTGCTGCCTGCCTTTGATCGGGTACTCCGTGGAGATGCAGACGATGCGGCTCGGCACGCATCACCCGTCACTGCGATGAGGCCGGCACATTGGCCTGCAGTTCCTCGAGCCAGACCCGTGCACTGGCATCGCTCGGGGCACGCCAGTCGCCGCGGGGCGACAGTGAGCCGCCGGAGCCCACTTTTGGCCCGTTGGGTACGGCCGAGCGCTTGAACTGGCTGATCTGGAAAAAGCGGAAGAGGAAGACCTCCAGCCAGTGGCGGATGGTGGCGAGGTCGTAGGCCACCCGTTTTGTCTCCGGTAATCCCTCGGGCCAGGCGCCGCGCTGCGCGTCGGACCAGGCGTGGTGGCTGAGAAAGGCCACCTTGCTCGGGCGAAAGCCATAGCGCGTCATGTAGTAGAGGTTGAAGTCCTGCAGGGCGTAGGGGCCGATCTGGGCCTCGGTGCTCTGGGCCGGCTCGCCCGCTGCGCCGTCGGTGGCGGGCACCAGCTCGGGCGAGATCTCGGTGTCGAGGATCGACTGGAGCGTGCTGTTGGTTGACGCGTCGAACTGGCCCGAGCGGATCACCCAGCGGATCAGGTGCTGGATGAGCGTCTTGGGCACCGAGGCATTGACGTTGTAGTGCGACATATGATCGCCCACCCCATAGGTGGACCAGCCGAGCGCCAGTTCGCTCAGGTCGCCGGTGCCGAGCACGATCGCCTGGTGGAAATTGGCCAGGCGGAAGAGGTGCGAGGTGCGCTCACCGGCCTGCACATTCTCGAAGGTGACATCGAAGACCGGCTCGCCCTGGGCGTAGGGGTGGCCGATATCCTTAAGCATCTGCAGCGCCGAGGGGCGAATGTCGATCTCGCCGGCGCTGACACCGAGCGCGCGCATCAGGGCGTGGGCATTGGTCCGGGTGCGCTCGCTGGTGGCGAAGCCGGGCATGGTGTAGGCGAGAATGTTGGCGCGCGGCAGGCCCAGGCGGTCCATCGTACGTGCGGCGACGATCAGCGCCTGGGTACTGTCGAGGCCGCCGGAGATGCCGATGACGATCCGGTTGATCCCGGTGGCCTGCAGGCGCTGCAGCAGACCGTGGACCTGGATGTTGTAGGCCTCGTAGCAGCGCTCGTCGCGGGTGGCGGGATCGTTCGGCACATAGGGGAAGCGCTCGATGGTGCGCAGCAGCGGCAGTTCGCCGGGGGGCGGCGTGAAGGCGAAGGGCACGAAACGCATCGCCTGCAGGGTCGCGCGGTAGTCGCTGGCGGCATCGCTGAAGCTGCTCTGGCGCATGCGGTCCTGGAGCAGGCGCTCAAGATCGACATCGGCCAGGATCAGCTGCGCGCCGTCGGCGAAGCGTGCAGACTCGGCCAGGCGCTCGCCGTTCTCGTAGATCAGGGCGTGGCCGTCCCAGGCGAGGTCAGTGGTGCTCTCGCCGGGACCGGCGGCGGAGTAGAGGTAGGCTGCCAGGCACGTGCCCGACTGGGCGGCGCAGAGGGCGCGACGGTAGTCGGCCTTGCCGATCGTGATATTGCTGGCCGAGAGATTGCAGAGCACGGTGGCGCCGGCGAGGGCAGCATAGGTGCTGGGCGGGATGGGCGTCCAGACATCCTCGCAGATCTCGGCGTGTACGGCGAGCCCGGGCAGGTCCGGGGCCAGATAGATCAGATCGGGGCCGAAGGGCACGCTGGCCCCAAAGAGCGTGAGCTCGCGGCCCAGGGCGGCGCGGGCGGGGGCGAACTGGCGCTTTTCGTAGAACTCACGATAGTTGGGCAGATAGCTCTTGGGGGTCACGCCGAGCACGTGCCCGTCGTGGATAGCGACGGCGCAGTTGAACAGCCTGGCCTCGACGCGCAGGGGCAGGCCGACCAGCAGCAGCGGGCGCAGGCCCGCACTGGCGGTGCGCACCTCGCGCAGGGCTGCCAGGGCCGCGTCGAGCAGGGCCTCCTGCTGAAAGAGATCCTCGTTGGAATAGGCTGAGAGGCCGAGCTCGGGGAAGAGGACCACAGCGGCGCCGGCCTGGTGGGCCTGCCGGGCGAGGGTGATAGTCTGCTCGGCGTTGTAGGCCGGGTCGGCCACGCGCACCGCGGGCACGGCGACCGCCACGCGCGCGAAGCCGTGGCGATAGAGATTCAAGAACGGAGTGGCCATAGCGCCATTGTACCGCTGCACCTGCCGCGGTGCAACGCCCGCGGAGTGCAACCCAGGGCGACGTCAACGTCCGGTTGATCGTCCGCGCCGTGGGCGTCAACGCCTCGGCTACCGCTGCGAAGGCCACCTGCGTGGCCGGTCGCGCCCGTGCAGGCGGGCGTCGCAGCGGCGAGCCCGCGGCGTCCGTCGCGGGGCGGACGACGTTGACGTGGCTCTGGGGGTGCAACCCAAGACCAGACGGGGCATCGCACTGGCGATGCCCCATTCACTCCAAGGATAACTAGCGGTCAGGCGGCGACGGCGCGCTCCCGCACGGCGGGGGTCTCGTTCAGACGCGCGCTGATCGCCGTGAGCGCCTTCTCAAGCTCGGTGGCCAGCATATCGCTGACCTGCTGCACCGGGACGAAGGCCGCCATGGGGCCGAGCATCGGGGCGAGGTTAAGATCCATCGTCGCCTGCAGCTCGGTGCCACCCACCGCCTGGGTCAGCAGCCAGTGCGTCTCCACCGGCACGGGCGTGCGCACCTTGAACAGGATCTCGCGATCGTCGACCCAGGTAAGCTCGCCCTCACAGCGGATGGTGCCAAAGATGCCGCCGAGGCTCATATAGGTCACGAGGCGTGCCTTGCGAGCGACGTCATCACGATTGAGCATATCGACCTTCTGCACACGTGGCAGGATCTGGGCAACGCCCTGCGGATCCGAGAGGGCGGCAAAGATCTCCGCGGGCGTTGAGCCCTCCAGGTAGGCGCGCCGGGTGACCTTAATCATAGGACCGTTTCCTCTCTGGGCTTGCTGCCCTCGTAACCTGTGCATTTGCACATCTTCTTGCACAGATTTGTCCACGCTTTGCACAACACCAGTATACGGTGCTTTGCGTGCCCTGTCAACACTCTCTGCAAAGAAATGTTGGATTCGTGGCGGATTCCGCTGGCCGTGGTACGATGGAGGCAACGTCGAAGGGGCGCGGGCAACCGCCGCGCGGCGCGGTTGCGGCTCCCCCTGGCAAGCAGGAGCATCCGATGTCCGACCCCACCCCCGTTGTCGTTGAGGCGTCGCGGCGGCGCGTGGATCTTCGCCCTTTCGCTGCCGGCGCGGCGATCTTCCTGCTGCTCTTCGCGGCCGGCAATGCGGTTGGCGGCGAGCTCGGCCAGGTGATGGCCGCCAGTGTGAACGCGCTGCCCTTCGCGGTGCTGGCCGTGCTGGCCTACCTGGGCGGTGAGCGCCCGAACTGGGCCTGGATCGCCAGCGGGCTCTGGCTGGCGCTGATGGTCGGTGGCGCCAGCCTGGCCGCGCTTGGCCTCGGCATTGGCGCGCTCGTTGGTGGCCCGCTCAACGACCCGGCCAACCTGCCCCGGCTTACGCCGGGCGACCTGCTACGCAGCGGCCTGATCATGGTCGGCATCGTTGCCAGCATCGTCATCGGCGCGCTGCCACTGCTCCCCGCGGTGCGGCGTGGCCTGGCCCGCTACCTGCCGATCGATCCGGACTCATTCGTGCACACCATCGCCCTGGTGGCGGTGCTGATGATCGGCCTGATCTGCAGCGTGCCACTGCTGGTGCTCGGCGCGCCCCCGCTGCTCGCGCTGATCGATACGCTGGCCGGCGATGCGAATGGCCGCGATAGCGCCGGGCTGCTGCGCGATCAGCTCTACGGGCTGGTCTGGACCATTCCGGCAGCCATCCTCGCGGTGGGTTTCGGCATCACTCGCAACCTGAGCGCGGCGCTGGCGCGGCTCGGCCTGGTGCGGCCCACCCTGCGGCAGGTGCTCGCCGGGCTGAGCCTGGCGCTGCTGCTCGCTGGCGCGGTGCAACTGCTGGGGCTGGGTATCGACTGGCTCTGGGGGGTGCTGGGCTGGCCGCTGACCGACGAGGAGGCCTTCGGTGAGCTGCTCGGCTTCGCCTTCAGCCCGGTCGGCGCGGTGGTGATCGGCGTCTCCGCAGGTCTCGGCGAGGAGCTGGCCGTGCGCGGTGTCCTGCAACCGCGGCTCGGTCTGCTGCTCTCGAACCTTTTCTTTATGAGCCTGCACGCCCTGCAGTACAATTGGGACGCGCTGCTGATCGTCTTCATGGTCGGCGTGGTCTGCGGCATCGTGCGCAACCGGGCCAATACCACCACTGCGGCGATCGTTCACGGGACCTACAATTTCACGCTGATCATGCTGGCGACCGCCGGGATCGGGGGCTAGCGCGTCAGGAGCGAAGCCTTGCTGGTTGGGAGGCAGCTGGCGCGTTACGCGCGAAGAGTGAACCAATGCTCCGTCTGTCAGAAGAAGTGGCGGTCGCGGTCGATGAGGGCCAGCCGGTGGTGGCGCTGGAGAGCACGCTGATCAGTCACGGCCTGCCCCATCCGCAGAATCTGGAGGTCGCCCACGCCCTGGAGGCGGAGGTACGGGCCGCAGGCGCCGTGCCGGCGACCGTCGGCGTCGTGGGCGGGGTGCCAACCGTCGGGCTCACCGCCGCTGAGTTGGAGCGGCTGGCCACGGGGGGGAGCGCGGTGCGCAAGCTCTCACGGCGGGACGTGGCGCTGTGCGTCGTGCAGCGTGCCGATGGCGCGACGACCGTTGCTGCCACAATGGCCCTGGCCGCGGCCGCCGGGGTGGCGCTCTTCGCCACGGGCGGCATCGGCGGCGTGCACCGCGGCGCCGGGCACAGCTGGGACGTCTCGGCGGATCTGACCGAACTGGCCCGCACACCGGTCGTGGTGGTCTGTGCAGGGGCCAAGGCCATCCTCGATCTGCCAGCCACGCTGGAGTACCTGGAGACGCTGGGCGTGCCGCTGGTTGGTTTTGGCACCGACGAGCTGCCGGCCTTCTACAGCCGGAGCAGCGGGCTGGCGCTGCCTGCGCGCGCTGATAGCCCGGAAGCGGTGGCTGGCCTGTGGCGTGCCCAACGTCGGCTTTCAGCCATGGCTGCGCCGGGCGGGCTGTTGCTGTGCGTGCCGCCACCCGACGAGGTGGCCCTGCCCCGTGATCAGGTTGAGGCAGTGATCGAGCGGGCCCTGACCCGCGCCGAGGCGGCCGGCATCCGTGGTCCGGCGGTGACCCCGTTTCTGCTCGCCGCCATGGCCGAGGAGACCCACGGCGAGAGCATTGGTGTCAATGTGGCGCTGCTGCGGCGCAATGCGCGGGTTGCCGCCCAGGTGGCATGCGCCCTGGCCTCCCAGCCCCCGATCTAGTTTGCGCGTGAAACTACTTGACAAGTTGAGTTATCACAACTATACTTGGCATCGCAGTCATCAGCTTTTGTGGCTGTTGTGCAACCTCAACCCAACACCGCGCGCGCTTAACCCCGATTTGTTGAGTGCAAGTTAAGACCGGCTACGACGGCAGCGCTCCTTCCCCAGCGGGATGGAGTTAGCTTGTGTCTCTGCTGCTAGGCTAGGAGCACAGATCGATGCTCAAGCGGACCACACCCAGCTGGGAGTTCACCGATGCACGGGCCATGGAGCATGATCCCGAGGCTGAGCCCATTGTCGAACTCGAGGACCTGACGCACGAGCACCCGGGCTCACCCCGGGGCAGTGAGCCAACCCTTGATACCGTCCAGCACTACCTGCAGGAGATCGGCCGGGTCGCATTACTGACGGCGAGCGAAGAGGTCGAACTAGCGGAGTGCATCGAGCGCGGGAATGCCGCTGAGGAGCGGCTGCGCGCGCCGGACCTTACGCCGATGCTGCGCCGCGCCCTCGAGCAGGATGTGCAGATCGGCAATGACGCGCGTCGCCATCTGATCCAGGCCAATCTGCGCCTGGTGGTGAGCATCGCGAAGAAGTACGTCGGCCGGGGCCTGTCGTTGCTCGACCTGATCCAGGAGGGCAACATCGGGCTGATGCGCGCCGTGGAGAAGTTCGACTACCGCAAGGGCAATCGCTTCAGCACCTATGCGACCTGGTGGATCCGCCAGGCCGTCACCCGCTCGATCGCCGAGCAGGGGCGCACGATCCGGTTGCCGGTGCACATGAGCGAGTCTGTCGGCCAGGTGAAGCGCACCTCCGAGCGGCTGGCCCAGGCGCTGGAGCGCCAGCCGACTGCCGAGGAGATCGCGATCGCGCTGGGCCAGTCGGTTGAGCGCATCCAGCGCGTGCTGGAGGCCGCGCGCCGCCCCGTCTCGCTGGAGACACCAGTGGGCGACGAGGGGGAACATACCCTGGGTGACTTTCTCACCGACGAGGAACTGCCGTCACCCACCGATTTCGCCTCGTCGCAGTTGCTGCGCCGCGACCTGGCCAATGCCCTCGACCACCTGAGCGAGCGTGAGCGCCGGATCATCGACCTGCGCTACGGCCTCGTCGATGGTCGCCGGCGCACCCTGGAAGAAGTTGGGCGCACGCTCGGCATGACCCGCGAGCGCGCCCGGCAGATCGAGGCTGAGGCGCTGCGGCGTCTGCGCAGCCCCGACGTCGGCCAGCACCTGCGGGATTACCTGGAGTGAGCGCCGCTGCGCGGCATGCTCGCCACGATCCGCTGGCCCCGCCCGTTCGCGGGACTGCGAGGCATCAAGCCGCGAGATCGCGGCGATCCTCGACGTCAACGATCCGATCCCGGGGCACTACGACCTCGAAGTGTCCTCGCCCGGCTTCGACCGGCCGCTGTTCACCGC
>JACAEO010000006.1 GCA_013388805.1 Chloroflexota bacterium
CCCGATCCCGCCAGGCGCATCGGTCACAATGCCCGGCAGGCCGAGCGGGCGGGCGCGTTCCGCCCAGATGCCGCCGACGAATGCGCCGAGAAGCGGCCACCTGAAGTGAAACGGCGGGAGGCGCACGTCCGCAAGAAAGCCTCGGGGCCTGAAGTCCTTCATTATCGCTTCCTGACGCTGATTCGGCAATGTGCCCGGTCGATTGCAGCATGGTGCCGCAAAAGCGCCGGGAAGCCATCGCGACCCCGGCCGTTAGCGCTCAGAGGGGCGACCTCCCCACGGATTGAGGCGCCGTGCCAGCACAAGGCCGGCGCCAAGCGTCACCAACTGGAGGGCAAGGTAAAGCATCACCCACTGGTCGGATTGCGCGGTGTACGAGCCGAAGCCCAGGATGGGGTTGAGACCGTGCAGGGCGACGAGCGCCATCCAGACCAGGGCGAGGAGCCAGGTTCCGCAGTGGAAACCCCGCCCCCGCCCGGCGGCGACGGCTGCCAAGCCGTGATCAAGCCCCATCCCGACGAAGAGCGTTGCGGCGCCCGCAGGGAAGGCCGAGCTAAGAAAGAGGGGAACGCGGATGTCGGTGCCTCGATAATACTCCGGCCCGAACCACAGACCGAGCAGCAGCGCGCTACTGGCGGCGATGGCGAAGCTCACGGGCAGGATAGGCGCTGCCGCCGCCGCCCCGCGCAGCGTTCGCGGACCGGCCCTGGTAGCCGTTATTCGCCCCGCGACGATGCCGGGAAGCAGCAGCAGTCCGCCCAATAGCATGATATTCAGCGGGTTGCCCAGGAGAATCTCCGCACGGAAGCCGGTGTAGATCGCCAGCGGCACGGCATAGGCGGCGAGGCTGAGGACAACGGCCGCCAGGCGGGTCGCGCGCATCAGGCGCTCGGCCTGCGCCAGAGCTTCCATGCACCGTGGATCGCTACGAGGGCTCCGCCGACGATGAACAGCACCGTTAGTGTGCCGAACCACGTGATCATCCAGGTATCGACCCCGGCTGTACTAGGCTGCTCTGGGACAATACCTGCCAGTCCCGCTGGTCGGGCGCGCTCGACGGCTTGCTCGGCGACAAGGGACGCGAGGGCTGACCAGTACAGGAGGTACGATCCGGCCACGAATTTCACGAATGCTTTCACGGCGAAGTCCTACGTTGGCGGGGCATCGTAATTGTGCCGTCTTTAAACGCTCCGTTGCTGCGCGCTGCGCACCAGGCGAGTGTAGCTGCCGCTCGATACCTTGTCCCCCGCAGAAGGGCGGGGCACCTACACATTGCGCTCGCTCGGCAGCTGTGTGGCCATCAATGTACAGCAGGTGGGGCAGAAGACTTGTTTATGGCTCACCAGACAAACGCCGTTGTGAAGCGTTACACAACGCAGAGCGCGACATACTTATCTTGTAGGCCTCCCTGGCATTTTCGGCATTACTGAAGGCGCTCGGGGCTGCATCACTCCCACCCGCCCTACAGCTCTCGCTTGCCGAGGCGCGGTGCAACACGTCCAAAGGGGAGGGCGTGCAGATGCTGACAGGGGTACACTTCGCCAGCACAAGGTGGTGCTCACCCATCTCAGTCCGATGCCGCCAGAGCTGCTCGCCGCCATGGTTGCCGACGTCCGGCGCGACTACTCAGGAGCGCTCGAGGAAAGATCATGCGGTTTCGACAGCACAATGGTGGTATGCCTCAACCCATACGGCTTGCTGCGCTCGCCTGTGGTCTTCTCGGAGGCGCGCTGGGAATCCTTGTTGCCCCCCTCGCAAGCGGACTGCTGAACGATAACGCGCCTCTCGTGGTGCCGCAGCTCCTCCTTCTTCTCATAACGGGCGTAATGAGCCTTGTGGGTGTCCTCCGTCGTGCTCGCGGTGGATTGGGCGGCATATGGTCTGCCTTCATCTCCCTGGCTGTAGCCGTATTCATCATTGCTGGTCTCGACCTCCTGTACCATAGTGATAGCCTCCTCGAACCGTTTGGTGGGCTGGCCCTGCTCCTGGCGGGCGAGCTGCTGCTGTGCTCGCTCGCGAGAGGCTGGCTCGGCGCACTACCGATCCGGCTCCGCAGCTTCCTGCTCGTGACCGGCTTGCTGCTGGTCAGCTTCGTGGCCCCATATTCGGCATTGCCGAACCCCCTTGGGGCGTACTATCTGCTTGCCGGCGGCTACCGCTACGATCCGCACAGCCCCTTCGTCAATCGCTTCGCGACGCTGTGGGATGGCGACCCGATCGCGCTTGTGAGCGCGCGCCTCGACCTGTTGATCGGACAGACCGGCCTGGCACCCCTTGATCCACGCCAGCCGCTCGAGAGCTACCGGGTGCGTGAGGTACTCAGCGGTGGGCGCGCTGCCTGGGCGCGTGTGCGCGTTGAGCTACGTTTTGCCGATGGACACACGCGTCTGGTCAGCATCCCGGCCCTGGACTCGCCGGCGGGCCGGCTTACCGCGCTCGATCGGCTGACTGTTCCTCTCCAGGCAGTGCCCGGCATTGCACCTGCCGGCTCTGACACGTCAGTTCAGCTCGGCGTACTAAAAGCTCTTCCCCTCGCGCCGGCAGCGGATGAACTTGTGTCCACCATCCTGAGCGAACCACAGGCAAGTTCAGTGCGCTGGGCTCCTGACGGCCGTACGGTACTGCTGCGTGTCCAGCCGGAGCAGCAAGGCACGGGCGAGCGAGGACCCGGGCTCTGGGTTGTGCCCCTTGACGGCGGTGACCCTTGGAAGCTGGTCGAAGAGGCAACAGATGCGGTCTGGAGCCCCGATGAGCGCAGCGTTGTCGCGCTGACCTGGCAGCCGCAAGACGGCCCGGTATGGCGCAGGGCGATCACCGCTATTGACGTAGCAACCGGCGTACGTCACCGCCTGGGCGTAACTGACCGCTCACAGATCGCCGTCGTGCGTGATCAGGTGTACTTCCTCAGCGGCGGAGTACTCTGGCAGGTGCCCGTCGCTGGCGGCTCAGCTACCAGGCTTGCCGCTCTCCCTGACGCCGGGCCTATGGTCGCTGAAGGCGCCCTGGTACCCACTCCACGGCCGGCGCATCATCGTGGTGGACGCCGAGAGCGCAAGCGTCCAGGATCTCACCCAGCCACGCTGGGACGCCGTCGGGAGCCTGAGCCCGGATGGGCAGCGCGTGCTGCTTTGGAATGGGCGCGGCGGGCTATGGGCAGCGCCGGTTGAAACCAGGCCGGAATAGCGCTCTCCAGGCTATCGTAGCGTACCGTGTTCGTCTCAACGTTCGCCCGTGCGCTGGAATGAGTAAGGCGAGCAGCAGGATACAGTTACGGCTCATGTGGTGTTAAGGAGGCCGGGCGGCGCCAGACGGTCGAAGTCGGCGCGGATGGTAGCAGTATCAGCCATCGCCTCGTGCTTCATGACAAACCTACTCCAGGGCGTGGAGGATCAGCTGCTGGTCGGCAAACTCGGGGTGGCTGAGGTCGATCAGCACCAGATCGCCGTCGAGCGGCGCCACGATGCGCAGGCGGCTGTCGCCCGCGATCCCAGGGAGCTGATAGGCGAGGCCCTGTTTGCCCCCAATGGTCACCGCATCGCTCAGCGCAGGGTTGATGGGGTTGCTCCCAGGGAGCGCCTGGGCTTCGGCGTCGCGCCACGCCTGCGGCGTCCCGGCGAAGCGCACGCGGGTGAAGGTCATATCGACCGGGTCGCCCTCCGCCGCCGATGTCAGAACCAGGCGACCGGCGCTGACGATCGGCGCCCCCGACAGCTCCGCGGGCTCGGGGCTGAGCAGTTCCCAGCGGTATCCAGCCGGGATCGGGAAGCGGAA
>JACAEO010000183.1 GCA_013388805.1 Chloroflexota bacterium
ATTCTAGCCTCCTCCCCTGGCAGAGGAGGGGGTAGGGGAGTGGGGTATGCGGGGCCTGGGGGCGCAACGCCCAAAAACCCTCCACCTGAGAGCGCCCCAGACCCCGGTGTGTGCCACCGCGGGAGACGGACGTTGCAGGATCCGGCTGGCAAACCCGGGTACGCCGGCCTCCGGCGCGCATGTGGGCGGGATGCCTTCGCTCCCAGGCGCGTGTGTTACCCCGAGGGTGAACAGAAACCATGGCGTTTCCCATAGCCGCCAGCCGATAAACTGTGGTATCCTGAGCGCGGATGGGAACCAGTCCCGGGAACCTTCAAGGGGTAACAAATGATCCGCGAACGCTATGCGCGTCAGATCGGCAGCCTGCGTGAGGACCTGCTACGGATGGGCAGTATGGTCGAGCAGGCGCTGCTCCGTGCCATCCATACCCTTGAAACCTGGGACGTCACCGCGGCAGCCCAGATCATCAGCGCCGACCGGCAGATCGACGAGGCCTGGCACAACCTTGAAGAGCGCACGATCCACCTGCTCGCCACCCAGCAGCCGATCGTGGCCAGCGACCTGCGGCTGATCACGGTTGTGACCGCGATCGCTGGTGAGCTCGAGCGGATTGGTGATTACGCCAACAGCATCGCCAGACGGGTGCGGCGCGCGACCCGCCGTCCGGCGCTGATCACCGCTCCACCCCAGCTGATCGAGATGGCCAACCTGGCCCTGCAGATGGTCAACACCAGCCTGGAGGCCTTCCTGCGCCAGGATGTCGCACTGGCCCACAGCCTCACCGCCAGCGATGAGCAAGTCGATGCGCTTGAGGACCAGCTCCGCGACCAGTTGATCGCCGCGGTCTACGCCGATCCGAACCGGGTCGAGGCGACGATCGACATGCTCGACGTGGTCCACGCGCTGGAGCGGAGCGCCGATCGGGCCACCAATATCGGCGAACGGGTGATCTTCCTCTGTACCAGCAACGTCGAGACGATCAACTGAGGGCTGGCCATCACCCCCGGGCTCGCCGCCGTCCGGCTCCGGCGGCACCAGACCCCACCCCACGGCGCGCATATCGTTGCCGGTGCGTTGCAACGCCGGCCTTCGCCAGCTCGAGAGGCCGCGCAGCCGGCCTTCATTGACCCGTCCCCCCCCGCGCGGCGACCATTGCAGCGCACGGCTCGCCATGGTACACTGCGCACGGTTTCCGTCCGCCATGGGGAGGTTCGCTCTGTGACCCAGGATGACCAGCAGCCGCCCGAGCCTACCGCAGAGGGTCGCATCAGCCGCGATACGCTGCTTCTGCTTGGCGCGCTGGCTTTTCTCATCGTCGCCGTTGCGCTGACGTTTCTCTTCACCCCCAACTCGGGGACGAACGTGGGCCAGCTCGGGGCTACCGCCACCAGCGCGGTGGCTGCTACCGGTCCTGCCGGCGAACCCTACCCGGTCAGCACACCGGCCGGGGTTGCCACCCCTGGTCCAGCGGTGAGTTACCCCGGCCCCGGTGCCGGCGGCATCATCACGGCGACCCAGCAGCCAGGCACGATCGCCACTGGCGTCCCGGAGGCCGAGCCCTCGCCGACCAGCCCTGGCAGTGAGCCTGCCCCCTCGCCACCGGGTACGGCAACCACGGTAGCCTATCCTGGCCCGGTTGGCGAAGGCACGCCCCCGCCTGTGCCGACCTTCAACCCGACGGTGATCCAGCCTACTGCGCCGCCGCCGCCCACCAGCGCACCGCCCGTGGCGATCCAGCCGACGGTCGCCCCCCCTGTCCAGCCGCTGCCGACGGGAACGTCCCCGACCGATCTCGCACTTGAAGCCTCGCCCACCGCGCCGCCGGTCACGCCAACCACCCCGCCGCCACCCCCGCCGCCCCCCGCCGACGTGCTGCGCGGCAATGTGCGCTGGTCCGCCGGACAGAGCCCGATCGTCCTCCGGCGTGACCTGCAGATCGCCCCCGGCGCCGAGCTGATCATCGAGCCGGGGGTCGAGGTGCGCCTCGACCCTGGTGTGTCGATCTATGTCGATGGCGGTCGTCTGATCGCCCTGGGCCAGCCCGGCCAGCCCGTGCGCTTCGTCGGCAGCAGCGGCGCGCGCTGGAGCGGTATCTTCGGGCGGCCGAACAGCGTTGTGGTGCTCGAGCACAGCGAGGTACGCGGCGGCGGCATCGGCGGCACGGTGATGGCCGTCGACCGCAGCGAGCTCGTGGTGCGCAATAGCCGCTTCACCGATAACGGCGGCGCAATCCTGACAACTGATACCCGGCTGGAGATGCGCGACAGTGAGGTGGCTGGCAACGATATGCCCTTCGGCGCGGCCCTGGAGGCCAGCTACACCCGTGGCAACGTCGTGACCCTGACCGGCAACCGCATCGGCGGCAATCGCCTCAGCGATGGTTCGCCGCAGGTGCGCGTCAACAGCAGCAGCAGCTTCGATACGCTAAACCTGGCCATCGACGGCAATATGATCAGCGGCGGCGCGCCCAATCTGCAGCTCACCACCAATGGGCCGCTGCGCGGCACCGTGGTCTGCAATACGCTCGTCGGCGCCGATCAGGGCTTCGGGCTGCGCACGATGACCGAGCAAGTGGCGCCCAACGGCGCACCACTGATGGATCTGCGCGTCGAGCAGAACTATATCGACGAGCATACGCCGCCGATCATTCCGATCTACCTGCGCTTTGGCCTTGGCCGCGGCGCCACCAGCGAGATCAAGCTCGATATGCGCAACAACTGGTGGGGCGAGCCCTCCGGCCCCTACGACCCTGAGCGCAATGTCGACGGCCGCGGCGATTCGGTGGGCGTCAACATTGAGTTTGTGCCCTGGCTTCAGGCCCCGCCACCCTGCGCCCCACCTCGCTAATGCGATTGCAGATTACAGATGTGCGATGGTAGATTGGGCGCGGCGCAGCTGGACACGGTCGAGGTCGCGCTGATGCCCGAACAGGTCGCCTGGAAGATACTGCCGGCAAACCCGGCTGCACCCGGCATACAGCAGGGGGCAGATCCGTTGAGCCAACCACAAGCAGGCGCGAGCGCAGCGAGCCACCCGGCTCAGTGCTTCAGTGGCTCAATCATCTTGCTCAGTGCTATAGGCACAACGGAGTTGGCCAGCAGTATCAGCCGTTACGTCCCACCCGGCCCGTCACGCGCGGACGCAGGAGGAGCGCGCCGCGCTACGGCCTGGGCTCAGCCGGCTCGTTCTCCTCGGCCACGACCCGGTTGAGTTCACGCGTCGCGGCCTGCACGCCGCGGATCGCCGCCCGCGCGAAGCTCAGGTGCAGCGCGCCAACGGCGCTGAACAGGTCGGTGGTTGCATCGATCGCATCGTGGCGGGCCCGCGGTGGCAGCAGGTAGAGTGGCCAACCCACCGCCGCAATACCTAGCCGCGCGACGCTGGCGCCAAGCGCGCCGGCTGCGTCCACCAGGTCCTCGCTCGCGCGGCCAGCCGTCCCATCGTCTCGCGAATCTGCCATGAACGCACCTCCTTGCTCGTGCCAACAGCCCAATTATAGTCCGGAGAACCGGGCCTGTCTACGGCGCAGCTAGCAGCCACAATCGCCCGTTCCCCATTGCCCTGCAGATCCTCAAGCGCCACGGCGCACCAGCGGCCCGCTGGCGAGCGCCAGGCAAGCTCGAAGCCCCAGCCATGCCAGCGCCAGAGCGAGACGTGCTCGCCCGGGTCGCCAGGCGCCACCCCCCCCTCCAGCACGACCAGTTCGCCGCGCCCGTCAGCGTCCAGGTCGGCCCAGGCCAGGTCCTGGATCGGCATCGCCGTGGCCGAACCACCCCAGATCACCTGGAAGCGCCCGCCGCGCCAGCCCAGCAGGTAGGGCTGGGAACGCAGCGCGCCGCGTTCGTCGGGCTGCCAGAGCAGCAGCATCAACTCGATCCGCCCGTCATCGTTGGGGTCGCCGGCCAGCACCCGGGTGAAACGCCAGGCCGGATGCTCGTTGCGCCAGACCAGCGGGGCGTCGTGCACTGGACCATCGCGCAGGGTGACGACGCCTGCCGCGTCGAGCTCGGCCCACAGTGGGCGGCCATCGCCGCGCAGGTCGGCAGCGACCCTGAGGGGATGCGCGGGCAGCGTCAGGTCGGCGGGCTCGGCTACCGGCTGGCCGGCAGTCCCGTCCCAGCGCCACGCTGCGGCGCCGGGCTGCGCTGCCGCCGGCGCCCCGGGGCGTGGTGTGGGCGCTGAGC
>JACAEO010000085.1 GCA_013388805.1 Chloroflexota bacterium
CCCCTGGCAGGGGAGGGGCTAGGGGGGTGGGGTATGCGGGGCCTGGTGGCGCACCTCCCATGCGCATCAAGGTAAAAGTAAAAACGTTATCAGGGCCATCTCCAGCCCGACCGCCGGCAGCAGTCAGACGAGCAGCAAGGCAACCCCGATGCTCAACCCGAGCACTATCGCTAGTAGAACCACAAAGACCAGGATTATCACCAGAAGAAAACCCACGGCAGTTCACCCTCTTTCCCGCAGCAGCGCGTCCAGCGTCTCCACCAGAGGTAGACAAAAGCGATTACCCCTCAGCGGCGGGAGGCGACCCGAGGATCGTGACGCCGTATGCGGCCGCAGTGGCGAGCAGGTGCCCGATATCCGGCGGGCCATCCGGCGGCGGCGGCAAGGTCATCGCCGCAGCGGGCACACTCAGCGCCTCGAAGAAGCCCTCGAACCCGGCCGGTGAACACAGATTGAGCATGCGCACGTGGTCGGACGCCAGGGCGAAGCGATGCGGGACGCCTCGTGGCAGGAAGACGAAGCTCCCCGCCGTTGCCTGGATCACCTCGTTGCCGACAAAGAACGTCACCTCGCCCGCGAGCACGTAAAAGCTTTCATCCTCGCGGGTGTGCAGGTGCATCGGCGGGTCGGCGCTCAGGCCCTTGCGGCCGACCTCCTCGACCAGTGAGAAGCGCCTGCCAGTTTCCTCACCAGTGACCAACATGGTCAGCAGATAGCCGGAGTACCAGCGCGAGCGGTCGAGGCACGAGCGGTCGACACTGACGAGGGCGGATGTGCGGGTCACGAGCTTTCCCCTTTCCATCGTGGCGGGTCCGTGGTATATTAGACAGGAAGACTGACTTAATAGTAAGTCAGGCTGACTTTTTTGTCAAGAGGGTACCTGCGACCGATGTCACACTCTGATGCACAGGAGCGACTGATTGGCGCGCTGCTTCGCATCCCCTACCAGGCCACCATTGACCACGTGCGGCGACATCTCGCGGACGCCGGCTACACCGACCTGAGCATCGCACACTTCAGTGTGTTCCAGCACCTGCCGCCCGGGGGGGCGCGGGTGACCACGCTGGCGTCAAGTGCTCAGATGACCAAGCAGTCGATGAGTGCGTTGGTCGAGCACCTGTTGGAGCGGGGCTACCTGGAGCGTCGCCCGGACCCGACCGACGGGCGGGCGAGCCTGGTCACTCTGACCGAGCGCGGCGCAGCGCTGGTGCTGGTCGCCCGCAAGGCGATCCAGGAGTTGGAGCAGGAGTGGAACGAGTACCTGGGCAGTGAGCGGATGGAGCAGTTGCGGACGACGCTACGCGACCTCGCCAACCTGATCGAGCGGCAGCAGGGTCGGACCTCGTAGCGGCGAAGCCGAGCTCGTACATTGATTTGAGCGAGCGGCACCAGGAGGGAACACGATGATCGTACGGATCGGCCTGTTCGAGGCCCTGACGCCTGAGGTCAGCGAGGCGTCACGCCGCAACTTGTTCGAGCGGTTCCTCCCGGCGCTACGCAGCCAGCCGGGGTTCGTAGCCGGCTACTGGGGCGAGGCAGCCGACGGACGCTCGGTGTCGATCACGGTATGGGAGAGCGAGGAGGCGTTGCGCCAGGGCGCGATGAACGCGAACGCGGTGCCGCTGCTCGCCGGGCAGGACCCGACGCTGATAGCGGCACCGAGCAGTGTGGACAGCTTTGCCGTGTACGCCTGGGCGCAGGGACAGCCAGTCGCGAGCGACAACGTCGAAAGCGGTGCAGTGTGACAGACCTCCAGACAACTGCTTGACCGGGGCGCCAGTCGCAATACCAGGGCACGTGGAGGTGCAAGAACACGGCACAGAGCCGGAGCATAGATGATCGATCATGCCTGCAGGCGCTCGATGGCGCTATGATGCTATGCAACCCAATCGGCAATCGAAAATCGGCAATCTAAAATCGTATTCTCCGGGCGGGCCGGGACGAACGGGGTCGCGACGCGCCGCGGCGCGGTGGGGTATGCGGTTCGCCAGGTGATCCGCATGCGGCCCACGGATGGCCGGCGCGATCGGCTCGCTCGCGCTGCCTCGCGCAAGGTACAGAGCGGGAGGCCGGGCGGGGGAGCAGGGTCGCGGCGGCGAGAAGGCCGCTGCTGGAGGCAGTGTAGCACAGGCGAGCGCCTTTTCCTCGAACGGTTGCGCAAATCATGCTCAATTTCAGCAGTGCTGGCAATGGCGTGGTACAATAGCCGGCATCAGTAGAAAAGGGTGCAGCGGCTGTCGAATGCGATCCTTGACAGTGAATAATATAGGTGCATCATCTAATCTGTCACGAGACACAAGATTCAGTGGGATCGCGATACGTCATCATCGTGAGAGTGATTTTCATGCCCAATTTCGCAATGATCTGAGCACTGCACTTCAGCGAATCATCATCATGTCGCCATTTCTATCGCAGAATCGTGCTGCCTATTATTATCCTGTGTTGCAGGTGGCGCAGCTACGTAATGTCACCATTGACGTGTATGCACGGCCAAGGCACGAGCAGCCGGATCTGTTGCTTGGGCATTACGATAGTGTGAGACGTCGTCTGATTGAGATTGGGGTTGCGTTTCACGAGCGGCCTGGTATGCATGAGAAGGTGGGCGTGATTGATGGTCATGTTCTCTGGCACGGTAGCCTGAACATTCTCTCCCACAACGATTCCCGTGAGTCGATGCTGCGTTTTGAGTCAGCGGAACTTGTCGATGACGTGCTCGCCAATCTAGCATTGCAGCCGGGTGCGTTGGCTTCGCCCGAAGCGGCCGCGAGTGCTACCGTCAAACAACCGCCTGTGTCGACACCGGAGTGCCCAGTCTGTCGGGGGGCAATGCAGGCCTACCCGGACATTGGCCTGTGGCTCTGTCAGAAGAGTCCTACATGCCCAGGTTCACTTTCGATGGAGGCTCTGGCACAGATGCCGGTTCCCGCGCAGGCCGAGCAACTACCGATTGCGTGCCCGGTTTGTGGTGAGGCGCTGCAGCTGCGACGTGCGCCATATACACGTGTTGGGTGCGGATCGCCAGGCTGTGAGTTTGCGCTAGATCCGCGTATCTCGGCCGGGATTGTTCGTATCTTGCGCCGTACCGCGACGCTATGACCACACTACCATTCGACATAGGCAGCAAAGTACGCTGTCGCAATCAGGTCTGGGAGGTCATTAAGATCTCTAATAACCAGGACGGTACCTGGACGGTGCGCATGTTCCCAGATAACGGCGGGCGCCCTCAGCCGTTCCTCTACCCCCTTACCGCGATCGAGCCGATCGCTACCGCGACCGATCACCTCCTCGAGAGCCGAATCGACCATATCGACCACTACCGGCTGCTGACCAACGCGACCCGCCTTTCGCTGGTCTATGAGTACGATTAAGTTGCTCAGCATCAGTAACTCCAAGATTGTCCCCGAGCCCTACCAGCTGCTGGCGGTGAAAAAGGTGATGGAGTCGCTGCGCCAGCGTTTCCTCATCGCTGACGATGTCGGTCTCGGGAAGACGATCGAAGCTGGCCTGATTATGCAGGAGCTCGCCGCCCGTAAGCGTGGCGACCGGGTGCTGATTGTGGTGCCGGCGGCCCTGCAGGACCAGTGGAAGAAGGAGATGCAGCGCCACTTTCTGCGCTCCTTCACGATCTACAATCGCCATACGATGCTGGCTGTCAGGCAGCTGGTTGATGAGAATCTGAACCCCTGGCTGGCCCGCAATGCGATCATTACCTCGATTGACTGGATCAAGCCAGAGTACGAGGGGGCAGGCAGTGCCAGGCGGAACGTCAATCCCTACTTCGACCTGTTGATGCAGGTCGAAAGGCGCTGGGACCTGGTGATCATCGATGAGTCGCACTACGTCTCGACCGACTCAAACCGCGCGGAGCTTGCGCGTGCCATTCAAGAGCGCTGTGATAGCCTGCTGCTGGTGACTGCGACGCCACATTCCGGAAAACCGGAGCACTTCTTCAATCTGCTCAATCTGATCGACCCGTTCATGTTTGCCCAGATTGAGGATCTTGACCGGCCGGACGCGCGTGAGCGGGTCGACAAGATCATGATCCGGCGCGGCAAGGAGAGCATCTTCGAGCGCAATGAGCACGGCGAGCTGGTGAAGAAGTTCCGCGAGCGCGAGCCGCACCCGATTGAGATTGAGTTCAGCCCCGCTGAGCGCGCCCTCTACGAAGCGGTCACCGACTACACCAGTGAGGGATGGGTGACGCTGAGCCGCAAACGCTCGATCACAGCCTCTGAGCGCAACATTGGCCGGTTCCTGCTGACCCTTGTCCAGCAGCGCATGGTTTCGAGCCTCTTCGCCCTGCGCGAGACCCTGGCGCGGCGGATCGAGAGTGTCGTCGAGGAGCGCACCACCGCCCGGCTCGCCGCCGATCGGGTTCAACTCCAGCAGCTGTTCAAGGAGTACACCAGCGGCGGCTTTATGGAGGACGAGGACCGTGAGCTCGTCGAGCGCTACCTGGAGACACGGCGCGTGCAGGCGGCCTATGCCGATCGCACGACCGAGGTGAAGCGCTTGCGCGGGCTGATGCAGCAGGCCGACGCGCTGATCGCGTCCGGCCAGGATAGCAAGCTGCAGTGGCTGACCAGCTTCCTCCAGCAACTCTTTGCCCACGATCCGACGGAGAAGGTGATCGTCTTTACCCAGTATCGCGATACGCTTGACTATCTGAAGCGTCACCTGACTGGTCTCTGGTTCTTCGGGCCGCAGAGCATTGTTGAGATCCACGGCGGCATGGCGCTCGGTGAGAGTGATGCAGAGGTCGGCTCGAAGCTGCACGCCGAGCGCCGCTTTAACGAACCGGACACGCGGCTGCTGCTGGCTACAGACGCGGCCTCTGAGGGTCTCAACCTGCAGCGTCATTGCCACATCATGGTCAACTATGAGCTGCCCTGGAACCCGAACCGGCTGGAGCAGCGGATTGGCCGTATTCACCGCTATGGGCAGCAGCGCACCGTGCAGGTCTATAACCTGATGGTCAAGGACTCAAAAGAGGCCGAGATCTTCAAGACGCTTCAGGAGCGGATCGAGACGATCCGGCGTCAACTCGGTAATATGGCCGAGGTGTTAGGCGTGCTCGACCGCGTGCCGCTCGATGAGCTGATCCTGCGGGTGCTTGATCGCTCAATCGACAAAGCGCAGGCAGCGGCCATCACCGAGCATGAGCTCAAGCGCCTGGACGAGATTGTGCGAAGTCTGCGCCAGACCCACTTCATCTCCGGGGTGCGCCAGTTTGCCCAGGCTGAGATCGACAGTGCCGAGCATGCCATTGCGGCGGCGCGTGAGGCAATCCCCCAGTACACCGACGTTCAGGATTTTGTCGAGACCTTCCTGCGGGTGTATGGTGATACCGGCAGCGGCGAAAAAGATGGCCGTAAATTGCATCCGACCGCGCACAAAGGCGTCTATCGCCTGCGGGTACCGTCGGTCATCCAGGACGACAAGCTGCCGAAACAGCTCGAACGGGTGACCTTCAGCCGCGAAATTGCCAACCGGGATTGGGTGAACCACGAAGCGCCGGACCTGCTGGCCTTCGGCCACCCGCTGCTGGAGCGGATGGTGCACTACTGCCGGGTTACCCGCGCAGCTGACCTGGGCGGCAAGCTGAGCTACATGGTGACCGACTACGCTGGGCTGCCGGGAGTAGTGTTCAACTTCCTCCTGCGCTTCGAGGACCAGAAGGGCCGGGTCATCCGCGAGGAGTTGGAGCCCGTGTTTGTCGATCTCGATGCCAGGGTGCAGCCCGCCCTGGGACGCAAGCTCTATCTGGCCCCAACGACACCCCAGGCACAGCTCAGCGATCATACCCTGGAGGCTATTCGCAGCCGCTTCGCCGGGCTACGCGCCACCGCCGAGGCCCATATTCGCAGCCAGTATCAGCTTTACTACGCGCGAGTAGAGCGCGCCCGGCAGGACGACATCCGGGTGCTGCTGGAGGATCTGGAGCGCTTTGATCGCGGTGTGCGTGAGCTGCAACAGGTCCGGCTGAGCCAGCTGGGCGGTCTGCAGACCGCGCTATTCGAAGAGATGTACGATGCGACCACCCGCGGCCAGCGTACCCGCATCGAGAACGAGCTGCACAGCCACGCGCACCGTATGGAGGAGCGGCGCCGGGAGATCGAGAGCATGCAACTCGGCGCCTTCCCGGCTCCGGAGTTACTCAATATGGTGATCGTGACACCAGCCTGAAACACGCCTGGCGGCTGATGAACGTTGATTATGAAAACGGGCATGTACCGACGACCACGCCCGGCGGCTGAAGCCGCGGGCTACTGCTTGCGAAGCCAGCCTACGCTGGCTGCCGGAGGCCGCGGAGGCGGCCTTGGTACGAGTAGCCCGCCCGTTTACGGGCCGAGCGTGCCGCGGGCCAGGGCAGGCGAAGCCCGCCTGCGCGGGCTAGCGAATGATGTTTTCAACTATGCCCACGGCGTTTGCATGAGACGGAGCGACCTATGACGACACGCGCAAGCCGACTACTCGAACTTCGCCGCCAGGCGCAGGAGTCGCATGGGTATGCCCCCTCAAGCCGTTGGTACACCTATCTGAGCAATGCGATCAACTATCTGGAACTGGCCGAGACTGCGCCCGCCGGCATCGACCAGTTCCGCAACGCCTGGTTCGCGATCTACAACGTCTATATGATGAGCCACCAGGCTGGTGAGCCCGAGAACCTGACCCTCTCGAACTGGATTGGCGAGATGAAGACCAATCCATTGATTCAGCAGTCCGCCAGGAGTTTCCCGACAAAGCTGCTCGAGGCAGCAAAGCAGGCCGAGCAGGATCTCTTCTGGGATGCTGAGCAGAAGAAATGGCGCGTCGAGGGCCGTACAGCGGTCGAAAACTGGCTCAAGAAGCGCCTCCAGAACCAGGATCTCTCGGGTGAGAACGCCTGCTCCTCCGCTTTCCTGATCGGCCGCGACCTGCGCAATGCGGTCAGCCACCCGACGCTGAATCCCAACAAAGCAAAGGTCAAAACCGCTCTTGCCCTGGTAGGTGATGCTTTCCTGCGGCTGGCAGAGGTAGCGATCCAGACCACCATTGATCACCCGCGCCCGGGAACGACTGGTCGCGCCACGGCCTATCGCTTCTTCCTCTACCCCTACCTGAAGAACTCCGATGGCTTTCTCTCCGACTATTACCTGGAGCGGCTGCTGCCTGACCAGGAGCTTGGCGCGTTCTCCGAAGACCAGTCGAGAGAGCAGCTCAAGCTTGTTCAGAAGGAGTTGCAATCGCGCCGGTCAAGCCTGGTTCCTGCCACTGATGTGGCGGTGACGATCACGCAATGGTGCCAGGCGGTGCTGTTCCCCACCCTGGGTATGCAGCCCCAGCCAGGCCCACGCATTGTCGCTGAACAGGCTGTCTTCGAGCCAACCTTTGCGCTGGCCCAGGGAGGTAGGTCGATCCAACCTGAGTATCAGGGTAAAGCCGCCGGCCAGGAACTGGACGCCCTGATCTGGGTGCTGCCCTGGAGAGAAAGCCTGGACAGCAAGGCCAATGTAGCGGGTCTGGAAGGCCTCTCGACGATGGAGGTGGCCCAGCAGGCGCTGGTGCAGGCCGATGTCGCCTGGGGTGTGGTGACCAACGGCAAGCTCCTACGCCTGCTCCACAAGGCCAGCGCCCACAGGCCGCGCAGTTTCCTGGAAGTTGATCTGGAGACGATTTCTGTCCTGTCCAGTGGATACAACCCCAGGCCCGGCTCGCCTTCCGTTACATGCTCGGCCTGTTTTCACAAGCCTCCTTTATTCAGCGTGACAGCGAGAATCGCACCCGGCTGGATCGCGTTCTTGCTCAGAGCGAGCGCCACGGCAAAGAGATTGGCGACGAGCTCAAGCAGAACGTCTTCAAGGCGCTGGAAGAGTTGGGCGATGGCTTCCTCTACCTGATGCGCCAGAATCCGGAACTGGCGCGTCGGTGGCAGCAGCGCCAGGGGAGCACCGCGCCGATCGAGCAGTACCTCGACTCTGATGAGCTGCTGCACACGATCTACGAGGAGTCGTTGACGCTGCTCTACCGGTTGCTGTTCCTGTTCTATGCCGAGAGCAGAGATCTGCTGCCGATGCACGATGAGCTCTACCGTGATACCTATAGCCTGGAGGCGCTACGCGACGATATCATCTCGGTTCACGATGACCCCGATCCGCGGCGTTTCTTCAGCCAGGGCGCGACCGATCTTGACGTCCGCCTGCGTGAACTGTTCGGCCTGATCGACGTGGGCTTCGGCAATCTGATCCCGGCCTACAACGGCGGCCTGTTCGATCCTGAGCAGCACCCCTTCCTGGAGACGTTTGCGGTTGGCGACTATTACCTGGCGCGGGCGATCGACCTGCTGAGCCGCACCCGGCCGCAGAACGGGCAGGTACGCGGCGAGGGGCGTAAGAAGGTCACCTACCGCGACCTGGATGTGCGTCACCTGGGCGAGATCTACGAGGGCCTGCTCGAATACTCCGCGCATATCGCCCGCGAGGAGCATGTGATCTTTGAGCGCAAGAAAAATAACCAGAAGTACGAGGAGTACGTCGCTGCCTCAGAGCTGAGCGCTGCTGAGCGCAAGCAGCTGGAGGAGTACCGCCGGGCGCGTGCGGAGAACCCCGAATTCCCCAGCCTGCCGCGCGGCTGCAGCGTCACCGGCGTGAAGGAGCCAGGGCAGTATTTCCTGGTCTTTGGCGGCAAGGAGTCGAAGCGCAAATCTTCTGGCTCGTACTACACGCCCGACTACATCGTCCAGTATATCGTCGAGAGCACCCTTGGCCCGCTGGTGCGTGGCGAGAACCGCGAGGGCGACAAACAGAACGTGCCGCTGAACGCCGACGAGATCCTGGATCTGAAGGTGCTCGACCCGGCCATGGGCTCGGGCCATTTCCTGGTGGCCGCCACCGAATACCTGGCACGAGCCTATGGCCAGGCGTTGATCCGTGAAGGGCGCGACAGCGACGGCGCGATGAGCGATGCCGAGTTCATCCGCTACAAGCGCATGGTCGCCGAGCGCTGCATCTATGGCGTGGATATTAACCCCATGGCGGTCGAGCTGGCCAAGCTCTCGCTCTGGCTCTTCACCATGGATCCGCAGCGCCCGCTCTCATTCCTCGACCACCATCTCAAGTGCGGCAATGCGCTGATCGGGGCCTGGATCAACGATCTTGGCGCCCTGCCCGGCGCGAAGCAGCAACCGGGCCAGCGCAACCTGTTCGAGGATCGCTTCCTGGCCCATATTCCTACGCTCGTCGGCAATGTGCTTGGCATTATGAACCGCGAGACACTCAGCCGCGAAGATATCGCCGATAAGAAGGCGCTCGACCGGGCTATCGAAGATCTGAAGCAGCCCTTCCGCAATATCGCCGATGCCTGGGTGGCAACTTATTTCGGCGAGCAGGCGCGGGATTATGATGCCTGGCTGGTGAATCCGGAAGGGGCACGGGGCTATCAATCACCGAGTGCAGCGCAGCAGCGTTTCTTTCACTGGGAGTTGGAGTTTCCTGAGGTGTGGTTTGATTCCAGGGGGCTGGTAAAAGAGGATGGCCGTTTTAGCGCCATTATTGGCAATCCCCCTTATGATGTTGTTGCAGGAAAGGAATTGGGTAGAGATGTCAGTCTAGAGCAGAAATTTTATCAATCTCGACCGGTGTATGAGACGGCGATTCGGGGTAAGGGTAATTTGTTCAGATTCTTCACAGCTTTGGGCTTGAATTTAGCTCAGAAAAGGGGAAGATTCTCTTTCATTGTGCCAATGGGATTGATCGGAGACGATCACACCTATAACCTGCGCAAAAAGTTACTGAGCCTTGACGCGCCTCTTGAAAGACTAGAAATCTTTCCCCAGAAGGATATTGTCGAGAAGCGGGTTTTTACTGAGGCGAAGCTACCCACAACTATATTCTTTGTGCAGTTTGGACAAAAATGCCAGCGGTTATCTGTTAGGACGCACTCCGGACGTTATATTGAGGATGGATCACCCCAGGTCTTGCTGCGTTTTACTGATATTTTAGCCTTTAATCCCGAAAATTTGGCAATTCCATCCTGTAATCAAAAGGATTGGGACCTTGTACGATCAATTCTACATCTTCCGATTCGTCGTCTTGGGAGTGTAGCTGTACCCAAACAGGGTGAGGTTAACGAAACATCGCACAAACGTTACTTGACAAAAATTCCGAACGATCAACACCCTATCCTTAGAGGAGCATCAATAACGCTGTACTGTGTTCGTGAAGCCTCTCAGGGAACTACTCTCTTTCTCAACCGGCAAGCATTTCTCGCTGATGTTGAGGAGGGATCAAAGGCTTTCGACCACCGTTTCGAGAGAGTAGGCTTTCAAAG
>JACAEO010000108.1 GCA_013388805.1 Chloroflexota bacterium
AGAGCCTATCCGGATAACTGGTATACTGTGGGGTATGAGCACAGAGACAACGGCGAAGCGCACGCGCGCTCGTACCCCAAATAACAAGACGACGACGGGCTTTCGGATCTCGGATGAGCTGTGGGCGGTGATGGAGCCGCTGCTTCCCAAGCGGGTGAACACCCATCGCTTTGGTGGCGGCCGCCCTCGCGTTCCTGACCGACGCTGCGCTGATGCCATCTTCTATGTCCTGCGAACCGGTGCCCAATGGGAGGCCTTGAACCAGACCGAGTTGTGCGCCAAGTCCACCGCCCACGACCGCTTCTCCTATTGGGTTGAAGAGGGAGTGTTTCTGAAGCTGTGGCAAGCCGGCCTCGAACGCTTCGATGAGCTGAAAGGCATTGACTGGTCCTGGCTGAGTATGGATGGGGCGATGACCAAAGCGCCCCTTGGGGGGGAAAAAGACGGGGCCAAACCCTACCGACCGCGGCAAAGACGGCGTCAAACGGAGTCTGCTGACTGAGGGCAATGGAGTTCCGCTAGGACTGGCGATCGACGGCGCGAATCGTCACGACATGAAGCTGGTGCGGGCCACGATTGAGAGCATTGTGGTTGAGCGACCAGAGCCCAGCGAGGAGCAGCCCCAAGGGATGTGCCTGGACAAAGGCTACGACTATGATCAAGTGCGAGAGATCCTCGCTGAGTTCGGCTTCACCGCCCACATTCGCTCTCGGGGTGAAGAGGCGAAGGAGCTGGCGCAAGAGGCGGGCAAGCGGGCTCGCCGCTGGGTTGTGGAACGAAGCCACAGCTGGATGAACCGCTTTCGTCGCATCCTGGTGCGCTGGGAGAAGAAGCCCGAGCACTATCTTGCCTTCCTTCACTTCGCCTGTGCCCTCATCGCCTTTCGCGCTTCTGGGTTATTCGGATAGGCACTTAGCGTGCGGTGTGCCGTGCGCAACTCGACGACGCAGAAGAGGGAGGAGCGATGAGCGACTTTGATCAGCCGACCGAGCTTGACCTGGCGGTCGGCTCGATGATCACCGTGCGCCCCGACGAGGACCGCGCCGCATATGAGGAAGAGTACGAGTCTGTCTCCGCTGTGCAAGACCAGTTGCGCGACGAGGGGATCGACATCGATCTGCTGAGCCAGCCCGGCACCCAGGTCTGGGAGGGGGGCCTGGCCAATATGGGCGCACTCTACCAGTTGTCGCGCCTCGCCGCCCACCTCGAGCGCGGCGACGACATCAGCGATGTACTCGAAGATGGCCCCGTGATCTATGAGGATCTCGACCGCGCGGTCACCGATATCTGGGACGAACTGGCCAGTACCCGCTTCCGCCACCTGATCAACCTGCAGGGCATCAACAGCTACTACCTCCCCGCCGATTTCGACAAGCCCGTCTGGCTCAATTTCGAGAATGAAGACGGCGAAGAGGATAGCGCCTTCTTCGGTTCCACCTACCGCCTGCAGGCCGAACTAACCGAGCTGGCGCCTATGCTGCTCAAGGCTGGTGTTAGCCAGAATACCGAGGCCTTCCGCTGCCTCGAATTGCTGCGCACCGCCGCCACGACCAGCATCGAGCACGGGCTGCCAATCATTGTCTGGTAGCCTGGCTGGCCCCGGACGCCCACGTTACGACAACGATAACCATGCAGGATCTGCAGTTCTTCGATCAGCCCATCTCCCCCCCGCGGCCCGACCGTGACGCGACCCCGCGCGCGCGGCGGTATTATGTGTGGACGGTGGGCTGCCAGATGAATGTCTCCGACTCCGAGCGTCTCGAGGCCGCCCTGCAGGGGGTTGGCTACAGCCCTGCCGCCCGCCCTGAGGAGGCCAGCTTCATCGTGCTCAACTCGTGCAGCGTGCGCGAAAGCGCCGAGGAGCGCATCCTCGGCAAACTTGGCGAACTGGTGCGCGTCAAGCGCGAGCAGCCCGACACGCGCATTGTCCTCTGGGGCTGTATGGTCGGCCCGGACCATCGCTCGATCTTTGCCCAGCGGCTGCCGATGGTTGACCATTTCGTCGCCCCCTCGGCCGTCGATGCGGTCGTCGCGCTCGCGCCCAATCCAGTCTACACCCTCGATGAGCCAGCCCTCCCGGTCGCTTCGTGGGCCCGCCCGCCCGTCTCGGTCCACGTCCCCATCCAGTATGGCTGCAACATGACCTGCTCCTACTGTGTGATCCCGCTGCGCCGCGGCCGTGAACGCTCACGCCCCCTCGCCGAGCTCGTCGACGAGTGTACGCGGATCGTTGCCCGCGGCGCCCGCGAGATCACCCTGCTTGGCCAGATCGTCGACTCCTGGGGGCACGACCTGCCTGGCCGCCCCCAGCTCGCCGACCTGCTGGAGGCGGTCCACGCCGTACCGGGGCTGCAGCGGCTGCGCTTCCTCACCTCGCATCCGGCCTGGATGAGCGAGCGCCTGATCGCGACCATCGCCCGCCTTCCACGCTGTATGCCCGACATCAACCTCCCGGTGCAGGCCGGCTCCGACTATGTGCTCAAGCTGATGCGCCGCGGCTATAGCGTCGCGCGCTACAAAGCGCTCATCGCCGCGATCCGCAACGCCATCCCCCACGTCTCGCTCACCACCGATATCATCGTTGGCCACCCTGGCGAACGCAGCGTCGATTTTGCCGCCACCTACGACCTCTGTGCCGAGATCCGCTTCGATAAGGTCCATATCGCCGCCTTCTCGGCCCGCCCCGGCACGCTCGCCGCTGCGCAGGAGCAGGATCCGGCCATGGCCGTGCCCGAGCCTGAGAAGGAGGCCCGCCGCCGCGAGCTCGAGCGCCTCCAGGAAACGATCGCGACCGAGCGCAACGCCCGCTTCCTCGGCCAGACGGTCGAGGTCCTGGTCGAGGGCGAGAGCAAGGGCAAATGGCGCGGGCGCAGTCCCAACAACAAGCTCGTCTTCTTCGCCCACCCCGACGACCTGACCGGCCGTCTGGTCCCGGTGCGCATCACGCGCACCGGCCCCTGGGCGCTGCAGGGCGAAGCCGTCGGTAGCTCGTAACGGCACGCCGCGCGGCGCAGCCCGTCGCGCCCGCTGCGGTGCCAACATCATCGTTGCAGTATGAGGAGCCCTGACCTTGGCAAAACAGGACGAGAAGCAGCGCATCCGCCGCAAGCTCCAGGAAAAAGCGATCGAACTCGCCGCGATGAACAAGTGGGAGGAGGCGGTCGATACTAATCGCCAGATCCTCACCCTCGGCGAGGACCCCGATACCTACAACCGCCTTGGCAAGGCGCTGATGGAGCTTGGCCAGTACAGCGAGGCTCACGATGCCTACCAGCATACGCTGCGCCTCAATCCGACCAATAGCATCGCGCGCAAGAACCTCGCCCGCCTCGATGCCCTGATCGCCCGCGGTATCGAGACTGGCCTGGCCAATCGCAAGCCCCGTCAACAGGTCGATCTGCGCATGTTCATCACCGAGACGGGCCGCACCGCGATCACGACCCTGGTCGATGTGCCTCGCAGCCCCGCCGTCGAGGCCCTGGTGACCGGCGAGAAGATGGACTTCCGCGTCGAAGGCAAGATTGTCTACGTCATCGACGCCGATGGCACGATCGTCGGGCGCCTCGAACCCAAGCTCGGCCAGCGCCTCGCCGAACTGATCGGCGGCGGTAATCGCTATATCGCCGCCATCGCGCAGAGCGACCCGCGTACCGTGCGCCTGCTCATCCGCGAGACCTATCAGGATCCCAGCCAGCGCAACCGCATCTCCTTCCCCGGCAAACTCGGCGAGGGCGCAGCCTATGTCTCCAGCCTGCGCTATGAAGAGTACGAAGACATCCTCGAAGAAGAAGAGACGGCGGAAGAGATCGAAAGCGCTGATGAGGAGTTTGTCGGCGGCGAGGAGGAAGAAGAGCTCGGTCTCGAGGAGATCGACCAGGATGTGGGCGACGATGATGAGAACCTCGAGGAGTAGCCGCGCCACTCGCGGCCGATACGCGGCCACCGGTACCGTGTGCGCCTGAACCCACAGCCAGGTAGCCCCGGCGTACTATTGAAGCTCGCCCCCAGGCGGGCTATACTGCCTTGTACCTACGGCGTTGCCGGCAGCACCTGTACCCGTGCCGGCCGCCGGGTGACGTGAGCGTCCCTGCCGTGCCGCCGAAGGAGGTCCGATGACATTCCGGCTCCATGAAATCGCGACCACATCGTCCACCCCTGCACCTGCCCGCGACAGCAGCCAGATGCCCGCCATCCCCCCACAGCCGACCTCGATCGCCGAGACCGGCCTGACGATGGGCTTTCTCACCGATCTCGTGCTCAAGGTCATCTACTTCACCGGCGCGATTACCGGCCAGCGCCTCGAAGAGACTACCAGACTCCCGTTTCTTGGCGTGATCGACAAGCTGCTCGAGTTTCTCAAGCTCGAAGAGTACGTCGATATTATCGGCGCCGAAGGGGGCTTCAGCGAGCGATCCTTCCAGTACATCATCACGAGCAAGGGGCGGCTGAAAGTCCACGAGGTGCTCGACCGCAACCAGTACGCCGGTCCGGCCCCGGTGCCGCTCGATCAGTACATCGCGATGGTCAATCGCCAGCAGATCGGCGAGATGGTGATCGACCAGGCAACCATTCGCAAGGCCTTCGAACATCTCGTTGTCAGCGAGCGCATGCTGGATAAGATCGGCCCGGCGGCCAACTCGGCCCGCTCGCTCTTCCTCTACGGCCCGCCCGGCAACGGCAAAACCACGATCGCCGAGGGCATTGCCAATATGCTTGGCGGCTACGTGCTCATCCCCTACAGCGTTGAGGTTGATGGCCAGATCATCAAGGTCTTCGACCCGCTGAACCACCAGGTCGTCCAGCAGAACGACGTCGGCCACGCCGAACCTGCTGGCAGCTTCAGTTCGCCGCTCGCCAGCGTGGCACCCTCCCATTTCCCCGATGCCCGCTGGGTCGTCTGTAAGCGCCCGCGCGTGATGGTTGGCGGTGAGTTGATCCTTGAGCAACTCGAATTGATCTACGACCCGATCAGCAAGATCTACGAGGCGCCCTTCCAGATGAAAGCCAACGGTGGCCTCTTCCTGATCGACGACTTCGGACGCCAGAAGTGCCGGCCCCAGGATCTGCTCAACCGCTGGATTGTGCCGCTCGAGAAAAAGGTCGATTTCCTGGCACTGCAGACGGGGAAGAAGCTGCAGATGCCCTTCGATGTGCTGATCGTCTTCTCTACCAACCTCAACCCGAAGGATCTGGTGGACGACGCGTTCCTCCGCCGCATCCGCCACAAGATCGAGGTCGGCAATCCTTCACCCGCGGAGTTTCGCGCCATTTTCCAGCTCGTCTGTAAGGCCAGGAAGATACCCTATAGCGACGAGGGCCTGCGCCACCTGTTGCAGGAACACTACATGAAGGTCGGACGCGACCTCCGCGCCTGCCATCCGCGCGATCTCTGTGATCAGATCCTCGATGAGGCAAAGTACCGCAATATCCCGCCGTCGATGAGCCGGGAGTTGCTCGACCGCGCCTGCGAGGCCTATTTCGTCAAACTTGGCTGATTCCCTGACACCCCTCGGTACAGCGGAGGAGTTTTATGTCGTTGCTCAAACGTCTCGGTGGTACATCCCAGCCGACCGATGCGACTACTGCCCCACCGATCACGGCCGTGGCCCCACCGCTGCCGACGCCACCGGCACCCACCGGTTCGCCGCCCAGCGAGCCATACCTCGCCACCGCTGGCGCCGGCATTGAGGATGCGCTCGCTCCCGTCGACGAGCAGCGTATGCTCGAGCTGTCCCTCTGGATCGTTGACCGCATCCAGGCTTCGCTCGGCGCCCAGACTGAGCTGAAACGCAGCCCCGAGACCGAGCGCCAGCTCCAGGAGCGCTTCGCGCGCATCTACCAGCAGGCCAATGTCAACCTTGGTGCCGAGCAGGTCAAGCAACTCTTCACGATGGTCTGCGATGAGCTTATGGGCTTCGGTCCCATCCAGCACCTGCTCAACGACGATACCGTCTCCGAGGTCATGGTCAATGGCCATCAGCACGTCTATATCGAGCAAAAGGGCAGACTCAAGCTCACGAACGTGCGTTTTGCCAATGATGAACACGTGCTGAAGGTGATCGACCGGATCATCCGTCCCCTTGGTCGCCGTATCGACCGCAAATGGCCCATGGTCGATGCGCGCCTCCCCGATGGCTCGCGTGTCAATGCGGTCATCCCCCCCTGCGCCATCGATGGCTCGACGATCACCATTCGCAAGTTCGCCAAGAACAAGCTCAAGGTCGACGATCTCATCCGCTTCGGCTCGATGACCCCGGAGATGGCCGAGTTCCTCCGCGCCTGCGTCATCTCCCGCCTCAACATCGTGGTCGCCGGCGGCACGGGCTCCGGTAAGACCACCCTGCTCAATGTGCTCTCGAACTTCATCCCCGAAGAGGAACGCATCGTTACTATCGAAGACAGCGCCGAGCTACAACTTGCCCAGGACCACGTTGTGCGCCTCGAGTCGCGCCCCCCGGAGGTGGACGGCTCGGGCCGGGTGACGATCCGTGACCTGGTGATCAATTCGCTACGTATGCGCCCCGAGCGGATCGTGATCGGCGAGTGCCGTGGCGGCGAGACGCTGGATATGCTCCAGGCGATGAATACGGGCCACGATGGCTCACTCACCACCCTCCACGCCAATACGCCCCGCGATGCCCTCGCTCGTATGGAGACGATGACATTGATGGCCGGGATGGACATGCCGCTCAAGGTCATCCGCGAGCAGATCGCCTCGGCTATCGATGTGATCGTGCAGCAGACCCGGCTCGAAGATGGCCAGCGCAAGGTGGCCTATATCACCGAGGTCCAGGGCATGGAAGGTGACACGGTGGTCCTCCAGGATATCTTCAAGCTGGAGATCCTCGGCAAGGCGCCCGATGGTAAGATCCAGGCTGAACTGCGGCCAACCGGGGTTCGCCCACGCTTCACCCCGCGCCTGGAGGCCCATGGCTTCAAGCTGCCACCCAGTATCTTCGGCGCCCAGATCCCGGGCAAGAAGAACTGGTAACCCGGCGACAACCAGCCAGAAATGCCATCAGCATCCAGCCAGGTCATCGTGGTGGGCGCCGGCCTCGGTGGCCTGGCTACCGCCATCCGCCTCGCCGCTGCCGGCCGCCGGGTGCTCATCCTGGAACAAAACGAACGCGTCGGCGGCAAGCTCAACCTGCTCCAGGAGGCCGGCTATACCTTCGACACCGGTCCCTCGTTGCTCACCATGCCCTGGGTGATCGAGGAACTGTTCGCCGCCGCCGGCCGCCGCATGGCCGACTACCTGACCCTCGAGCAGATCGAACCCACCTGCCGCTATCACTGGCTCGATGGGACAACCTTCAACGCCTGGCAGCGCCTGCCGCAGCTCATCCAGGAGGTCGAGCGCCTCAGCCCCGCCGATGTGCCCGGCCTGTTCCGCTTCCTCGCCCACACCGCCCGCATCTACGACGCGGTGGCCGATACCTTCCTGCTCAAGCCCTTCGGTGGCCTGCGCGAGCTCGTCACCCCACGCCTGGCCCGCGACGGCTTGCAGATCGATGCCCTGCGCAGCGTCGATGCCGCGGTGCGCTCGTTCTTTCGTAGCCCCTATCTGCGCCAGGTCTTCAATCGCTACGCGACCTACAACGGCTCCTCACCCTACCGCTCACCAGCAACCTTCAATGTGATCGCCTACATCGAGTTCGCCGAGGGCGGCTGGTATGTGCGCGGCGGGATGTACCGCCTTGCCCGCGCCCTGCAGCACCTCGCCGCAGACCTGGGTGTCGAACTGCGCACCGGCACGCCGGTAGCCCGCATCGCGTACCAGGGGGGCCGGGTCAGTGGCGTGCACCTGGCCAGCGGCGAGCGCCTGCCTGCCGCCCAGGTGGTGGTCAACGCTGATCCCAGCTACGCCTACCGCACTCTGCTGCCCGGCCAGGAGCGCATCGCCACCCGCCTGGCACGCCAGGAGACCTCGTGTAGCGGCTTCGTGCTCTTCCTCGGCGTCAACCGTGTCTATGCGCAGCTCGCCCACCACAACATCTTCTTCAGCAGCGATTACCCGCGCGAGTTCGCGGCCATCTTCGAGAAGGGCGTCCCCGCCGCCGACCCGACGGTCTATGTCGCCGCCACCGCTCTGACCGACCCGGAACACGCGCCGCCTGGCCACATGAACCTCTTTGTCCTGGTCAACGCCCCGACCCTGGGGCCGCGCGTCCACTGGGAACGGGAAGCGGCGGCCTACCGCGATCTGATCGTCGCCAGGCTGGAGCGGATGGGCCTCAGCGACCTGGGGCGCCACATCGTCTATGAACGGATCTGGACGCCCGCCGACATCGCCGCCCGCTACAACGCCACGGGCGGCGCGATCTACGGCTGGGCCTCCAACTCTCCCTTTGCCGCTTTCCTGCGCCCACCCCTACGCGCCCGCGGCATCGACGGCCTCTACTTCGTGGGCGGCGGCACCCACCCCGGCGGCGGCATCCCGCTCGTGCTCCTCTCTGGCCGCGCCGTTGCCGAGTACCTCGCCGCCGATACTCACTGTACGCCTGCCTGACCGTTGGGAACCCGCCGCAAGCCGGCGCACCGGTCGAACCGGCTTGCAACCCCTCAGCATCGATAAACTCTTTACACTTTACACCGCCATTCCTCGTTGCACAAAACGCAAACTACCGCATCGCAAACGCATGGCGACCCGTCTCGCAGGGCTATCATCGTTAAGAGTCGATTAAGCCCTTGATTTTACGGCGTTATGATGCTATGATAGCGCTGAAGCCTCAAGGGAACGGTAACGGACCAGGGCACTTGAACAGCCGAAAACGCGCCGTCGCAAGACAAGCGCTCCCCTCTCAGTGTAAAGAAAAACGTGCTTGGAGAGGAAGAGCGTACGTTAGGGGAAATGGGAAGATACCGGGTATCAACCCAGGGAGACTAACAGACAAGCGCCGGATCGCTGACTGAGCGATCGGATGCTCTGCGAGTGACGCGACGGCCTCTCAGCGCAAAGCTCAACGCGTGCGGACAGTAGCTTGTTTCCCACGCAAAGCACGAGCCATACCTAAAGGCAAAAGCTGGCCCGGCAAAGCGCCACACATGCGTGCGCCGGATGCAGAGCAGCCCAGGGTCTGCGCCGAGATGAGTAGGTCATGGATCAACTGCTCCGTGGCGTGCCGAACCCTTGAGGCCCAGTTCGGGGAACGGTACGCACGTCGGTAACCTATCGGGAACTGCACGCACGTCGGTAACCTATCGGAAACTGTACGCCTGAGCGCATAACTCCCTCATTCATGTGCAGGGCCGGAGGGTTCCCCCTCCGGCCGTTGCCATGTTGGTCAGCCTTCCGTGCCCGTGGTGTGCGCCGTGCGCACGTCGTCCGCGCCCGCGATATTCAGCCGGCGCGCCTGGGGCGCAATGCGCCGGATCAGCCCGTTGAGCACGTTGCCCGGCCCCACCTCCAGAAAGGTGGTCACCCCGTCGTGGACCATGCGCTGCACCGAGGCGATCCAGCGCACCGGGGCCACAACCTGCGTGACAAGCTCCCGCCGCACCTCCTCGGGCTGCAGCAGCGGCTCGGCGGTGACATTGGCGATCAGCGGCGCGCGCAACGGCCGGATCCTTGCCCCCGCGACTACGCGGGCCATGCCCTCGGCTGCCCGGCTCATCAGCGGTGAATGGAAGGCGGCGCTCACCCGGAGCGGGATCACCCGCTTCGCCCCGCGCTGCTTTGCCGCCCGGACGGTCTGCTCAACTGCCACCGTGCTCCCACTGATCACGAACTGGTCGGGGGCATTGTAGTTCGCCACCACCACCGTGCTGACCGGTTCCGGGTGCGCCGCCAGATCGTCGCGGACCTCACGGCAGATCCGCTCCAAGAGCTCGCCATCCAGCCCCAGCACCGCGGCCATACTGCCCTCGTGGGCCTCGGCCATCAACTCGCCACGGCGCCGCACCACACGCAGCGCGTCGCTGAAGGCCAGCGCACCGGCGGCCACCAGCGCCGAATACTCGCCCAGACTGTGGCCGGCCACTGCCTGCGGTGACGGCAGCCGTTCGCCGCTGGTTTCCTCCATCGCCCGCAGCAGCGCCGTGCTGACCGTGAGCAGCGCCGGCTGCGCATTCTCCGTCGCGGTCAACTCGGCCTCGGGGCCCTCGAAACAGAGCCGCGTCAACGGGAAGCCCAGCGTCGCATCGGCCTCTTCGAACACCGCCCGCGCCGCCGGAAACTGCTCGTACAGGTCGCGCCCCATGCCTACCGCTTGCGACCCCTGGCCCGGAAAGACCCACGCGATCGTCATAGGCCTCTTCTCATCTGCACGGATACCATCGACGGACAGTGCTCATCCCCAGCGCACCACTGAGGAACCCCAGGTCAGCCCCCCGCCGAAGGCGGTGAGTAAGATGTAATCGCCAGCCGCGATCCGCCCCTGCTCGACCGCTTCATACAGCGCGATCGGCACCGAGGCGGCCGAGGTATTGCCATAGCGGTCGAGGTTGACGAAGAAGCGTTCCAGTGGCAGGCCAAGCCGCTTTGCCACCGCCTCGATGATGCGCAGGTTGGCCTGGTGTGGCACCACCAGCGCGATCTCGTCGAGCTGCAGCCCGGCCTCGGCCACGGCCCGCTCCGCTGACTCGACCATGCCACGCACGGCGTGGCGAAAGATCTCGCGACCATTCATGGACACGTACTGGCGTCGCGCGGCGAGCAACTCGGGGGTCACCGGCAGCCGCGTGCCACCCGCATCGACGGCCATCAGCGCCTCGCCCTCGCCCCAGGCCCCGATATTGGTCGAGAGGAGGCCGCGGCGCTCGCTACTGGCCTGCAGCGTCACCGCGCCGGCGCCATCGCCAAAGAGCACGCAGGTGCTACGATCCTGCCAGTCGATCAGGTGGGTAAACACATCAGCGGCGATGAGCAGCAGGTGCTGGCTCATGCCGCTCTTCACCAGCGCCGTGGCCACCGTCAGCCCATAGACAAAGCCGCTGCACGCCGCGACGAGATCGAAAGCGCTCGCCCGCGGGATACCCAGATTGGCCTGGACCGTGCAGGCTGTCGCGGGGAAGGGCCGGTCGGGCGTACAGGTGGCGACGATCAGTGTGTCGACGGCCTCGGGGACGAGGCCCGCCCGTTCGAGGGCTACCCGTCCCGCGCGGCTCGCCAGGACCGACGTGTACTCGTCCGGGCCGGCAACATAGCGCTGGGCGATCCCCGTGCGGCTACGGATCCACTCATCAGTGGTCGTAAGCCGCCGGGCAAGCTCTTCGTTGGTCACCACCCGTTGGGGGACGGCCATACCCCACCCGGTGATGGCCGCGTAGCGTGAACTGATCACGCGCACCCTCCGTACAGCCAGAGGGGCGGCGGCCCCCGCTGGTCAGCCAACCGCCCCCCCTGCATTGCCTGATGTGAACAGACCCGAACGGGCAAAACCAGGGCGAACTATTGTTCGCCCCTACTCAGACGGCGCGACCTTGATCACCTGGCGACCGCGGTACGTGCCGCAACTCTTGCACGGATGGTGATTACGCACCAGTGCGCCGCAGCGGGCGCACGTCACCAGATCCGGCGCGGTGAGGGCCAGATGCTGGCGGCGATTGCCGCGGCGATGGCGCGAGACTTTGCGCTTCGGTACTGCACCCATGTCGTGTCAACTCCTATTGCGTCGATTATGGCGTTCTGCCCATGCTTTCAGGGCCTCGAGCGAGCTCTCGCCGGGCTCAGCCGCCTGGGCTGCATCCTCGGCCTCGATCCCCTCTGACTGCACCGTATAGCTGATCGGCTGGTCCCGGTAGGCCGGGCTGACCGGGTTGAGCGGCAAGGCCAGCAGCGTATACTCGCGCAGCGCCTCGCCGATATCGGCCATGTGCAACTCATCGAGGAGGAACGGGTCGTCTTCGGTCGGCTGGGCCAGCGCGCCCCCGGTGAACACATCGATCACCGAGTGAAACTGATCGCTGAAGTCGAGCGTGACCGGGTAGTCAAACTCCTCCAGCGAGCGCACACAGGTCAGCCGGACGGTCCCGTGCGCCTTGACATTGGCCCACACCCCGCTCGCGGTGCGGGTGAAGCGCACGGTGCCGCTGATATCGCGCAGGGTGAGCGTGGCATCGAGCGGCAGCGCCGCCTCGGTGAACGCGAGTTCACGGCGGGCGCCGATCTCTTCACGCAAGAGCTGCGCGACGTTAAATTTGAGATCCGTCATTTGTGTATGTACGAGGGCGCTGCGGCCCGATGCTCAAAACGATGCATTATAGGCGGCAGCGCCGTAGCTTGTCAAGGGCTGCGTTCGTCGTCGCCCTTGCCAGAGGCATCGCCGCCAGCGAGCGCGCTGAGGCCATTGCGAACACTGGCGACCAGTTTAGCCAGCCGCGTATCGAGCTCTTCAAGCACCTGGCGGGCATAATCGTCCGCCCCGGCGCGCACCAGCGCCGCCTCGTGCTCCGCCTGCTGCAAGAGGCGTGCCCGCTCGTGCTCGACCGCCTCGAGCAGCCCGCGCTCCTCGAGCACCTGCTGCACACGGGCCTGGGCCTCGGCGATCAGCCGTTCCTGCTCCTGCACGATGCGCCGCGCCCGCTTGTGCTCCTCGGGAATCGCGACCCGCATCCGGTCGATGATGTCGAGGATGCGCTCCTCGTCCACCATCAGCCGGCCGCTGAACGGCACGCGCCGCCCCTCAGCAAGTGCGTCCTCCAGCTCGTCGATCAGATCGTCAAGCTCGATGGCGGTCACCCCCTTTGCGCGAACTTCTGCCGCAACGCCTCCACGATGTGCGGCGGCACAAACTCAACCGGGTCCCGCCCCATGCCTGCAATCTCGCGCACGGCGCTGGAGCTAATGTGGGCATAGCGCCGGCTCGCCATCAGCACGACGACCTCCACGGCGGGGTCGAGCGTCTGGTTCAGCTGCGCCATGTTGTATTCCACTTCGAAATCACTCACCGTGCGCAGACCCCGAACGAGGGCCACCGCGCCGTAGGCGCGCGCAACATCGACGGTGAGCGAGTTGTAGCTCACGGCCTCCACGTGTGGCAACTCGGTGATTGCCGTCCGCAATAAGGCGAGGCGCTCCTCGGTACTGAAGAGCAGGTTCTTGTTGGGCCGGTCGAAGACAGCCATCACCACCCGGTCGAACAGCCGCGTCGCACGGGCGGCAATGTCCAGGTGGGCAAAGGTGACCGGATCGAACGTCCCGGGATAGACGGCAATACGCATGGCTATCAACAATCGGCCACCTGGCAAGGTTCAGCAGGTGGCAGGCGCATCCATAGGGACGTCGGGGGCGCCGGGAGAGTCACCAAGCTGGTAGATCGAGAAGCACGAGTCGCCGAGCCGGCGGAACTTGATACGCGTCGCCCCGGGATACTGGTCAGCCAGTGTCACCCGGGGCGAATGTCCAACGATCAGCAGCGTCCCGCCGTGGCCGAGGCCGTGGGCCAGGATCGTTGTGATCGTCTGCTCAATCTGCGGATCGGCATAGGGCGGGTCCATCATGATGTAGTCGTAGGCTGCCACACCCCGTTGCATATGCAGAAAGCGGCTGACCGGCATGTGGTACACCCGGGCCTGGGCACTGAGCCTGGTATGGGCCAGGTTCTCACGGATGATCGCGCAGACGTGGGCATTCTGCTCGACAAAATCGGCAAACTCAGCGCCACGCGACAGGAACTCGATGCCCAGCGAACCCGTGCCGGCATACAGGTCCAGCACCCGGCCACAGATGCGGCCATAGCCCTCAAGCACGGAGAAGAGCGACTCTTTGACCCGATCGAGCATCGGGCGGGTGCCGAGCCCCCTGGGCGCTTTGAGGCGATGCCCCCTGGCCCGTCCAGTGATCACGCGCATAGCAGCCCCCGTCCGCAGTCCGTGGGCTCATTGTAGCACGACTCGCGGCGGGCGTTAGCGCTTGGTGTACTGAGGCGCCTTGCGCGCGCGCTTGAGCCCGGCCTTCTTGCGCTCCTTCACCCGCGGATCACGGGTGAGCAGGCCCGCCTTTTTCAGCGTGGGGCGCAGGTCGGGGTCGAGATCGAGCAAGGCGCGGGCCACGCCGTGGCGCACGGCCCCGGCCTGCCCGTGGACGCCCCCGCCGCGGACCTTGACCAGCACGTTGAAGCTGGCGGCATTATTGGTGAGCTCAAGGGGCGCGCGGATCTCGCGCTGCAGCAAGTCACGCGGGCCAAAGTACACCTCGGGGTTCTTGCCATTCACCACAAACTCCCCATTGCCGGGGAAGAGGCGCACGCGCGCCACAGCTGTCTTGCGGCGCCCGGTACCTTGAAAGTAGCGTTTTGCATCCATTCGTTGCTCATCTCCTCAGGCATGGTTTAGCTAACGCGGTGTCCAGACTTTCGGCTGCTGCGCGGCGTGGGGATGGTTCGGGCCGGCATAGATGCGCAGCTTGGTCAACAGGCGGCGGCCCATACGGTTCTTGGGCAGCATCCCCTTCACCGCGGTCCGCAGGATGCGATCGGGGTGCTTGGCGAGCATCATCTTGTAGGGTGTGGCCTTGATCCCACCCGGATAGCCGGTATGGCGATAGTAGACCTTCTGATCGGCCTTCTTGCCCATGATCTTGATCTTCTCGCAGTTGACCACGATCACGAAGTCGCCACCGTCGATCGAGGGGGTATAGGTCGGCTTATGCTTGCCGCGCAGCAGGGTGGCGAGCTGGGTCGCCAGCCGGCCCAGCACCTGGTCGGTGGCATCGACCACATACCAGTCGCGCTGCACGTCAGCGGCCTTTTGATGATACGTTTTCACAGCGATTGGTTCCTTCTCACGCTCGTCTGTCACTCAACGCTCGTCAGCGTCCCAGCGTACCAATGTATCCGGATAGCTCACCCGGGTCAGCGTCAATCCGTGGGGTGGGGCGGTAGGCCCCGCGGCCTTACGTGCACGCGCTTCCAGCACCTGGCGAAACTCGGCCACCGTCATCCGTCCTCGCCCGACCAGCAGCACCGTGCCAACGATCACGCGCACCATATGCTGCAAGAAGGCATTCGCCGCCAGGTCAATGGCAATCAGCCGCCGCTCGAACAGTTCAACAGTGCCCAGCCGGGCCGTATCGACCGTACGTACCGTGCTCCGCTGCACGGGCGACTGCACCGTAAAGGCGGCGAAGTCGTGGGTCCCCTCGAGCAAGGGCAGGGCCTCGGCCATAGCCTCGCGCTGCAGCTGCTGTTCAACGTGCAGGGTCAGGTGGCGCAGCGTAGGCAAGGGCACCGGGTGATTATCGATCAGGTAGCGATACTCACGCCGGGTGGCGCTGTAGCGAGCGTGAAACTCCGGCCCCACCTCCTGTGCCGCCCGGATGCGCACATCGTCCGGCAGCAGCGCATTCATACCGCGCACCACCGTCGTGAGCGAGTGGCGTGTCTCGGTACGGACGTTGGCCACCTGGCCGTGGGCATGGACCCCGGCATCGGTGCGGCCAGCCAGCGTGAAGCGCCGGCGCTCCTGGGTCAACTCCTCCCATGCCGCTTCCAGCGCTCCCTGGACCGAGCGGCCCTGGTTCTGGTACTGCGAGCCGACGAAGTCGGTGCCATCGTAGGCCAGCAGCAGCGCCACGTTGCGCACTAGACCAGTTCGATCACGGCCATTTCGGCGCCATCACCGAGGCGCGGGCCGATCCTGGTGATGCGCGTATAGCCACCATTCCGGCCGCCGTAATCCTGCGGCGCGAAGGTGAAGAGCTTGCGCATCGCGTCCTTATTGGCCAGCTTCGAGAGAGCCATGCGCCGCGCGTGGGGCGTATCCTCGCGGGCAATGGTGATCAGACGCTCCATCTCGGGCTGCACCGCCCTGGCCTTGGCGACCGTGGTCGTAATCTTGCGGTGCTCGATCAGGGCGATCATCAGGTTCCGGTAGAGCGCCTTCCGGTGCTCATAGGAGCGCCCTAGCAGCTTACCGGCATGTCGGTGTCGCATCGTCTCACTATCCTTCGTTAGCTCTGATTCTATCGCCGGTCAGATCACGTGCGCCGGCACGCAAACGACGCGCATACCGCGGGCCACGCGGTTGCGTGCTCGCAGCGGATTAGCCACCGGCGACCAGCGCCGGGCGCGGGATGTAGCCACGCTCATTGAGCTTGTCGCGGATCTCCTCCATCGACTTCTGCCCCAGATTACGGACGGAGAGCAGCGCCTTCTCGTCCATCTGCAGCACCTGTCCGACGCGGGTAATATCGGCCCGTTTCAGACAGTTGTAGGTACGGGTCGAGAGATCGAGCTCCTCGATCGGCGTATCATAGACATCGGCCGGGATGGTCAGCCCATCGGGCGCAGGCTGCTCCTCCGGCTCGATCGCCAGGCGGTTGAAGTCAGCGATCGTCTGGCTATACTGGACCAGCACCTGCGCGGCGTAGCCCAGGGCATCGCCGGGCTTCAGCGTGCCATCGGTCCAGACCTCGAGCAGCAGGCGATCGAAGTCGGTGGCCTGGCCAATACGCGTATTCTCAACCACATAGTTCACCCGCGGAACCGGGGTAAACATCGCATCAAGCGGGATTTCGCCGATCGGCACCATAGTATGCTCATCGGCGGCCAGGTAACCCCGTCCGCGCTGGATGGTGAGCTCGAGCTCGAGCCGCGCGGAGTCCGTCTCCAGGGTGCAGAGATAATGGTCTGGATTGACGACATCGCAGCCGGCTGGCAGATTGATCGCCGCTGCGGTGACACGGCCCGCGCCATACGTGCTCAGCGAGGCAGCGATCGGGCCATCGGCATTGCAGCGCACGCGCACGCCTTTGAGGTTCAGCACAAGCTCAGTGACATCTTCGCGCATCCCATCGATCGTGGCGAATTCGTGAACGACACCCTCAATCTTTATTCTGGTGATCGCCGCTCCGGGGATCGACGAGAGCAGCACCCGTCGCAGCGCATTACCCAGCGTATGCCCATACCCGGGATCAAGGGGTTCAATCTTAAAACGCCCATAATGCTCTGCGGACTCCACCACTTCTATTTTTGGCATGGCGATGTCCAGCACGGCACGCCTCCTTTTACCTATATCGAGGAACCCGGGGAACTGGTCGGGTCGCCGGGGGGAGACTGTGTCTCCCCTCGCCGCAACCAATCCCGTCCGGGGTTGTATCGTAGAACAGCGAGAACCAGCCATAGGTAGCGGGAGCTGGCGCGGTGCTGTACCACGCCCACCCGCCACCCGCGCTGGTCTGAACGGCATCCTAACGGCTATAGAACTCAACGATCAGCTGCTCATTGATCCCGGCTTCAGCATCCTCGCGGCGCGGCAGCGAGACAACGGTACCCGCGAGCTCGGCGGGGCTCAAGCGCAGCCAGTCGGGCGCCCGGTACTTATTCAACTCCCCACTATCGACCAGGTTCTTAAAATAGGTACGCCGGCGACTCTCCGGGCGCACCGCAATCACCTGGCCAACCTTCACCGTAAACGAGGGAATATTCGTCTTGCGGCCATCGACCACAATATGGCCGTGGGTCACCAGTTGCCGCGCCTGCGCCCGGGTGGTTGCAAAACCAAGCCGGTAGACGACATTATCCAGGCGCCGCTCGAGCAGGCTCAGCAGGTACTCGCCGGTCACACCGCTACGGCGCGCGGCCTGCTCAAACGTCCGGCGGAACTGGCGCTCCAGCACGCCGTACATATACTTTGCCTTCTGCTTCTCCAGCAGCTGCAGGCCATAGTCCGAAACCTGGCGTCGCCTGGCCGAGGGGCCGTGCTGGCCGGGGGGGAAAGGGCGCTTGGTGAGGATGCGCTGCCCCTTCTCAGTGATACCGATCCCAAGGCGCCGGCTAACTTTACCGACGGGGCCTGTATAACGCGCCATACGTAGTCAATCCTCCGTGGTGCGGGCAGACATGCGATGTCGCAACCCGCGAGACTAATGGTGCAACGAGACGGGCGCTTTGCGTACCGTGGGGGGCGCCAGGGCCGCCAGGCCCCGCGGTACCGTCCACGGTCGTCTCATTGTTTTGCATCGGCAACCGCCGCGCTAGACGCGGCGGCGCTTGGGCGGGCGGCAGCCGTTGTGCGGAATCGGCGTCACATCGGTGATCGACGTGACTTGCAGGCCAGCGGCCTGCAGCGAACGGATGGCTGCCTCACGGCCGGAGCCCGGGCCCTTGACAAAGACCTCGAGCGAGCGCATCCCATTCTCCATTGCCTTCCGGGCAGCGGCATCAGCGGTAACCTGGGCGGCATAGGGGGTGCTCTTGCGCGAGCCCTTGAAGCCACCCTGGCCAGCGCTGGCCCAGCAGATCACCGCACCCTGGGGATCGGTGATCGTGACGATCGTATTATTAAAGGTACTCAGAATGTGTGCCTGGCCCCGGGGCACATTCTTACGCTCGCGGCGCTTGCCGCGCTGCCGGGAGGCCGCACCGGTCTTCTGTCCCTTTGGGGGCATGCCATGCTCCTTACATCCACAGGTGGCACAGGCGAGCGGGTGAGCGCCCACCTGTGCGCGTGATCGCTTCCAGTCAGGCCAGCAGGTGTGGCGTCGGATCGCGGCGGCGAAGCTGCCGCGTCACTCCGCCCGCTGCTACTTCTTCGTCTTCTTCTTGATCCCGATCGCCTGGCCCTTGCGACCACGGCGGGTGCGGGCGTTGGTCCGCGTGCGCTGGCCGCGCACGGGCATACCGCGGCGGTGCCGCAGCCCCCGATAGCAGCCGATATCCATCAGGCGCTTGATATTGAGCTGGACCTCACGGCGCAGGTCACCCTCGACGCGATACTCGCGGTCAACGACCTCGCGAATGCGGCCAACCTCCTCCTCAGTCAGGTCGCGCACGCGCGCGTCGGGGTTGACATTGGCCTTGCGCAGCAACTCGGCGCCATTTGAGCGCCCGATCCCATAAATATAGGTGATCGAGATCCCAACCTTCTTGTTGCGGGGAATATCAACCCCGGCGATACGTGCCATGCACTTCCTCGTAGGCTTCTAGCTTCCGGCAGATCTTACATCCACCACGTGCCGTCCCATCCTAACCCTGACGCTGCTTATGCTTCGGTGTGCGCGAGCAGATCACGCGGATCACACCCTTACGCTTGATCACCTTGCAGTACTCGCAGCGGGGCTTGACCGAAGCGCGTACTTTCATCACAGGCCTCCCCGCAGCGACTGGTAGGTCGCCGAAACTATGCCGGGTTGCTGACCCGGCCACGCCGCTCTTTACCAGCTACTTATAACGATACGTGATGCGCCCACGTGTCAGATCGTAGGGCGAAAGCTCAACCAGCACCCGATCGCCCTTCAAAATGCGAATATAGTTCATGCGCATCTTGCCCGAGATATGGGCCAGCACCTCGTGACCATTCTCCAGTTCCACCCGGAACATCGCATTGGGCAGCGGCTCCGTGATGGTGCCCTCCATCTCGATCACATCCTTCTTTTTCGACATATCACTCCTTCGGCTGTGCCGACGGCTCCAGGTACTTGCCGAGTGCCTTGAGCATCGCGTCGGTCACCCACGAGATCTCTTGCTGGCCGTCCACCTCGTGCAGGATGCCCTGGCGCTGATAGTACTCGATCAACGGCATTGTCTGCTCGTAGTAGACATCGAGGCGATGCTGTGCGGTCTCCATCGAGTCATCGCTGCGCTGATAGAGTTTGCCGCCGCACGCATCACAAATTCCCGGCCGATGGGACGGGAAATAATAGATATTATACGTAGCTCCGCAGGTTTTGCAAGTTTGCCGACCGGCGATGCGGCGCAGCAGCACTTCGTTGGGCACGGAGAGGTAGAGCACCGCGTCGATCTTGCTATTGTGCTCGGCCATCGAGGCCTCGAGCGCCACAGCCTGCTCCTGGGTGCGCGGAAAGCCGTCGAAGATCACGCCGAGGGCGCAGTCAGGCTGGGCCACGCGCTCGAGGATCATGCGGATGACCACCTCATTTGGCACCAGCTCGCCCCGGTCCATGTACGACTTGGCAAGCATGCCCAACTCGGTGCCCTCGCGCAGCGCTGCCCGGAAGAGATCGCCGCTCGCCACATGGGTCAACGACGTTCGCTCGGCAAGCGTCTTCGCCTGCGTACCCTTCCCCGCTCCCGGAGGCCCAAGCAGAATTACATTGGTGGTCATATGCGACGCTCTTTTCGTTCAACTACGCCCGACTGCCTATCGCGATGATACCACACCCGACGACTTCTGTAACAGGCCGCGTCATCGGCTGAGGAAGCCTTCGTAATCGCGCATCACCAATTGCGCCTCGAGCTGGCGCATCGTATCCACCGCGACGCCCACCACGATCAGCAGCGCGGTGCTGCCCAGGCCGAGCTGCAGCCCGGTGATCGTCTGGGTGATGAAGGGCAAGACCGCGATCAGCCCGAGGAACAGCGCGCCAGCCAGCGTGATCCGGTTCAGCACCCGGCCAAGGTACTGCTCGGTCGGTTTGCCGGGCCGGATGCCGGGAATGAAGCCACCGTTGCGCTGCAGACTATCCGGGATGTCCTGCTGCTGGAACAGCACGATGGTATAAAAATAGGTAAAGCCAACGGTCAGCAGGAACAGCAGGGTCATATAGACCCAGCCGCCGCCCTGGCCCGTCGGGTTGAAGGTGTTGTAGAAGAAGCCAGCCAGGGCGTTGCCGAAGCCCTCGGCGCCGGGGCGGTAGAACCACGAGGCCACGATCCCCGGGAAGATAATGATGCTCTGGGCGAAGATCAGCGGGATCATGCCGGCCATATTCACTTTGAGCGGAATATGGCTACTCTGCCCGCCATAGACTTTATTGCCGCGCACGCGCTTTGCGTACTGGACAGGGATGCGTCGCTGGCCCTCCTGGATCAGCACGATCCCGATGATCGTGATCAGGCCGATCGCCAGGAAACTGATCAGGCCCAGGAAGGTGCCCACATCACCAGCCTGGCTGATCTGCACGCCCTGGACGATCAGCGCCGGCAGGCGCGAGACGATCCCACCGAAGATGATCACCGAGATCCCCTGGCCGATCCCGCGCTCGTTGATCTGTTCACCAAGCCAGACCAGCAGCATCGTCCCGGCGACCATGGTCGTGAGCACGGTGAAGGTGGGCAGGAAGTTATTAACGATATCGAACGGCGAGCGAAACAGCGACTGGCCAACGCCCAGGCTGCGCTCGATGGTCAGCGTCTGCCCATAGGCCTGCAGATAGGCGAGCGGGATGGTCAGCCACAGCTGATAGCGATTGAGCCTGATGCGGCCCTGTTCGCCCTCACGCTGCAACTCCTGGAGCGCCGGGATCAGCGGCTGGAGCAACTGCATGATGATCGAGGCGGTGATGTACGGATAGACGCCCATCGCCGCCACCGAGAAGTTCTGCAGCGCGCCGCCGGCGAAGAGATTGAGCAACTGGGCCAGCTGGTTGGTTGCCAGGGCCTGACGCAGCTGCTCAAGCGAGTCCGGGTTGATATTCGGCACCGGGATATGCGCGATCAGGCGGAAGATCAGCAGCATCCCCAGGGTGAAGAGGATGCGCCGCCGCAGATCGGGCAACTGAATGGCGCGAACAAGAGCCTGAAGCATCGATGGTATCCCTCGCTCAGCGGGCGCCCCGGGCGCCGCCCGCCGGGCCGACAGACAGTGCGGGCGTCACCGCCCCTTCCCCGGGAGCCTGGCCAGGTGCGCGATCAGGCCCTGGCCGCTTTGGCCGCAGCGTTGCGCATCGACGGATTCGGGCCGCGGGAGCGCGAGTGGCGCTCGACCTCCCAGGGCAGTTCGACCACGGTGCCGCCGGCGGCCTCGATCTTCTGGCGGGCGCTGGCGCTGAACTTATGGGCCCGTACCGTCAGGGCCTGGGTGAGTTCGCCATCGCCAAGGATCTTGACCGGGAGGGCCTTGCGGCGCACCACGCGCGCCGCGAGCAGCGTCTCGGGCGTCACCTCACGGCTAGCCGGCCAGTCGGCGAGCCGGCCAACATTGACCGTCTCGTACTCAGTGCCGAAGATATTGGTAAAGCCGCGCTTGAAGGGCATACGCTTGACCAGCCGGTTCTGGCCGCCCTCAAAGGTGCGGTAGGGCCCGGGGCCACGGCGGGCCTTCTGGCCCATCATGCCCTTACCAGCCGTCTTGCCCTTGCCCGAGCCATGGCCGCGGCCAACGCGCTTGGATTTGCGATGCGAGCCCTCGGCGGGCTTCAGGTCGTGCAGTTTCATGCCGTCACCTCATCGGGGAGCTCCTCCACCGTGACCAGATGTTGCACCTTGAACACCATGCCACGGATGGCGGGATTATCCGGCTTGATCACCGACTGGCCGAGCTTGCGCAGCCCGAGCGACCTGACGGTCTCCTTCTGGTCGCGGGCAAAGCCAATCGTGCTCCTGGTATAGGTAATACGCAGCTTGCTCATACGGCCGCCTCCTCGCCAGCTGGTTCACGGCGGGCACGCCGGGCAGCCAGTTCGCGCGGTGTCATGTCGCGGCGGCGGGCCATCTCGTTCAGCGAGGTCAGCTCACTGAGCGCCTGGAAGGCCGCCTTGACCACATTTACCGGGTTGTTGCTACCATAGACCTTGGAGAGCACGTCTTTGATCCCCGCGGCCTCAACCACCGGGCGCACGCCGCGCCCCGCGATCACCCCGGTGCCGGGGGCAGCCGGGCGGAGCATGACCTTGGTAGCCGCGAACTTGGCCAGCACATCGTGGGGCACCGTGCCGCCGACCAGCGGCACGCGGATCATATTCTTCTTGGCCGCCTCGGTACCTTTGCGGATCGCCTCGGGCACCTCAGCGGCCTTGCCCATGCCGACGCCGACGTGGCCCTTGCCATCACCGACGACAACCACGGTGCTAAAGCTGAAGCGCCGGCCACCCTTGACCACCTTGGACACGCGATTGATCTGGACGACGCGCTCCTCGAGATCCAGCGCATCAGGGTTGATACGTTCTTGCTTCACGATACCTCCCAACGCGGCCCCCCGGGCCTAGTGCGATTGCAGATTGCAGATTTGCGATTGTAGATTGGGCGCGGCGCAGTTGGACACAGTCGAGGTCGCGCTAATGCCCGAACAGGTCGCTTGATTATGCACTAGAAACTGAGACCAGCCGCGCGCGCCGCCTCAGCGAGGGCCTTCACCCGCCCGTGATACTTGTAGCCACCGCGATCAAACACCACCGTAGTCACGCCGGCGGCAAGCGCCCGCTCGGCGACCAGTCGCCCGACGATCGCGGCCTCGTCGGTCTTGGTCCTGGCATCACCGGCGCTCCAGCCCTTCTCCGTGGTCGAGGCAGCCACCAGGGTCCGCCCGTCGATATCATCGATCACCTGCGCATAGATATGCGCATTGCTGCGGAACACGCTCAGGCGCGGCCGCTCGTGTGTACCGCTCACGCGCTTGCGCAGGCGGCGGTGGCGCCGAATACGCAGATCACGTGGAGATCGCCTACCCATAGTTGTATCCTTGCGCTGGCGATGGAGACTGCATCCCCCATCGATTGCGGCGTCTGCTTTGCCCGGTTCACCTGCACCCGGCTGCCAGGGCAGGTGAACCGTTACTTGGCCTTGCCAGCCTTGCCGGCCTTGCGGCGGATCTTCTCCTCGGCGTACTTGATGCCCTTACCCTTGTAGGGCTCGGGCGGGCGCAGGCCGCGGATACGTGCCGCCTCCTCGCCAACCACCTGCTTGTCGATGCCACGCACCTGCAGGCCGAGCGGCTCACTGGCGCTCTTGCGCTCGCCCACGACATACTGGACGTTCGGGGGCGGGTCGAGGCGCACCTGGTGCGAAAAACCCAGATTCAAGACCAGCGTCTGGCCCTCGAGCGCCGCGCGGTAGCCGACGCCATTGATCTCCAGGGCGCGGGTCCAGCCATCGGTGACGCCAACGACCATATTGTGCAGCAGGGTCCGGGTCAGGCCGTGGAGCGCCTTATGCTGCTTCTCATCAGACGGGCGATCGACGCTCAGCGTACCATTCTCCTGCGCAATGATCATATCGGGGTGCAGTTGCTGGGTGAGGGTACCCTTCGGCCCCTTCACCGTCACCAGGTTGCCTGCGGCAACCTGCACCTCCACGCCTTTCGGCAGGGCAATCGGCTTCTTCCCAATACGCGACATGGCAGCTTCCTCTCCTACCAGACGTAGCAGAGCACCTCGCCGCCCACGCGCTCGCGCCAGGCATCGTGGCCGGCAAGCACGCCCTTGGGCGTCGAGAGGATGCTCAGACCGAGGCCGCCACGCACCCGCGGGATATCCTCGCGCTTCGTGTAGATACGCAGGCCGGGCTTACTCACGCGGCGCAGACCAGTGATCGCCGGGCGGCGGTCCGGCATATACTTGAGCGTGATCGAGATCGTATCGAAGGGCTTCCCCTCGATCACGGTGTAATCTTTGATGAACCCCTCGCGCTTGAGGATCTCAGCGATCGACAGCTTCATCTTGGACGAGGGGATATTGACAACGGTATGACGCGCCATACAGGCATTGCGGATGCGCGTCAGCATATCGCCGATTGGATCGTTAACGCTCACTGGGAGCCTCCTCACACGTCGGGCGCCGGCCAGGAACCAGCATGTCCCGTATCTGCCTGTCCACGGTACGACGGTGCGCCTCTCCGCAGCACCCGGCCGGCCCGGCCAACCCGGCCAGGTGCGACCAGGGATGCGGATGGGCACTTACCAGCTGGATTTGACCACACCCGGGATGAGCCCCTTGAGGGCGTGTTCCCGGAAGCAGATGCGGCACATCCCGAACTTGCGCATATACGCCCGCGAGCGCCCACACACCTTACAGCGATTGTATTCGCGAACCTTAAACTTTTGCGGGCGGTTCGCCTTGACGATCCACGATGTCTTTGCCAAGGGTCATTCCTCCTCACTTGTTGGGCTGGTGAGCCATTGCTCCTGGCCCAGACCAGGCGCCGTTCCGCGGCAAGCGGTCGTTCTGGGCAGCACGGCGCTACCAGAGCGAAAGAGTGGAAGCGGCGCTAATCACGAAACGGCATACCGAGGCGCTTGAGCAGGGCATAGGCGTGCTCATCGTTCGTGGCGCTTGTTACGATCACCACCTCGAGGCCGCGCAGCTTATCGATCTTGTCGTAGTCGACATCCGGGAAGACGATCTGCTCGCGCAGGCCCAGGCTATAGTTACCCCGGCCATCGAACGAGCGCCGGCTGACGCCGCGGAAGTCGCGGATACGTGGCAGGGCCAGGTTCACGAGCCGATCATAGAAGTCATACATCCGCTCGCCGCGCAGGGTGACCATCGCGCCGATCGCCATGCCCTCGCGGAGCTTGAACGAGGCGATCGACTTCCTGGCCCGGGTGATCACCGGCTTCTGGCCGGTGATCGTCGTCAGGTCGCTGACCGCGGCATCGAGGGCCTTGGAGTTCTGGACGGCCTCACCGACGCCGACATTGACCACGATCTTGACCAGCCGGGGCACCTGCATCACCGACGTGAACTTGAACTCCTGCTGGAGTGCCGGGACGACCTCCTGCAGGTATTTCTGACGCAAACGAACTGTCATAGGTGCGTATCTCCAGGGGCTTGGAGGCGCCGGGGCGAGCAGCGCCCGGAGCGATGGGCCTCCGGCCCTGCGCAGTTCCTACTTACTTATCGATGACCGCATCACAGGCCTTACAGAAACGAACCTTCCGTGGCCGGCCCTTATGATCGGTCTCCTCCAGGAAGCGATGCCCAGTCCGCGAGGCGTGGCCACAGCTGGGACAGATCAGCATCACATTCGAGGCGTCGAGTGGCGCCTCCATCTCGATGATCCCACCGGGTTTGCCAGGGCCGCGGGGCTTGGTATGGCGCTTGACGATATTCCGCCCCTCAACCACCACCCGCCCTTCACGGGGAATGGTGCGTTTGATCTTGCCGCGCTGGCCCTTATCCTTCCCGGCGATGATCAGCACCTCATCACCAGTCTTGACGTGCATAACGATCCCCTACCTGTAGCGCGCGGCCCGCAGGCCACGGCCAGTTGCTAGAGCACCTCGGGCGCGAGCGATACGATGCGCATAAACTGCTTCTCGCGCAACTCGCGGGCCACTGGCCCGAAGATGCGTGTGCCGCGCGGGTTGTTCTCTTTGCCGATGATCACCGCGGCATTATCGTCAAAGCGGATATGCGAGCCATCGGGGCGGCCATACTCCTTGGCGGTGCGAATAATCACCGCGCGCACCACCTCGCCCTTCTTCACCGCGCCGCCCGGGGTGGCCTGCTTCACGGTGGCGACGATCACATCGCCCACGCGGCCGTACTTCACCACCGAGCCGCCGAGGACGCGGATGCACATGATCTCCTTGGCGCCGGTATTATCGGCAACTTTGAGGCGCGTCTGTACCTGGATCATGGCCGTTACTCCTCGCCGCGCTGGACAATCTCGATCACCCGCCAGCGCTTGGTGCGGCTCAGCGGGCGCGTCTCCTCGATCCGCACCACATCGCCCGTCTTGCAGGCGTTCTCCTCATCGTGGGCATGAAACTTACTGGTCCTGCGGATGATTTTGCGGTAGAGTGGGTGCGGCTTCAGATAATCGACCGCCACCACCACCGTCTTGTCCATCTTATCGCTGACCACCCGCCCGACCTTCTGGGTCTTGCGGACCGCAGGCTGCTGTTCAAGCTCGCTCATCGTCCTACTCCTGCTCCAGCTCGCGCTCGCGCAGGACGGTCTTGATCCGCGCGATCTCTTTTTTCACCTGGCGTGGGCGAGCCGTATTGGTGAGGCGCCCGGTGACCTTCTGGAAGCGCAGGTTGAAGAGCTCCTCGTAGTAGCCCGTCAGTTGCTCCCGGAGCTTTGCATCGTCCAGATTGCGCAGTTCATTCGCCGTCGCCACTGCTCACCTCCGGCTCCACATCATCACGCGTGATGATCTTGCACTTGATCGGCAGCTTCTGGGCAGCGCGGCGGAGCGCCTCGTGGGCCACGTCCTCGCGCACGCCGGCGAGCTCGAACATCACGCGGCCCGGCTTCACCACCGCCACCCAGTGATCGACACTGCCTTTACCACCGCCCATACGTGTTTCAGCAGGCTTCTGGGTTACCGGTTTATCAGGGAAAATTCTGATCCAAACTTTCCCTCCTCTTTTCACGTAACCGGTGATCGTGCGGCGGGCCGACTCAATCTGGCGGCTAGTGATCCAGACCGGTTCCAGGGCCATCAGGCCATACTCCCCGAAAGCCACGCTATTGCCACGATAGGAGAGGCCCTCACTGCGGCCCTTCTGCTGTTTGCGATACCTGGTGCGCTTAGGCAGAAGCATTATCACCCCTCCTCGTCCGGCGCTCGCCGCCACGCTCGCTGCGCTCGGCACGTTCTGGCGCCGGCGCGCTCATCTGCTGTTCCACCTGGGCCTTGCCGAGCTGGTCGGGGAAGACCTCGCCCTTATAGATCCAGACCTTGACCCCGATCCGCCCATAGGTGGTATGGGCATGGACGGTCGCATAGTCAATATCGGCGCGCAGCGTATGGCGCGGCACGCGACCCTCGCTCTCGCTCTGGATACGGGCCATCTCGGCGCCGCCGAGGCGCCCGGAGCACTTGATACGCACCCCCTGAGCGCCGAGGCGCATCGCCCGCTGCACCGCCTGCTTCATCGCGCGCTTATAGCTCACGCGCTTGTTGATCTGCTCGGCGATACTCTCGGCAACCAGCTGCGCATCCAGCTCCGGCTGGTGGATCTCCTGAATGTTCAGCTTGATCTTCTTCCCCGTCCGTTTTTCCAGCGTATTCTTCAACTGATCCACATTCGCGCCACGCTTGCCGATCACAATACCGGGCTTGGCGGTGTAGACTGTGACTTCGATCTTGTTGGCCGAGCGCTCGATCTCAATACGTGAGACCCCGGCGTTGGCCAACTCCTTGGCGATCAGCTTCCGCAGGGCCAGATCCTCATGGAGCTGGGCCGTATACATCCCACGCTCAGCATACCACTTGGACTGCCAGTCTTTAATGTAGCCGAGGCGAAAGCCGATCGGATGAACTTTGCGTCCCAAGAGTGCCTCCTAGCTTCCTGGCAGCTAATACTCAGCGCCATCATCGACGATCACCGTAATGTGGGTCGTCGGGCGGCGGATCTGGTTTGCCATACCACGCGCGCGCGGCATGAAACGCTTGAGCACCGGACCCTGGTCGGCATAGATGCGTTTGATGACCAGCGCGTCCCGGTCCAGGTAGAAATTATGCTCCGCATTCGCGGCGGCCGACTTGATGGTACGGGCCACCTCACGGGCCGCCTTCTGCGGCATATAGCTCAGGGTTGCCAGCGCCTTATCGACCGGCATACCCCGCACCACATCCATCACCAGGCGGACCTTGAGCGGCGAGATGCGCACATAGCGCGTGACAGCTTTGACTTCCATCGTTGTACTCGTCTGCGCTCCAGGCGCTACTTCATCTTGCCGCGCTTATCGGCCTTCTTACCGCCGTGGCCGCGGAACAGCCGGGTAGGCGCGAACTCGCCGAGCTTGTGGCCGACCATGTTTTCGGTGATATAGACCGGAACATGGCGGCGGCCATCGTGCACTGCGATGGTATGACCGATCATCTGGGGGAAGACGGTCGAATCGCGTGACCAGGTGCGCAGCACCCGTTTCTCATTGCTGCGATTCATGGTCTCCACCCGTTCGAGTAGTTTGATATCGACGTATGGTCCCTTCTTCGACGAACGGGACATAGCTGATTCCTCCTGCAGGGTATGCCGCTGCGGCACCGCGCCCTGCGCCGCTAGACTCTGCGCCGGCGCACGATAAAGCGATCCGTGCGCTTGTTGTTCCGCGTCTTCACCCCACGGGCCGGCTTGCCCCACTTCGTCTTGGGCGTGCTCATCCCGATCGGCGCCCGCCCCTCGCCACCACCGTGGGGATGGTCACGCGGGTTCATCACGGTACCGCGCACGGTGGGCCGGCGGCCGAGCCAGCGGTTGCGTCCGGCCTTGCCGATGCGGATGTTCTGGTGGTCCACATTGCCGACCTGGCCGATGGTGGCCATACAGCGCAGGTGGATCATGCGCATCTCGCCGGAGGGCATACGCAGGGTAGCGTAGTCGCCCTCCTTGGCCATCAACTGGGCCGAGGTGCCAGCGCTGCGCACAAGCACCCCGCCGCGGCCGATCTCCAGTTCGACATTATGCACCTGGGTGCCGAGCGGGATGGCGCTCAGCGGCAGGGCATTGCCCACCCGGATATCGGCATCGGGGCCGCTGGAGAGCACATCGCCGACCTTGACCCCCACTGGCGCGATGATATAGCGCTTCTCGCCGTCGGCATAGGCCAGCAGGGCGATGCGCGCCGAGCGGTTCGGGTCGTACTCGATCGCCTGGACGCGGGCCGGGATGCCGTGCTTATTGCGCTTGAAGTCGATGATGCGATAGAAGCGCTTATGGCCACCGCCCCGATGGCGGGTCGTGATACGGCCCTGGTTGTTGCGCCCGGCGCGTTTACGCAGCGGCTCGATCAGGCCGGGCTCAGGGCGCTTGCCCTTCGTCAGTTCCTCGAAGGTTGAGACCGACATATTGCGCCGGCCCGCCGAGGTTGGTTTGTATTTCCGCACACCCATCTGTCTTCTCCCTGGCGGGTGGGGGCGCCGCTCAGTTCCGACGCCCGTGGAGCCGTGCTGACCGATCGCGCGCGCCCCGGTCAGCGACGGCGACTAACTCTCGAAGATCTCGATCCGGTCCCCGGGGACCAGGGTCACAATCGCCTTCTTCCAGTCCCGGGTATAGCCCGTCTCACGACCACGGCGCTTCAACTTGCCACGCACATTCATCGTATGGACGCGGGTGACGGTGACGTTGAAGATCGTCTCGACGGCGCGCTTGATCTCAGGTTTGCTCGCAGTGCGCTGCACCTCGAACGAATACTTATTATCGACCATGAGCGCGGTATTCTTCTCGGTGATCAGCGGGCGAATGATAATCTCGTGCGGCGTTGGCATCGGAACTACTCCTCTTCACGCGCCGCGGCGTCGGCGTTCTCGCCCAGGATGCCCTCGATCACGGCGATGGCGGCCTGGGGCAGCACAATATTGTCGTACTGCAGCAGGTCACGGACATTCAGATAACTGGCCAGGATAGTCTTGACGTGGGGCAGATTGTTGGCCGAGCGCTGGACGACCAGGTTCTGCGGGCTCTTGCTATCGACGACGATCAGCGTCTTGCCAGCGAGGCCGTGGGCCTGCAGGAAGGCAACGGCGTCTTTGGTGCGTGGCTGCTCGAAGCTGAGCGCATCAACAAAGCGGATCTGCGCAGCGGCATACTTAGCGGAGAGGGCCGAGCGGACCGCGAGCCGGCGCATCTTCTTTGGCATCTGGAGCCGGTAGGAGCGCGGATGGGGGCCGTGGGCCACGCCACCGCCCTTGCGATGGGGAGCGCGGAGCGAGCCCTGGCGCGCGCGGCCAGTGCCTTTCTGGCGGTAGAGCTTACGGGTCGCGCCCCGCACCTCGCCGCGGCCACGGGTATTATGCGTCCCCAGGCGGGCATTAGCGTGCTGCATGACCACATACTGGTGCATCACCGGCACATTCGGCGTGACGCCAAAGATATACTCACTCAGTTCAAGGCTGCCGATCTGCTCGCCGGCCTGGTTGTATAGTGTCGTCTGCATCTCGTATCACCTTTAGCCCTTCACCGCGCGGCGGATGTGGAGCAGGCCATTGCGCGCGCCAGGCACCGAGCCCTTGACGAGGATGAGGTTGCGCTCGGGGATCACCTCGACCACCTCGAGATTCTGCACCGTCACCCGCTTGCCGCCCATGCGACCGGCCATCTTCTGACCCTTCCAGACCCGGCCGGGGGTTGTGCCGGCGCCGATCGAACCGGGGGCGCGATGGCGGTCGCTCTGGCCGTGGGTCTTGGGGCCGCCGCGGAAGCCATGGCGCTTGACCACACCGGCGAAGCCACGGCCCTTGGAGGTGCCGGAAATATCGACTTTCTGGCCGGCCTGGAACAGATCGGCGTTGATCACCTCGCCGACGCTATGGGCCTGCGGGTCATCGGCGCCGAACTCGCGCAGGATGCGCACGAGCGTGCCGGCGCCCTTCAGGTGACCCTGCTGCGGCCGGGTCAGCTTCCGGGCCGGCACCTGCTCGAAGCCGAGCTGCACGGCCGCGTAGCCATCGCGCTCGGGGGTGCGCACCTGAGTGACCACACAGGGCCCGGCGTTGATCACCGTGACCGGGACAACCTCGCCGCGCTCGGTGAAGACCTGCATCATGCCGACCTTGCGGCCCAACATTCCGTGTACCATTACTACTACCTCCGCAGCATGCGTCACTGCGCAGCGGCTGCCTTTTCTTTCTAACGGGCACTCCCTGGCACAACCAGGTCATCTGCGAGAGCGTTCCTGGTAGAGAGGTTTTGCTCTCTCGCTCTCATCGTTTCTCAGGCTTACAGCTTGATCTCGATATCCACACCGGCCGGCAGATTCAATTTCATCAGGGCATTGATCGTCTGCTGGCTAGGATCAAGCACATCGATGAGCCTTTTATGGGTACGGATCTCGAACTGCTCCTGCGAGTCCTTATCGATGAAGCCAGATCGAATGACGCTGTACTTCTCGATCTTGGTAGGCAGGGGCACCGGGCCGGCCACCAGCGCACCGGTGCGCTCGGCGGCCTCGACGATCTGGCGGGCCGACTGATCCAGGATCTTGTGGTCGTATGCCTTGAGGCGGATACGGACCTTCTGCTTGGCCATGGTCTTCCTCTATCGCAGTGCGCCGGGATGAGGCGCAGCACCTCACCCCGGCGAAGGGCCAGCTATTCGGTAATCTTGGTGACGACGCCAGCGCCGACGGTGCGCCCGCCCTCGCGGATGGCGAAGCGCAGGCCCTCCTCGATGGCCACCGGCACGATCAACTCCACCCCCATCACCACATTGTCGCCCGGCATCACCATCTCCATCCCCTCCGGCAGCGTGATCGCCCCCGTCACGTC
>JACAEO010000109.1 GCA_013388805.1 Chloroflexota bacterium
CTCAATCCTGCGAGAAGCGTTAGACCTCGGCCCATCACCTCGCCCATCCCCCACTGAAAAAAGTTACCCAACAGGTGCCTGGGGCACCCACGCCCCCTATTCTGCAAAGCTCTCCTTCGTAGCGGGGCGGTGATCAGCTGTGGGTCGCGTCCGGGCCGGGTGGCGTGTTAGTCTTCAGGATACCTGAAACGGGGATGCGCCAGCGACCGGTATTCATGTCCCTTGTTTTGCCGATCTGGTTGTTTCGGGCTATCATGGGTGCAGCCACTACAGTTTACCATGCCGCTGGTAGGAGTTCAATATGCAACGCTGGTCGCTGTATCTCGCCGATCTGCCGGCAAGCCTCCTGCGCCTGATTGCCGCAACGCATCGGATCTCGCTGCCGCGACGCGCGTCGGTTGCCGAGCGGTTGACGCTGGTGCGCCAGTCGCTCTGTCGTCCGGCCGCCGTCCGTGCCGTCTATTTCAGCAGTACGCCCGAGGTGCAAGCGGCGGCGCAAACCCTCCGCACGCTGCCGCGCTGCCTGTCGCCTGAAGCTGTGACGGCGCAGTTCGGCGCGATCCGTTCGCTCGCGGAACTGCGCAGCAATCGTGCACCGCAGACCCTCGCCGAGCAGTTGCTGCTCAATGGCTGGCTCCTGCCCCGTCCGGCTGCGCGGAACCATCCCGCCTGCTATGTCGTTCCGCCCGAAGTGCGCGCCTGGCTGCCGGTGCCGCTCAGCGTGTTGGATGAACGACGCAGGACAAAGGACGAAGGACGAACGACGGCCGATGACGAGCCATGGCCAGCTCTTCATGATCGCAACGACACGGAACGGTTCGACGTGCGCATGCGAGCCGCTCCAGGGTGCGGCGGCGATCCGGCGCAGACGCTTGCGGTTCGTGCGGCCACCGCCGTGCTGCTTGCCGCTGCCGCTACGCCGCTGACGATCCGGTGCTCCGTACGCCCGACGGTGGAGACGATCCGGCAGGTGATGCCGTATTTCGGCGATCAGGCGCCCGATCAGGTTGAACGGCTTGTGGTCTGGATCATGCCGCTTCTGCACGATCTGGGCTTGCTGGCGCCGCATGGCGCTGCCGTGGCGCCCGCCCCGCGTGCGGCGCAGTTTCTGCGTGCTACGCCGAGCGAACGTCTGGCGCTGCTGCGTGACGCCTGGATCCGTGCGCCGCGCCCCGAGCCGACGTTGCTGCCGGTTCGTGCATCCACGGCAGGGCTCGATTGGGCCGCGTTGCGCCGGCGCCTGCTGGCCTGGGCCGAAGCGTCGGCGCGTTACGCCGGTGTGCCGTGCGACGCCTACCCGGCGCTCGTTGCCGCGTTTGGCCCGCTCGCCGACGCGCACACCCATCCGTTTCGACGTGCTGCGCGCGCGCCGTGGAACCAGACGACGGCGCAGGCGATCTGGCACACCGCACTGCACGGGCCGCTGGCCTGGTTGGGCGCTTGTGGCGGCGCGGATGCGATCGAACGAGGATCAACGGAGATGTGGAGCTGTGACGCGAACGGCGTTGTCACCGTGCCGCTCGCCGCCGTCAACGCCGATCTGCTCACGCTTGCGCCGTTTATCAGCCACGTTGCCGGCGATGGCGCTGCCTTGCACCTGCAGATCCACCGCCAAAGCGTCTTACAGGCCCAACGTCGCGGGCAGAGCCTTCCGCGGCTGCGTGCGACATTGGAACGCCGGTGCGGCGCGCTGCCTGCTGTGTGGGCAGAACTGCTGGCCGGTGCAAGCACAGCCCGGCTGGTGCAACGAACGGTCGTGCTCTACGAACCGGGACATAGCACGACCGATCCGCTCCAAACGCGCTCCATTCGCCGGGCGATTGAAACGGTGCTCGCCCCCGGCATTGCGTTGGCGACGCCGGGCAAAGAACAGACGCTCGCCAATCACCTGGTTGATCACGGCTTTGTGGTGCACGAAAGCGCTGTGCCGCAGCCTGGGCCGGCGCCGGCGCCCGCCGACATGACCCCGGCCGAAATCACGACGTTGCTGGTTGCCGGCGCCCACTATCGCGCAACTGCGCCGGCCGACGCCCCGGTCGGCCCGAGCGACGGGCTGTTGCGCCGCCTCCGCAGCAGTCTTCCGCCGGAACTCCAGAGCACAACCGACGCTCTCCTGGAAGCCCCGGCTGCCTGGCCCGAGCGCGACGAACCTCCGTCGCCGTCGTCGGATCCGCTTGATCCGGCTGCATTGCTTAGCATCGTAACGCAGACAATTGAGCGGCGCGGCACGCTGACGTTCGCCTACCAGGGGCGTAACGACCCGGCCCCACAGCGCCGCCAGATCCGCCCGCTCCGGCTCGAACGCCACGGGGCGGTCTGGTATTTGTTCGCCTACTGTCTGGGCGCGCGCGGTGAGCGCTGCTTCCGCCTCGATCGCATCCTTGGCCTGCTTGATCCGGCAACCAAACCGGAGCCGACCCGCCGAACATCTACCATCGTAAGCGCACCGCCGGTGCCGCCGGCCCATCCCCTGGTGCGGATCTGGATGAGCGATTGATTGATCGCGCCGGTATTCCACCCTTTGGCGTTGTCGGCTGTCTTCGTCGGCAGACCGCTTCCTCATGAGCACAACCTGCCGCATACCGCTTTCGCACCCTGAGTAGCGCCCTTCGATACGGCCTACGGCCTACTCAGGACGCGTATCGAAGGGTGCCTCCTGAAACCTGCCTTACACCCAATAGTGCGTAGGCTCCGTCGTGACCCGGCCGATCCCGTGGATGGTAATCCGCTGAACTGCTGCGGTGTCGAGGCGATAACAGCGCACGCTGTCGGTGTTCACGTCGATCAGGTCGAGCAGTTTGCGCCCGAGCGCTGCAAAGCGCGGCCCATCGAGCGTGCACTCGAACACGCTGTATTGCACCCGCGTTCCATACCCTTTGAGCAGCTTCATCACCTTCGTGCGGCGCTTGTCGCTCACGATATCGTAGCTGATGATGGTGAACACGGGAGGCTCCTTACGGCGTATAGCCGACATACTGCGCCTGCTCGCCGCGAACAACCCGCGCGGCGGCCTGGGCCTGGAGCAGCACCACTCGCCGCATGGGCGTCTGCTCACCGGTGGGCAGACGGACGGGCGCCTGCATGTGCGCCTCGTACCGCTCGACCAGCAGAGCGCGGCCGGCGGCGTCGAGGTAGACGGCCTCGGGACGCTGGGCCGGGCGCTCGAACTGCTCGCGCCGTATCGCCCCGGTGCGCAGTAGCTCGATCACCAGCCGATCCACCACCAGGGGGCGGAACTCCTCCATCAGGTCGAGCGCCAGCGAGGGCCGCCCCGCCTCGATCACGTGGAAGGTGCCGAGGTACGGGTCGAGGCCAGTGAACTGCACCGCGGTGAGCACATCGTGGAGCAGCAGCGTGTAGCCGAAGGAGAGCATGGCGTTGATGGGATCGGGGGGCGGGTAGAAGGCGCGACCCTGGAAGCCCCACGACCGCTGGAAGGTCACCCGCCACACACCGAAGTAGGCCGCGGCACCCGCGCCCTCGTAGCCACGAACGGCGTCGATGTCGGCCGCGCTGTTGAGGGCAGCGGCGGCGGCGCCGATCAGCGGGCGGGCGTGCCGGGGTAGTGCCGCAGGAGCAGGGCGAGGCCGGCGATCACGGCGTGGTACTCGGCCTCGACGCTGGTGGCGGCGGCGATCCGCCGGCACGTGGTGCGAATAATGGCGCCGCCTGCGCGGCGGACCACCACCCCCAGGCCGGCGATTCCCGTGGGCGGAAAGCCGGGGGTGCCGTCCACCTGGACGATCAGGGCGGGGGCGCTCACTGCGGCCATGGCGTCACCACGGCGGCGAGGGCCACGAGCAGCCCGGCGATCAGGAAGAGTGACCCGGCCAGGCAGCCGCGCAGCGCCCGCAGCGGGGAGAGCCGCGGGGCGCGCATACGGCGGAGGTCGAGCGTCAGGGCAGCGATGCCGAGAGCGACGAGGGCCGCCGCCGGCCCGAGCAGACACCAGATCATCGCGGTCTCCTTCGCGACTGGTGAGCCGGCGCGGCGCCTGCCGTCCCGGCGGGCCACCGCGGCGTTCCGCGGCGCCCGCAGCCCACCGTCTGTCCTCAGGATATGCCGTGGGGCGTCACAAATGTGGACGTACCGCAGTGGACGGCAAGCGGCTCGTCCCAGGCCGTCGAGCGCCCCCGGCCGATCCGCGCCCGCGGCGCGCGTAGCCGCCGCAGGCTGAGCGCGGCGCGCGAGCGGGCCGGTGCGC
>JACAEO010000026.1 GCA_013388805.1 Chloroflexota bacterium
CCCCCCCCCCCCCAACGCCAACCTCACCTCGTTGTTCCGCTTCGGCCCGACCGCGGGGGCCGCGCACTTCGTGAGCGGCGACAACGTCGGCCCCGACGGCAGCCTGGTGGTCACGGCCGACCTCCTGCCGAGCGCGGCGCTCTACCGCTTCGACGGCAACGACCTGGCGATCGAATCGATCTGATGGCCGACGGGGGCACGCTGGAATTCGCCCCGGCGCCGTAGTACGAACGGAGAGCGCAAGGGCCTCCTGGTGCTGTGAACCGGTGAGGCAGGCAGCCAGGAAAGCGAGGAGACGTGATGTCAGGCACACTACCAGGACGGCGCTGGCTCTATCTCATCGGCGGCGCAGGTTTCGCACTCGGCGTGGGCGCCGTGCTGGGCCTGCCGCCGCGCACACACCATATCCGCCCGGCTGCTCGGCCGACATCAGCCTATGACGAGGCCCGGGCGCGCTTCGCGGCCTTGTGCGCCTGCGATGATGCCAGCGTATTGCCGGCCTGTCGCTCGTACCTGCTCGACCACGGCGGGCCGACCGACTCGGTGGTGCTGCTCCTGCACGGCATGACCAGCTGCCCGCTGCAGTTCGACGCCCTCAGCCGCCAGCTCCACGCGGCGGGCCACACCGTCCTGGTGCCGCGCCTGCCGCGCAACGGCCTGGCCGACCGGCGCACCGACGCTCTAGGCGGGCTGCGCGCCGCCGAGATGGCCGCCTTTGGCGACGAGGCGGTGGACATTGCCGCAGGGCTGGGCCGGCGCGTGACCGTCTTTGGCCTCTCGGCAGGCGGTCTGGTGGCGGCCTGGATCGCCCAGCACCGTCCCGAGACCGCGCGGGTGATCATCGCCGCGCCCTTCCTGGGGATCAGCAGCTTCGCCATGCCCTACCAGGCCCTGCTCCGCAACGTGCTGGTGCGGATGCCTAACCTGATGATCGAGGATGCGCCCGACGAGGCCGCCGCAAAGCCCGGCTACAACTACGTGCGCAAGGCCACGCGCAGCCTGGGCGAGCTGATGCTGCTCGGCGAGTGCGTACTGCGCGAGGCCCGCCGCACGCCGCCTGCGGCCGGCGAGATCGTGCTGGTGAACAACGCCGCCGATATCGTGATCAACCATCAACTGGTCGCACTGCTCGCGAAGCGCTGGCGCAGCCACGGCCAGGCTCGGGTTGACGAGTACGTCTTCAGCGCCGAGGAGCAGCTGGGCCACGACATCATCGACCCGCGTCAGAAGACGGCGAACCCTGATCTGGTCTACCCGATCATGCAGCAGCTGATCGAGCGGAGGTAGCCGCCCATGCCCTTCGACCTGCGCCCGCTCTTCCAGGCGCTCCTCGCCCTCTGGTCGATCACGCAGAGCATCACCGGCTTTCAGGGGAATATGCTCGAAGTCGCGGACGCCTACCTGAGCCTGCCGGTGGTGTACGCGATCTTCTTCGTCGCCGGGCTCTCCGAGACCTACGGCACCCGCGCGGTGTCGCTGTTCCTGAACAAGGTCGGGCGCCGGCCCTTCCTGATCGTGCTGCTCCTCACCGCCCTGACCTATGTGGCCGGCGGGATCGTCTGGACGCTCTCGATCGCCGCGGTCCTCGGCGAGATCTTCCCGGAGGCTGCGGCGGAGCCCAGGGTCGTCATCGTGGCCGTGGCGCTCGGCTACATCCCGCTGCTCTTCGCCTTTCTGGCCTTTATCCCCTACCTCGGACCTGCCATCCTGCTGCTGCTCCAGGGCCTGAGCCTGCTGACGACCACGGTCGCGATCAGCGTCGGGTACGGGCTGCCCTTCGCGCAGGCCGCGTTCTCGACGGTCGGGGGCTGGCTGCTCTTCCAGGTGCTGCGCTGGTTCACCGCCGGGCCGGCGACGCTGATCAGCCGCTGGGTGCTGCGCCTGGTCACCGGGCGCGAGGTCAACTATCAGCTGCGCGATGTGGTGCCGACGGTGCCGTTAGGCCTGCAGCGGCATCGGCGCCAGCTTGACGAGCAGGGCGGGCAATGAACGGCCACTTCTATCTGCTCGACAGGCTCGGCGCGTTCGTCAGAACGTTCGGGGTCGAGTTGCTCTTCCTGCTGAGGTGATGCGATGCTGAACTCCATGCTGCGCGGGAGCTGGGCGATTGTCTCGCGGCCCGCCGTGGCCAACTTCGAGGCGCACGAGCGCAACGCGTTCGGCTGGGCCCTGCTCTACGTCACCCTCGGCGCGACGATCACGGCCGCGATCGGCTGGCTGGCCCACCTGGTTCAGGCCCCCTTCCTCGAGCGCCAGTACGCCGTGCTGTTCGCCGAGCTCGCGAAGCTCGAGGCGGCGACCGGCCAGGATCTGGCCTTCGAGCAGCTGTTCACCCCCGCCCGCCCCGGCATCCCGATCCTCTCCAACGTGCTGCTCACGCTGATCGGTTTCCTGATCTACTTACTGATCATTTTTCTGCTCGGGAGGGCCCTGGGCGGGACAGGCCGCCTCGGCGAGCTGGCCTACGACCTCGCGCTGTTCTGGGTGCCGGTGTCGGTGGTGTCGGCCGTGGTCAACGCGTTCTCGATCGGCCTCTTCTCGTGCCTCACGGCGCCGGTGGCGATCTTCGTCACCCTCTACGGGCTCTACCTGACCTACCTGAGCGTGCAGTCGGGGATGAACTTGCCGGCCCGCAAAGCCCTGACCCTTGTGCTGATCCCCGCCCTGCTCTGGCTGGCAACCTTCTGCGCGCTGGTGCTCATCATCGTCGGCTTTGCGGGCCAGGCGTGATACGTAGGTATTGCAAACCAATCGCTCGGCTGCGGCGTCGCCCGGCCTGAGCACTCGATTACACGAAAGTAGTCCCATGACCAGGAACACTGTACTGCTCCTGTTTGCCCTCGCAGCGGTGCTGACGGCCTGCAGCCCTTCAGCCGCCACCCCGACCGCCGCGCCTGCCGCCACCCAAGATGCCGCACCCGCCGCCACTGCCGCGCCAACAGCGGCCGCTGCTGCGACCACCCAGGAGCCGACCGCTATGCCCGCTGCGACCACAGCCCCCGGCGCTGCCGAGGCGTCGGATGCCGACGGCGAGACGCTGGGCCAGCTCTATCAGGCAGAGAAGGCCTTCCTGAGCCAGGCTTCGAGCACCTGTCCGCAGAGGAGCTTCCCTATTCCCGACCCAGAGGCCAGCGCCAAACGCCCGCTCGACTTTGCGCCCTTCAGCACGGCGCTGCTCAACTTCAGCCCCGAGCTGCTCGCGACCGTGGGCGCGGCCATCGACGGCAAGAGCATCCCCGCCATCCAGACGCTGATGGCCGAGGGTGGCCTGAGCTCCGAGCAGCTGGTGCTCTACTATCTCGCTCGCATCCAGCAATACGACGAGGGCCGGCTGAACACGGTGATGGAGCTGAACCCCGCCGCCCTGACCATCGCCCGGGAGCTGGACGCCGAGCGGGCGGCCGGCAGGGTTCGCGGCCCGCTCCACGGCATCCCGGTGCTGCTGAAAGACAACATCGCCACCGGCGACGGCATGCACACCACCGCCGGCAACTACGCCCTGAAGGACTGGCAGGCCGACCGCGACGCCTTCCTGGTGCAGCAGCTCCGCGAGGCCGGCGCGGTCATCCTGGGCAAGAACAACCTCTCCGAGTGGGCGAACTACACCGACCCCTGCACCCCCAGCGGCTTCTCGGCTCTCGGTGGGCAGACCCGCAACCCCCACGGCGCCTACGACACCCTCGGCTCTAGCTCGGGCTCGGCCGCCTCGGTGGCCGCCGGGCTGACCCCCGTGAGCGTCGGCTCGGAGACGGCGGGCTCGCTGGTGCAGCCGGCGCGAGCCAACGGCGTGGTCGGCATGCGCCCGAGCAAAGGCCTGGTGAGCGGCGATTATATCATCCCGCTCGAGCCGAGCCTGGACACCGCCGGACCGATGGGGCGCTCGGTGACCGACGTGGCGGTGCTGCTCACGGCGCTCGCCGCTGTCGACCCCAACGAGCCGACGAGCACCGAGGGTGCAGAGCTGGCGGGCACCGACTTCACCCAGTACCTCTCGCTCGACGAGGCCCGCAAGGTGCGGGTCGGCGTCATCATTCCTGACCGCACCCTGGGGCTACCGCCGGAGGAGCTGGCGGCAGCCCCCCCAGAGGGCCTGGCCGAGCTCCTGGGGCTGCTCCCGCCCGAGCTTCTGCTCCCCAACGCGCAGGTGCTCGATCTGCTCAAGGGCCAGGGGATCGAAGTGGTGTTCATCCTGGAGAGCAAGCTGCCGGTGATTGTCCCCGATCTCCACGTCGCCTTTATGAACTTTGGCTTCCGCGAGGGCGTCGGCAGCCTCCTCAGCGGCGCCGGCAAGCCCGCGCCGATCAGCTCGCTTGCCGAGGCCGCGGCGGTGGTCAACGAGGACAAGGCCAGCCGCGCACCATATGGGCAGCGCTATGTCGAAAACTCGGTTGCGACGACGATCACGGCCGAGCAGTATGCTGCCGCGCTGCGTGCGGCCGAGCAGAGCGGCGACGAGTGGCTCGCGGCGCTCGGAGCGTATAACGTCGACGTCTTTATGTTCGGGTATTTCTACACCGGCATCGGCCCGACGGGCGTTGCCGCGATGAACTTGCCGACCGGGCGCAAGGCCGATACGGGCGAGCCGACGGGTCTCGTGATCGCCGGCCCGCGCTTCTCGGACGCGCAGCTGCTCGCCGTGGCCTACGCCATCGAGCAGGGCCTGAACGTGCGTCTCGTGCCCGATCTCGAGACGACGATCAACGCGATCGACACGATGAACGGGCGCTGATGCGCGGGACGATCCAGAGCCGGCAGCAGATGAGCCTGGTGCCGCGGGCGGAGTGGCTCTATCTGATGCAGTAGGAGGGGGCGTTGGGACAGCAACACGACCAGACGGCGCCGACTGTGCCGCTCGGGCTACAACGGTATCGGCGCAGCCACGGTGACGGGGGCCGGCCATGAGCCTCTTCTCCTACCTGGTCGAGGGGCTGCTGGCCTTCTTCACGACCTTCGGCGTCGAGCTGCTCTTCCTGGCGGCGCTGCTGGTCTTCAGCGTGCTGATCGCCGGCGTCCTGGCGCCGCTCGGCGCCCTGAGCTGGTGGGCCGGCTGGTCCGGTGGGGTGACGGGCACGACAGCCGCGGGCCGCGCGGGCGGGGGCGAGGAACTGGCCCCGCCAGTGGTGTTCCCGCCCAGCCCCGCTGAGCTCGCCGCGCCCGCCGAGCACTTCATCGTCTACCTCTCGGGCATCGGCGACGTCTCGGCCACCTCGCTCCACGCCTACGAGCTCGGCTACATCGAAGCCCTCGCGGCAACCCTGCCACACGCGCGCATCATCGACGACATCTTCGCCTTCTCGGTGACCAACGTTGGCCTGACTGAGGATGAGCGCCTGGGGCGCTTCTGGCGCTGGATGACCCGGGTCAGGTCAGGGACGGGCAGGGGCGCCGCCCTCAGCAAGATGGCCATCCAGGGGCGCAACATGCTCCAGGTTGCCGTCTCGGCTGACCGGCGCTACGGCCCGGTCTTCAACTACGGTACGGCCAACTCGATCTTCCAGAACCTGCTCGAGGCCGGCTATGAGCCCGGCTCGGGCGTGCCGGTAACGCTGATCGGCTACAGCGGTGGCGGCCAGGTGGTGCTGGCCTCCGCGCAGTACCTCAAGCCCGCCCTCGCCGGCCCGCTCCAGGTGATCTCGCTGGGCGGGGTGATGGCCGACAGCGCGGGCCTTGCGGCCGCCGACGAGGTGATCCATCTCAACAGCAAGCTCGACTCGGTCCAGTCCCTGGCCGACTACCTCTTCCCGCGCCGCTGGCCGCTCGCGCGCTCCTCGCGCTGGAACCGGGCCCTGGCCAGCGGCAAGCTGCGGCGCATCGAGGTCGGGCCGATGCTGCACAACGGCCCGCGGGGCTACCTCGACCCGGACGTGCAGCTTGCGGACGGGCGCAGCCACCTGGAGGCCACCGTTGCGGTGACGACAACGCTGGTGAACCACTTTCGGGCGCAGGTGGAGGTGTGGAGCTGAGCCAATGCGATGCCATCAAGCAGAATCGGTATGAGATGAGAAGGGGCATAGCTATGCAGACGATTGTGACTACCGAGGCGCCGCGCGGCCTGAGCGCCGCCGAGGTGCGCGCCCGCACCACCGCCGGCGATACCAACACGGCCGGCGGGGTCGCCACCCGCAGCTACGGCCAGATCATCCGCGAGAGCGTCTTCACCTTCATCAACAACACGCTCTTCGCCCTGGGCATCGCTCTGCTGCTGCTCGGCCGCCCGATGGACGCCCTGCTCTCGGCGGGGGTGGTCTTCATCAACGTCGTGGTGAGCAGTTTCCAGGAGATCCAGGCCAAGCGCCCGCTCGACCGGATCGCCCTGCTCAACCGCCCGCAGGCCGTGGTCATCCGCGACGGGCAGGAGCAGACAATCACCCCCGAGGCAGTGGTGCGCGGCGACCTGCTCAAGGTGAGCGCCGGCGACCAGCTCATCGTCGACGGCAGCGTCGTGGGCGACGGGCGCGCCGAGCTCGACGAGTCGCAGGTCACCGGCGAGGCCGACCGCATCGCCAGGGCGGCGGGCGACCCGGTCTTCTCGGGCAGCTACGTCGTCGCGGGCAGCCTGTACTACGTGGCCGAGAAGGTCGGCGCAGCCAGCCTCGCCAACCAGATCACCGCTGGCGCGCTCCGAGCAGCAGAGGCTGACGGCCTCAACATTGGTTGCTCCGCTAAGGAAGCGCGATGCCGCTCCCTGCCGCTGCAGCACTCTTCCCGCAGCGTTCGACCAGTGGCCTGGACTGGACGATCTGCTGCGCGATCGGGTCCGAGGGGCTCAGGTTTGGGACAACGGCCAGATGGTGCTCTGCCTCGCGCAAATGTCTGGCCGCCTCCTCACACTGCAGTTGATTCATCTCGGCGTGTGCCCAGAACAACTCGGTCTGCGCGTGAGTCCGTGCCCGGTAGGCGATGCTGCTGACCGGGTAGTGCTGAAACACGTCCAGTGCCCGTTGGTAGAACACCCGACCTTCAGAGATACGCCCCAGGTTGAAGAGGAGAAAGCCCTGACCGTAGTATACTGTGACCGCGTCGTTGGCGTCTTGAATGTGGTGCTCGGCCTCGACATACAGCTGCAGACTCTGCTCCATCAGGCCCGAAAGGCTGAGCGCTCCAGCGACCGTCGCGTATTCTGCCACCGTAACGTGCTCAGGGATGCGCGCGATTATCTGGGTGGCCTGCTTGGCAAGCAAGGCATTTTCGGCTTGAATAAGGCCTGAGAGTTGTCCGACAACCAGGGTATCCGTGTAGACCTGTGATAGGGCGGCGTTTTCCCTCGGCAGAGCCGTCAGGCGCTGCACCAGTTCGCGCAATTCAACCCGGTCGGCCACAATCCGCTGCTCCCTACGCTGCCAGTCGGCCTGCACGTAAGCGAATAATGTTGTTGCCAGCGACAGCAGAAAGGTCAGCACAGACACAACGACGGCAGCGTCCTGGTACCACGGGCGCGTTCCTTCGGCGAGCATAGTCTGCAACGCATCGATCTCATCATCCAGGGCCTCAAGGTGCCGCTCGATGTCTTCGCCCAGTGCCCCCGCCGGCTCGGTCGCGAGCCCGCCATGGCTCGCCCGCCGCTGTTCGTGGCTTTGCTGCTCCACCACGCCTGGGGTGTGATCGCTGCCGGGGAGTGCACACCCGGAGCTCGGTACGGACAGCATCTGAGTGGTCATCGTTACATCTCCTTGCGTTTGCCTGGTTCAGTGAGTCGCTGTACAGGCAAGGTAGCGCAGGAGCGGCCACGACACATCGGTGGAACAACTCAATTGTCCCACCCAATGGGACGGTAGTCGAGTAGGTTGGTTCACTCAGCGCGCTAGTGGTGGGAGCGCTCGCGGGGGACGCCGTCACGCCAGTGACTGTTCCAGCGCCCAGCGGGTCGCGGCAGTGCGCGAGTTGACGCCGAGCTTGCTGTAGATCGAGGTCAGGTGGTTGTTGACGGTGCGCGGACTGATCACAAGCCGTTCGGCCACCTGTGCATCAGTCAGGCCCTGGGCAACCAGGCGCAGCACCTCGAGCTCGCGTGCGGTGAGGCCGTAGGTTTGCGCCGCGTGGGTAGCTGCCTGCTGTGGCGCCTGGGAGGCCAGGGCCGGTGCCGGCGCCTCGGCGGCGAGCGCCGCCGCCTGGTTGACCGCAAAGGTCGTTCCACCGTCCCAGAGCTCGGCGAAGCGCTCGGCGGGGATTGCGGCCTGCAGACGTTGGTGCAGTGCTTCCAGAGCTGGCGCATCGATCGGTGGAAGCACATTGCCACTGGCGCGCCGCCGTGCCGTTGCCGCGCTCACCAGGCGCAGGGCGTCCTCAAGGCGACCCACGGCGGCGCAAAGGCTGGCCAGGGCCTCAAAGGCCGACGGCGCCAGTGTCTCGCCACGAAGCCCCTCCGTCATGCGCAGGCTTTCGGCGAACTGCGCGAACGCGCGCCCCTGCTCGCCGCGGGCGTGGGCCACCTGCGCCAGCAGCAGGGTCGCCTGCGCGATTCCGACCCGCGATCCCAGGCTCTGCTGCAGCGCCAGGCTTGCTTGCAGTACGTTCTCGGCGCGATCCAGGTTGCCCTGGCGCCAGGCGAGGGCGCCGAGATTGGTGAGCACCGTTGCCAGGCCCGGCTTGCTGCCGAGCGTCTCGTGCAAGCCGCGGCTTTCCTCGAACAGCCGCTCCGCTTCCCCAAGCTCGCCCAGGTCGTGGGCGATCGCGCCCAGGCCGCAGAGCACATTGGCAATCGAGCGCTGGTCATTGCGCTCACGCATCACGCCCAGGGCTTCGCCGTACAGCTCCCGAGCACGAACATAGTCGCCACGCATGTGGAGGGCCCAGGCCAGGTTGCCAGTCGCGAGCCCGTAGGCCCAGCGATTGCCAATCTCCCGGTAGATCGGAAAAGCCTCTTCATAGCGCGAAATTGCCAGATCGTACTGCCCCTGAGCTGTAGCCAGATTGCCCAGGTTGTTCAGCATGTGGCCGATAAAGGTACGGTTGCCCAACTCGCGACAGATAGCCAGACACTCCTGCCAGTATTGTTCTGCCTGCACATAGTCATCCTGGTCGTCGGCGAGGTTCCCGGCTGTATGCAATGCAAACCAGATCGCTTCCCGCGGCAGGGTGTGGCGCGCCACCAGCAGTCCTTCCAGCCACGTGCGGCCCTCGGTGATATAGCCGCGCATCTCCCAGAAGCGCCACAGCAGACCGGCCAGGCGTAAGCCGATGGCCTGATCCTCGGCCGAGGCCTTACTCCATGCGAGCGCGGCTCGAATGTTGTCAAGCTCACTCTCGATTCGGTCGAGCCACAAACCCTGCTCGGCACCGAAGAAATGGCGCTCCGCCTGGTAGGCAAGCGACAGAAAATAGGCGGCGTGAGCCCTGCGCAGAACCCCTGCCTCGGCGCTGGCATCGAGGCGCTCACGGGCGTACTCCCACAGCGTCTCCAACATCAGAAAGCGCGGCTCACCGTCATCGCCCGCAACCTGTAAGAGCAGGCTCTTGTCGATCAGCGATTGCAGGCCATCAATCAGGGGCGTCGCCAGGTCGCCACTCTCTGCGCATACGGCCTCAATGGCGTCGAGCGTCCGGTTACCAACAAACACTGCGAGGCGGGCAAACAGCTGCTGCTCATCGGGGGTGAGCAATTCATAGCTCCAATCGATGGTGTTCCGTAGCGTCTGCTGGCGTGCGGGGAGCGTACGTGGGCCACCAGTGAGCAAGGCCAGGCGACGGCCAAGGCGGTCGAGCAGCGCCTGCGGTGGCATCAGTCGTATGCGTGCTGCTGCGAGCTCGATCGCCAGCGGCAGCCCGTCGAGGCGGTAGCAGATCTCTGCGATCGCTGGTGCATTCTCCTCCGAAACGCGGAAGTGAATATCAGCGGCTGTGGCTCGCTCGATAAACAGCCGTACGGCCTCGTACTGAGTTAGCCGGACAAGCGACAGGCGCTGGTTGCGTGGCGGGTGCGGCAGCGGCGGGACGGCAAAATGGTGCTCGCCATACACGCCCAGCACCTCGCGGCTAGTGACCAGGACCTTGAGCAGCGGCGCGCCGTCGAGCAGCTGCGCGACAAGAGGTAACGCGGCGACTACCTGCTCGAAATTGTCGAGTAGCAGCAACAGGCGCTTCGAGGCCAGCGCAGCCAGGAGTCGCTCAACGGTCGGCTCCTCGCCGGACTCGCGCATATCGAGGACCCTGGCGATCGCGGCGAGCACCATGGTCGGGTCACGGATTGGGGTGAGGTTGACAAACCAGACCCCGTCGGGGAAGCGATCGAGCAGTTCGGCGGCCACTTGCAGCGCAAGGCGGGTCTTACCCATTCCTCCCGCCCCGGTCAAGGTCAGGAGGCGTACGTCTGCGTCCATCAACCGCTCACAGACGGTGGCCACCTCCTGCTCACGACCGATGAGCGGCGTTGCCTGGGCCGGGAGGTTGTGGGTGTAGCCTTCCAGACTGCGGAGTGGCGGGAACGCAGTGGGGAGACCTGGCGCGATCAGCTGATACACATGCTCGGGCCGGCTGAGGTCCTTGAGCCGATGCAGGCCCAGATCACGCAGCTCAACATCGGGCGGGCAATCATCGCGTACCAGTTCGCTGGCGGCCAGTGAGAGCACAATCTGCCCACCGTGGGCAGTTGCCAGCAAACGAGCGGTGCGATTCAGAGGTGGCCCGAAATAGTCACCGTCGCGCGCCTCAGGAGCGCCGCTGTGGAGCGCCATCCGTACCCGAAGCGGAAGCGAGGGTCCGTCCTGGGCCATGAGCGCCCGTTGAGCAGCACAGGCGGCTACCACGGCTTCAGCAGCAGTGGAAAAGGCAACACAGAACGCATCACCGAGGGCCTTGAAAATATATCCATTCTGAGCCTCGAACAGCCCGCGTAGAAGCCGGTCATGGTGCTCAAGGGCCGCCTGCATCGCGGCGCGATCGTGCTCCCACAGCGCGCTACTCCCCTCGATATCGGTAAACAGTAGGGTAATGGTGCCAATCGGCTGGCTGATCACGCTTCACTCCGGATGCTTCACGCACGTGTTCAGGATGGCCAACATCAGTGTCGCCACAGACCGGCAGGAAGTCTCGCACTACAGGCCTGCACTATGGTGACGCACGTGCCAGGCTGCCTGGTGCGGTGATCCCAGAAGCCTGATCGTACTGCTCAGTGCACTATGGTTAGCCTGGTGAAGATGGATCGACTGATGCTAATCTAGCACACGATCCAGTGCGGCGCAATGCCGGGGTCATCTACCCATCACACCGGAGGTAGACCGCAGGCGAGCAGCATCACCCGGCCCACCGGGTCCGGAACCAGGGTATACTGCTGTTATGGCTCCACCGCACGCCAGCGACGACGAACCGATCCAGCTCGTCTGGTTCAAGCGCGATCTCCGGGTCGCCGACCACGGGCCGCTCGCGGCGGCAGCGGCCCGTGGACCAGTGCTGCCGCTGTACATCGTTGAGCCGGCGCTCGTCCGTGCGCCCGACTTCGCCCCGGCCCACTGGTCGTTCATCGCTGAATGCCTGCACGCCCTGCGCGCGGCGCTTGCCCGCCGCGGGCAGCCACTGATTGTGCGAGTGGGCGAGCCGGTGGCGGTACTGGAGCAACTCGCGGCCACCCTGCCTATCGTGCAGCTCTGGGCCCACGAGGAGACCGGCAACCTGCTCAGCTATCAGCGCGACCGGGCGGTGCGGCGCTGGGCGCGCGCCCGCGGCCTCCCCTTCCATGAACTGCCGCAGGGCGGCGTCGTGCGGCGGCTGGCGTCTCGCGACGGCTGGGACGCTGTGTATGACGAGCGCATGGCCCGCCCACTGGTCGCCTCACCGCTGGCGCTGCGGCCCCTCACGCCCGCACTCGACCCTGGCCCCATCCCGAGCCACGCTGAGCTTGGGCTCGCGCCGGACCAGCTGATCGAGCGCCAGGCCGGCGGCGAGGCCCCGGGCCACGCGCTGCTCGATGATTTCCTGCACCGGCGCGGGGCAGCCTACCATCAGGCGCTCTCCAGCCCGCACACGGCCTGGTCGGGTTGTTCGCGCCTCAGCCCCTACCTGAGCTGGGGGGCGCTCTCGGTCAACCAGGTGGTGCGGGCAACCCGCGCCCGCATCGGCGTGCTCGCCGCCAGTGGCGATCCCGCCGACACGGCGTGGGTACGCCCCCTGGGCGCATTCGCGGCACGCCTGCGCTGGCGCTGCCACTTCATCCAGAAACTCGAGTCCGAGCCGGCGATCGAGCAACTCAACCTCGTACGCGCCTATGACGGGATGCGCCCCGAGCAGCCGGACGAAGCGCAACTCGCGGCCTGGGCCACCGGACAGACCGGCTACCCGTTTGTCGATGCCTGTATGCGCGCCACCGCTGCCACCGGGTGGCTCAACTTCCGCATGCGCGCGATGGTCGTCTCATTCGCCTGCTTCGACCTGTGGCAGCACTGGCGCGCCCCCGGGCTCGTGCTGGCCCGCGCCTGGCTCGATTATGAACCTGGCATCCACTACAGCCAGCTCCAGATGCAGTCCGGGACGGCGGGCAACACCACGCTACGGATCTACAACCCGATCAAGCAGGGCCAGGACCACGACCCCGACGGGGCGTTCGTGCGGCGCTGGGTGCCTGAACTGGCGGGCGTGCCGGCCTCGTTCATCCACGCGCCCTGGCTGATGCCACCCGAGATGCAGCGCCGCACGGGCTGCGTGATCGGCCGCACCTACCCGGCGCCGATCGTTGACCACGAGGCAGCGGTTTGCCGGGCGCGCGCCGCCATTGCCGCCGTGCGCAACCAGCCGGACACGGCAGCACAGGTCGCCGCGGTGCGCGAGCGTCACGGCAGCCGCCGCCCGCCGCCCACGCCCCGCCGATCGCCACGCATCCACCCCGGCCAGCTCCGGCTTGAGCTCTGAGGCACGCACGAGCACCACGCCGAATAAGCGAAGAGCCTTTCATAGCCGCTGCTACGAAAGGCTCTCTGTTGCCCCAAATAATGGTGCCAAGGACCAGACTTGAACTGGTGACCCTCGCATTTTCAGTGCGATGCTCTACCAACTGAGCTACCTTGGCGAGCACCAGAATGGGGTCTGCGTATCATGTGCCGGAGCCGTCTGGCTCACGGGGCGGTCCTGCATCCGCTGGTGGGCGATGACGGGATCGAACCGCCGACACCCTCGGTGTAAGCGAGGTGCTCTACCGCTGAGCTAATCGCCCGATCAGCGCTGGTGCCCAGGAAGGGACTTGAACCCTTACGACCGTGGTTAGGTCACTAGGCCCTCAACCTAGCGCGTCTGCCAATTCCGCCACCTGGGCGCGGCGTTCATTCGATTATACGCGGGTCGCTCGCGCTTGTCAAACGGCGAGCTCGGCCCGCAGGGCACTGAGCTCGGCCGCCAGGCGGGTGCACAGCGCGGTGCGCGCGGCGTGGGGCAGAAAGCTGGCGGCTGCCGCGGTCAGCACGGCGGTGCTGAGCTCATCGGCACCGAAGCCGAAGTGGATGGCGGCGCGCCGGTACTCTTCGGTCAGCGTGGTGTGGAAGAAGGTCGGGTCATCGGAGTTGATGGTCAGCGCCACGCCCGCCGCCTTGAGCCGGGGCAACGGGTGCTCCTGCCAGGAGCCAACGGCGCCGGTGAGCAGGTTGCTGGTAGGGCAGACATCGAGTACCACGCCACGCTCGCGCAGGGCAACCAGCAGGCCCGGATCATCGACGCTGCGGATGCCGTGACCGAGGCGGGTTGCCCCCAGTGCTTCGATCGCGCCCCAGACGCTGGCCGGGCCAACCACCTCGCCGGCGTGGGCCATCAGGCCCAGCCCCGCTGCCCGGGCCGCAGCGAAGATCGGGGCAAAGGGCTCGGGTGGGTGCCCGATCTCGTTGCCACCGATCGACCAGCCCACCACGCCCAGCTCCCGGGTGGCCCGGGCCACCTCCAGCACCTGCCAGGCAGCCTCGGTACCATAGCCACGGCCGTAGTCGAGGGCCAGCCGTACGGTGACGCCGGCCTCGCGCTCGGCGCGCGCGAAGCCGGCCATCGCGCCCTCAATCGCCTCGCGCAGATCGACCCCCCGGTTGATGTGCTGCATCGGCGAGATCATCACCTCGGCGTAGCGCACCTGCTGCTGACCCAGCTCAAGCCCCAGCTCGTAGGCCAGCCGCTCGAAGTCTTCGCCATAGACGATGGCCCGGGCCAGGCCCATGAAGACGCTGAGGAACTCGCCGAAGCTGCGGTAGTTGAAGAGCGCAGCCACCCCAGCCTCGCTGGTGGCCGCCAGGGGCACGCCATTGCGCCGGGCCAGTTCGATCAGGGTCCGCGGGCTGACCGTCCCTTCGAGATGCAGGTGCAACTCCACCTTGGGCATGCGCCTGATGAACTGGTCGAGCTGTGGCGTAAGCACAATCGTCCCCGTGGCAGTAGCCAGGCGTCAGGTAGCCGTTGCCAGGCCGGGGCTGAGCCGTTGGCAACAGCCCTGGCAGGGCTTACGCGATCCCGGAGGCTTTCAGCCGCTCGGCGTTATCATGAACGATCAACGCGTTAATGATCTTCTCCAGATCACCATCGAGGATGGCGGGCAGGTTGGAGAAGTTCTGGCCGAGCCGGTGGTCCGTCACCCGGTCCTGCGGGAAGTTGTAGGTGCGGATCTTCTCGGCGCGCTCGCCGGTGCCCACCTGGGCCAGGCGCGAGGTGCCGAGCTCACGGTCCTTCTTCTCCTGCTCACGTGCATAGAGTCGGGCGCGGAGCACGGTCAGCGCTTTCTCTTTGTTTTTGATCTGCGAGCGCCCGTCCTGGCAGGTGACGACGATCTCCTCCGGGGTGCCGGCGCGATAGACCAGGCGCACGGCCGAGTCGGTGGTATTGACGCCCTGACCGCCGTGGCCGCCCGAGCGGAAGACATCGACGCGCAGATCCTCCGGCTTGATCTCAACCGTCGTTTCCTCCACTTCGGGGAGCACGGCAACGGTGGCGGTGGAGGTATGGATGCGCCCGCGCGCCTCAGTGGCCGGCACGCGCTGCACGCGATGGACGCCACCCTCATACTTGAGCACGCTGTAGGCACCCTCGCCGCTGATCTCAAAGACGATCTCTTTATACCCGCCGGGGCCGTTTTCGGTGGCGTTGTCCACCTCCACCTTCCAGCCACGCTCTTCGGCGAAGCGCGTATACATGCGGAACAGGTCCGCCGCGAACAGGGCTGCCTCATCGCCGCCCTCACCCTGGCGGATCTCGATGATCACGTCCCTGGCATCATTGGGGTCGCGCGGCAGCACCAGGATGCGCAATTCCTGCTCGAGCGCCTCAAGCCGGGCGCGCTGGCTCTCCAGCTCCTCCTGGGCGAGCGCGCGCAACTCCGGGTCGTCCGTCTCATTCAGCACGGCGCTGGCCTCATCGGCCGCGTGCCGGGCCTGTTTGTAGCTGCGGTATGCGGCAACCACGCCCTCCAGCTCCCGCTGCTCGCGGGCATACTGCTGGAGCAACGCCAGGTTGCTCACTATCTCAGGGCGCGCCAGCAGCTCACCGAGCTCTTCATAGCGCGCTTCAACACTGGCAAGTTTGTCAAACATACGATAACATTTCCTTCATCACAAGCCGATTATAGCACGGCACCCGGTCCAGGAGATAACAAAGAGCACGGGCAGGGCGAGCCGTGGCTCGCCAGACCCGTGCCGAATGTATGCCGCGCGGCTAGTAGCCCTTCGCCATCTTCTTGCGCCGGTTGCGCTCGGCGCGGCGGCGCTTCTCTTTGCGCTGCTCGCTCTTCGATACGAAGTGCATCTTCTCGCGGTACGTCTTGGTAATCCGCTCGGAGATGACCCCCTTGTTGAAGCGGCGGATCAGTTGCTCGACTGTCTCGCCATCACGACGTTCTACACGCATAGCTCTGCCGGTTGACGTGCGCGACCTCTGAGGTGGCCCGGGTCTTGCGTATGGCGCGGGGTGTCGCCCATCCCCGGACCTGCGCATCCGTCAATCGTCTGCTCACCCCCTTTGCCGTGGATTTGGTGGACCCCGTCCAGCACAGGCCCGCCCAGGATCCAGCACGCCCGGCTCAAGAGAACCCGGGCGAACGTGTCGCCGGAGCGGCTGTAAACAGAGCCATTTGCCCAACACCGCTGGTAGTATAGCCGATACGGGCCGGTTCCGCAAGCGCAAGGGCCGGCCCCAGACCCCGGGTTGTTGGGTGGTTTTGGCG
>JACAEO010000155.1 GCA_013388805.1 Chloroflexota bacterium
GACCAGGTGCAGGTGCCAGCCCAGGAGCGCGGCGCCCAGGAGCCTTCCGTACCATGGCGTGTGAGGATAGACAATCACCAGCCCGGCCAGGGGCATGGCGAACCACAAGCCCCAGAGTCCCTGATCGCTCAGGAACGTCTGGTTGATCGCGAAGACCTGGGTGACGGTCATCATAGTGCCGGCGACGATGAATGACCACAGGTAAAACCAGATCTTCCAGGGCCGGTCGATGAAGCGTGCTACCAGGAATGGCACCCACATGAGGGCCAGCAGCGAGAGTAACGAGGCGGTCTGGGTCACGCGGAAGTTGCCCATGATCCGCCAGTTCAAGATCGGGTCGGCCCACAGCATGCCCCAGGGCATGGAAAAGATGCAGACCGCCATGAACGCCAGCAATATCCGGTTAAACGGGGTGGGTATTACCTCCCATCTGCGCCGGGTCAGCATACTGACCAGCCATATGCTGCCAAGCCCGAGCGTGATGACCATGCTGATCGGCATTTCGCTGGCATTGCCCACCGGTATGTTGGCTATGCGCAGCATGAGCGCCGTCGGGGGCAAGATCAGGACAAGGGTCGCGAAGTAGCGCGAGGCGAAGCTTATGGCGATAGGCAGGAGCGGGAGCAACATGAGCATGAAGCCCAGACGCGCGTTCCCGCGTGCCAGGATCATCCCGATCAGAACGCTGTAAGCGATCGCGACGCCTATCATCGCGACGGCGAGCAACCGGCGGGGAAGCGCCGGTAGTGCTTCGGGGTGCTCGAGCATATCAAGCCATTGCAGCATATGGTCACCAGTTGGAGTGCCCTGGCCCTCGCCTCAGGGATGCTCGCCGATTGGCAGATGCCAGGTTTGTCGACCCAGCGCCGCCAGCAGCAGTCCGCCGTCACGGGCGAAGGTGCGGCCCGCCGGATGGCGCGCTGCCGTTGCCACCAGGATTGCCCCGCCAATCGTCGCCTTGCCGAGAAAGATCAGCTGCAGGCCCAGCCCGAGCATGGTCGCCACGGGCCGGCCGTAGTGCTTGTTAAAGAAACGTAGCTTGCTTCGATACAGCTCATACTTCATGCGCGTCGCCGCCTGCTTGCTGCTCTGGCCGCCCAGGTGCACAACCTCGGCGTCGGGCAGGTAGCAGACCCGGTAGCCCGACCGCCGGGTGCGGTAGCACCAGTCCACCTCCTCGGTGTACATAAAGTAGAGCTCGTCCATGAGGCCCACCTGGGGCAGGATGCTGCGCCTGATCATCAGCACCGCGCCATCGACCCAGTCGGTGCTGTAGGCGCGGGCGCCGTTGCGGGTGGGGTAGCGCCGGCGCAGGCGCAGCTTCTTTCCAACCAGCTCGGTGAAGATGCTCGGAAACATGGCCCACGATGGCTGGAGCGAACCATCGGGGTTGAGCAGGCGTGAGCCGACAATGCCCACCTCTGGGTGAGCGTCGAGAAAGCGCACCAGCGCCGCCAGCGAGCCGGGGCGAGCTACGGTGTCACTGTTGAGCAGCAGCACGTGACGGCTGTCGCTAGCGCGGATGGCCTGGTTATTGGCCGCCGCGAACCCCCTGTTCTCACGGTTGGCAATGATCCGCACCTCGGGGTAGTGGGCCTGGACAGCCGCGACACTGCCGTCGCTGGAGCCGTTGTCCACCACCCAGGTCTCGGCGCTGATGCCGGCCGTCGCTGCCGGCAGGGCGGCCAGGCAGTCAAGCAGGAGTTGGCGGGTGTTCCAGTTGACGATAATGATAGCCAGATCAGGCGGAATGGATACGTGTGTCATAGGTCAACTTCTTGTGGGTTGCAGTTGTCTCCACCAGGGCCACGAAGCGCGTCCCGATGGTACGCCAGTCGTAGCGTTCGGCCACCGCGCGACGACCATTGGCGCTTAACTGCGCGCGCTCCTCAGGCTGGGTGAGCAGGCGCACAGTGGTCTCAGCAAAAGCCGCAGGTGTATCAGCGATCAGGAGATCCCGTCCAGGCGACAGATCGAGGCCTTCGGCCCCTTTGGTGGTGCTGATCACCGGTGTGCCCAGGGCCAGGGCCTCGAGGATCTTCAAGCGGGTGCCGCCCCCCTCGCGAAGGGGCACCACCTCTACCGCGCTCCGGCTGATCAGGGCATGCACATCAGTAACGTAACCTGTGAGTTCTACCCCTGACACCTGGGGTAACGCCGCCCGCTGCTCCGGGGTATGCTTTCCGCTAATCCGCAGCGTGGCCTGCGGGCGTCGTTGCCGAATACGCGGAAAGATCTTCCCCAGAAAGTAGCGCATAGCATCGAGATTCGCTGCATACGTCAGCGCGCCAGGATATATCAACGTGTCAGGCTCGGGATCATAGCGATAGTGTAAGCACCCTTCCAGATCGGCGCCGTTAGGCACGACAACAACCTCAAGCGGATAGTTCCGCATCAGGTCGCGCACAAGTGTAGCTTCGCGTGCAGAAACGACCGTGATGGCCATGAAGTGACGTAACAGTGTCGCGACATAGTGCCGGTGTTTGAGCGCCGTCAGCCAGTAGCGTAGACGGAGCAAGGGATTGGAATGCTGGAGGTAGTGTTCAAGGGTGTACGCCAGTTCTAACTCCTCCAGGATCAGCGGCACTCCCCGCAGCGGGAGCACATACGGAACCATATCCGGCTGGAAGGCGATTACGACATCGGGCTGCAACCGGGATGCCGCTGTTCCAACGGCGTCTGCCATCGCACGAGACCGTGTGGCCCGCACCGAGGCGGGTTCTGGCAGTACCAGGCTGGCCACCCGGTGGTGGTGGCGGATGGATCTGGACGGTCGCTGAATTGCTGTGATCGAAGCACACATCCGCTGCAGTTCGTCACGTTGAACCTCACCGACGGGCCCCTGGGTAAAGGCGATCAGGTCCACAGTATGACGTGCCGCCAGATGACGGAGCAGGTTCATGATCCGCATCCGTGAACCGTTATCGGCAGGTTCCGGCCACCAGGTTGAGAGGGCGAGGATGCGCATAGGTTCAACCTTGCTGAGCCTGCAACCGGCGGTTGTCGGCGCCGGTCACGGTTATCCCGGCCGCGCGGTGATAGGCCGCGAGGGTCTGTTCAGCCGCGCGTTGCCACGAGAACTGGCGCGCGCGGGTGAAGCCGAGGGTGCGCAGACGCCCGGCTTCGTCGGGGTCGCCGAGCACGCGCCCCAGATGCGCTGCCAGGGTATGGTCATCTTCAGCATTGCAGAGCAGCGCGGCGCCGCCGGCAACCTCCGGCATCGCTGAGTTGTCGGCGCAGATCACCGGCGCGCCGCAGGTCATGGCTTCCACGATCGGGATGCCGAAGCCTTCCAGCCACGAAGGGAAGACAAAGGCGCAGGCCATACTGTAGAGCGCTACCAGATCCGCGCGCGGAATGTTCAGCAGCAGGCGGCACTGGCCGGCAGCCTCGGCCTCGCGCACCACCGGCAGCGGCTCGCGACGGCTGAAGAAGACGATGGTGTGACTGTCGCGCAGGTGTTGCGGCAGGCGCTGCCAGGCGCGCACGATCACCGCCGGATTCTTCAAACCGTCGGCGAGGATGAAGGGGCGCTCAAGCCCATAACGGGCTCGAACCTCTGCCAGGACCACCGGATCCGTCACCTGGCGCAACTCCGCATCGATCCCGTGATGGATCGGCACGATCCGTCCGGCATCGTAGCGGCTGTAGCGCGCGATCTCCCGGCGTGCATGGTCCGAGACGGTCAGGACAAGATCGGCGCGCCGCAAGGCCAGGTGCGAGCAGCAGTAGAGGTAGATCGTCATGGCACGCGCGCGGGTGTTCCAGCGGGTGCCCTTGCTCCGCAACGTGTGGCTCAATGGCATCAGGGTCATTGCGTCATGCAGGGTTATGACCGTGGCGCCGCCGCGCGGCCCGAAGCCGTAGTTGGTCGGAAAGTGGGCCACCTCCACCCGATCGGCGCTCATCACACGGCCCAGGCGCACCATATCGCTCGCGACGCTGGAGAGCGCGTTGCGATATGGAAGATAGCGCACCTGTGCGTTGGCCGGCAGGTCACGTAGTTCAAAGGGCGCCTTCGTGTCGGCGTAGAGGATGAACTCGTGCTCCGCGCCGGCCGCAAGCAAAGCCGGCACCAGATTCCTGACATAGGTATGCACACCGCCCACCAGGCCGTGGGAGAGGTAGCGAACGTCAATTCCAATGCGCATCATCGGCACTTTCTATTAGGGAAGCGGAACCGCTTGAACATCCCAGGGTCATGTCATGCTAAGCGTAGCGAAGCATCTCGATCGAGACCCTTCGCTGGCGCTCAGGGTGACAGAGTGGCAGCGACGGGATTATCAACAAGATCCGCTTCCCTTACTTTAGATCTGCCGGGCGGTCGGGTTGGAGAGCGTAGGGTCGTCAGGCTATCAACTTCTGACGAAACCACCTCCACACCTCGACACCTCCACACCTCCACACCTCGACACCTCCACACCCCCACACCTACACACTACATCGGTGTCTCCAGCCGCCCAAACCGCCCGCGCCAGAAGTCGAGCCATGCCAGGCGCATCCCGACCCGCCCCCGGCGGGCGTGCCACTTCGGGCGCAGGCACAGGCTCAGATAGGTGCGCAGATCCTGAAGCACCAGGGCGTTGAACCAGGTCCGCAGTTGGGCCCCGGTCGCGCGCAGGAAGAGCAGCCGGTTGCGCGTCATATAGTATGCCAGGTATTCCTTATCGAACCGGGCATTCAGGGGGATCTTGTGCCAGAGCTTCGCCCGCGGCGCGAAGAGCATGCGAAAGCCCGCGCGGCGGGCGCGCACGCACCACTCGGTCTCCTCGAAGTACATGAAGAAGCGTTCATCGAGTAGCC
>JACAEO010000086.1 GCA_013388805.1 Chloroflexota bacterium
CCCCCGCTCCCCGCCTGGGAGCGGGGGGGGTGAGGGCCCGCCGCGCATCAGGACGCTATCCGCCAGAAACCCTACACCGCCGCCGCGGCGCTGGAGGTGCATCGTACTCTTGGCGCCGGGTTCCAGGAGCTTATACCATTTTGGCTTGCCGATTTTGGATTGAGGTGCAGACAAAGCTGCAAGCCCCGTAGATTGCCCGCGCTTACCGCTGTCGACGCTGGACGGTGCGCTTATGCTACAATAATAGGCGACTGTGGTCCGGATATGCCCGACGACCGATGCGTGTGACGGTGATGAATCCAGCGGAGTGTACAGCCGGTGACGAGCCATTCGCCCCCCCGTATGGGCGCTACGCTCCGCTGTATGATACGAGCGGTCAGCTGCGCTTTGCGCTGCTGGTTCATGTCTATCTGTATGATCTGCTGCGCCACCACCCCGTCGCCGGGCGCCGCGCCCTCGACCTGGCCTGTGGCACCGGTACGCTGGCCCTGCTGCTCGCCGCCGATGGCTGGGAAGTCACCGGGGTGGACTGTTCGGCCGCTATGCTCGCCGAGGCCGACGCCAAGGCCCGCGCCGCTGCGGCGCAGGTGCGGTTCATCCAGGGCGATATGCGCCAGTTGGCCGGCCTGGTGCCCGCGGCCGGCTTTGACCTGGTCACCTGCACCTATGATAGCCTGAACTATATGGTCAGCGAGGCGGATCTCGGCGCCTGCTTCGCCGCGGCTGCCGGCGCGCTGGCCCCCGGCGGGCTCTATCTGGCTGACCTGAATACGCGCCACTTCCTGGAGCACGACTGGGGCGACTGCGCTATCTATGAGCAGCAGGGCTATGTCCAGCTTGAGCGCAGCCAGTTCGATGCCGACAGCGCAACCAGCACCATGCTGCTCACGGGCTTCGTTGGCGACGATGCCGGCGGCTATGAGCGCTTCGATGAGGTGCACCGCGAGCGGGCCTACCCGGTCGAGACGGTCGACGCGCTGCTTGCCCAGGCTGGCCTGTGCGTCGAGGCGCGCTACGATGGCTTTACCCTGGATCCACCCGGCCCGCATACCCAGCGTATCTACTGGGTTGCGCGGAAGGTATAGATCCTGCGGGCTGTAATGCGAGGCGTGCGTGAGCGTCCTACCAGATAGCGAAGAGAAGGCCGCGTACGTCGAGCGCATGTTCGCCCGTATTGCCACCGGCTACGACCGGGTCAACCGGGTGATGACCTTCGGGCTCGACCAGGGCTGGCGGCGCACGGTTGTGCACCAGGTGGCGCCGCCGGTCGGTGGTCGCGCCCTCGATGTGGGCACCGGCACGGGGGATTTTCTGCCCGAGCTCGCCGCCTGGCTGCAGGACGGCCTTGCGGTGGGGATCGACTTCACCCTGCCGATGATGATCGCCGGCAGGCCGAAGCTCCAGGCGCTTGAGGGGGCGCGCGCGGCCTTTGTGGACGGCGATGCGCTGCGCTTGCCCTTCCCCGACAATACCTTCGATGCGATTACCACCGGTTTCGTGATGCGCAATGTCACCGATATCGGCCAGGCTTTTCGCGAGATGTACCGCGTGACCCGCCCCGGCGGTGCCATGGCCTGCCTCGAGGTGGCACGCCCGCGCAGCCCGCTGGTGCGCTTCGGGCACCGGCTCTACTTCGAGGGCGTGGTGCCCTGGATCGGCCAGGTGCTCGGCGGTGACCGCCGCGCCTATACCTATCTGCCCCAGTCGGCGCGGGCCTTTCCGCCACCCGAGCGTCTGGCGCTGATGATGCGTGAGGCCGGATGGCGCCACGTCACCTACCGGCTCCACAGCCTGGGCGCGGTGGCCATCCACGTTGGCGCAAAGGTGTAGAACCCATGTCTGATGACGATCGCGAACCCTCGCCACGGCCCGAGAACCTGATGCAGCGACGGCTGCGCAAGGCCGGTGGCGAAGCGGTGGATGACCCGCTCGATGACCTGCTCGTCTATGATGAGGCACCCCCGGTCGTGCCGGGTGTCTATCGGCCGCGCGCGGTCTCCGGCAGCGGCGGCTGTGCGCAGGCGACGCTCTATCTGGTGCTCGGCGCCCTGGCCGCGCTCCTGATGGGCGCCTTTGTGCTCAATCAGTGGATCGGCGGCGTCGCGCGCGCGTTCCAGCCGCCTGACCTCGGCACGATGATCGCAACTCCGACCCCGACGGTGCTGACCAGTGCCGCCGTGGTGCAGCGTATCCAGGCGCTCAGTCGCCTCGAGACCGCCGCATACACGGTGCAGACGGTGATCGATGTGACCCAGAGCCAGGGTAACCCGCTCTTCGACTTCTTCGCCGGTGACGCCCTGTTGCTGATCGCCCGGGGCACTGTGGTGGCCGGCGTTGACCTTGGCACGCTCGCCGCCGATGATGTCGCTGTGTCGCCCGATGGGCGCAGGATCACGGTCTCGCTGCCGCCGGCCACGATCTTCAGCGCCAGCCTCGACAACAGCGGAACGCGCGTCTACAGCCGCAACCGGGGCTGGTTCGCCCCCGACAACCGGGACCTGGAGACGCTGGCCCGCCAGCAGGCTGAGGCCGAGATCCTGCAGGCGGCCTGTGAGGACGGCGTGCTGAGTAAGGCAACCGCACAGGCCGAGACGACCCTGCGCCAGTTGCTCGGCTTGCTCGATGGCACCGAGATCCTTATCGTTACCGCGCCCCCGCAGCAGTGCGGCGCTACGGGCCTCTAATGCCAGGTGGAAGTGACAATCCCGCATGGTCCCGCTCAGTTCCACAACTCTACAGCTCCACACAGGGCCTGGTAGAGCTGTAGAGCTGTGGAGTTGAGCCAATGCGATGCCAGGCAAGCAGAATCGGTCTAAGGCGGGTGCAAAGCCCTGTCTCAAGGGGCCTCTCCTGAGTCAGGGCTGTCGGCGACGGACGGTATGTGCACCGTACAGGATCTGTGTTATGATCGATCAAGGTGACGCCTGTCACCCCGCACGCACACGCCCGGCGGCTGATCGTCCGCGCGGGGCCCTGGAGCCGCCGACCATGGCCCTCTCCTCCAGTATCCTCGTTGCCGGCCTGGGCGACCGCACCTGTGAGTTTCTGATCCCCACGCTGCTGAAGGAAGGCTATCAGACCCATGTGGCGGTGGGCCTGCATCCGATCCTCGAACGTCTGCACTGCGCGATCGATCTTATGCTGCTCGATCTGCCGTCAGCCGACGAGGTGGCCCATCTCCCCACGGTGCGCGCGGCGTCCGGCGCAACTATGATCGTCATCGGTCCCGGACGCAATGCGCGCCTGGTCGTCAGGGCACTGGAGCTAGGCGCCGATGACTACGTCCAGCGGCCCTTCCGCACCGACGAACTGCTGGCGCGCGTGCGTGCCCAGTTGCGACGGCGCAATACGCAGGGCAGCATTCTCGTCTTCGGCAAACTCAGCCTTGACCCGCAGGGACGCCGGGCAACGTACGATGGCAGGGCGCTCGATCTCAGCGCCGAAGAGTTTGCCCTGCTCAGCTTGCTCGCCGCCCGCCCGGGTCACCTCTATCCCAGCGAGTTCCTGGCCCAGCAGGTCTGGGGGGCGGCCCGTTGCGCCGACCGTGATCTGCTTACCAGCACCGTGACCCGTCTGCGCCAGTTGATCGAGCCTGACCCCGAGTTGCCGACCATTCTCGTCGGGAGCCTCGAGCGCGGCTACTGGCTCGGCGGCCTCACCCGTGAGCTCAACCGTGAGCCCTGAGGCTCAGCTGCGCCGGCTCACCCCCGTGGCTACATTCATCAGGTAGGCGACCAGGACCTCGTCGCCGGGACGTGGCTCTGCGTAGATGCTCTCCGCCCCGACCCTGGCCCGCCGGGGCCGGGTCTCGCCCGCATGGGTGTAGACCAGGTCGTAGAAGATCGTGCCGTGGATGCTGACTGCCTGCACCTCGTTCAGCACGGCCTCACGTGTGCCGCTCATGATCATCGTGCGTCTCCCGGTTCAGCCGGTGGTCCGGCTGTCGCCAGCACATAGCCGTCGGTCGCGAGATAGCGGCGGGTAACCTCGACGATCTGCTCGTGGGTCACCGCGCCGATGATCGCAGGGTAGCGGTCGATGAAGTCCAGGCCGAGACCGAAGCGCTCGATGGCCAGCAGGGTCGCGGCGATGCCGTCATTGGTCTCCAGGCTGAGCACCAGGCTGCCGGTCAGAAAGTCGCGGGCGTCGGTGAGTTCCTGGGCAGTGGGGCCAGTGGCGGCAAACTGCGCCACCTCGTGCAGGATGGCCGCGATGGCGCGCTCGACGTTGGCCGGGCTAACGCCGGCGACGGCCGACCAGGGGCCGGCGCCCACATCGGCTTCGAGGCCGCTGTAGCAGTAGTAGGCCATGCCCTGCTGTTCGCGCACATGCTCGCCCAGGCGCCCGCCCATGCCCAGGCGCCCGAGGATCATGTTCGCCAGCATCGCCGGGTAGTAATCGGGGTCGTTCCGGCGGAGCCCGGGCACCGCCCAGATGACATCGGACTGCACCTTGCCACGCATCGGCACATCGCGACGGCGCACCTCGCTGAGCGGCGGCGTGCTGGGTACGTCCAGCGTGGGCGGCGTGCCGACGGGCGCCCAGGCGCCCAGGCTCTGCTCGAGGGCCGCGATCACCGCCGGCGGGTCCACATCGCCAACCACAGCGACGCTCGCGCCAACAGGGTGGTAGCGGGCGTGAAAGCGCACCAGGTCGTCGCGGGTCAGGGCCTGCACCGTCTCGATCGTGCCGCTGCCGAGGCGGCTGTAGGGATGCTCGGGCGGGTACAACAATTCGCGGGCGGCGCGGCGGGCCTGGGTGCCGGTTTCCTGCTCGCTCTCACGCAGGCTGGTCAGGAACTGGCCGCGTAGCTTTTCGATCTCGTGGGCGGGGAAGCCGGGCCGGGCCAGCATATCGGCGAGAATGGTGAGGATCAGCGGCAGATCCTCGACCAGGGCCTTGCCGCCAAAGCCGGAGCTGTGCAGCCCGCCCCCGGCGCTGACGCTGCAGCCCCGCTCCTCGGTCTCGCTCACGATCTGCTGAAAGGAGCGCTCACCGGCGCCGCGGATCAGCGCTGCACCGGTGAAGGCGGCCAGTCCACCCTGGGCGGGCTCCTCGTGGACCGAGCCGGCGTGCACCTCGCCCCGGACGCTCACCGTGGGCGTGCTCGGGTTGCGCTGAATGAGCGCCACCATGCCATTGGCCAGGACGTGACGGGTCGCCCCGGCGATGCCGTGCGGTCTATGTGTCATCCTGCAGCTCCTCGCTCCTTAGAACCAGATGATTCATGTCATTCCGAACGGAGCCGCAGGCGGAGTGATACCATTTCCGATTGCAGATTTTGGATTGTAGATTGCCGCACATGGCGTCACGATGAGCGATGACGGCAACGACAATGCGGAACTGCCAACTGGATTTGGTATGAGGAATCTGGCGGTGCCCATGCGCCGCAAGACCCCTCGCGGAGCC
>JACAEO010000043.1 GCA_013388805.1 Chloroflexota bacterium
GCTCGGGGGGCGGCGGCGCGTCGCGCTGCTCAGGCGGGGGTGGGGGCGGGGGTGGCGGTGGCGGCTCAGGCACGGCGTCGCGCTGGCGGTGGCGCAGGACCAGGGGCGCCACCTGCTCGATGTCGGCGAGGGCGACAGCGTAGCGCCCCTCGCAGGCGGCCAGGGCCGCAGCGGCGCGCTGGATCACCAGGTCGGCGCGGTGGCCGGCCACCTGGCGCTGGGCGCATAGCTCGGCGATGAAGGCGCGCAGGCTCGGCGGCAGGCTGACTACGCCCAGGCGCTCGCGCGCCGTCAGCAGCCGGGTGCGCAGCCCGGCCTCCTGCGCGTGAAACTGGCGCTGGAAGGCCGCCGGGTCGCGGTCGAACTGCTCGCGCCGCTCGAGCACCTCCACCCGCACGTTCACATCCTCCTCAGCGGCCACCTCGACGCAGAGGCCGAAGCGGTCGAGCAACTGCGGGCGCAGCTCGCCCTCCTCGGGGTTCATCGTGCCCACCAGGGCCACGCGCGCGGCGTGGGCCGCCGAGACACCCTCGCGCTCGACGACCTGGCGGCCGCTGGCGACCGCGTCGAGGACCACATCGACCAGGTGATCGTCGAGCAGGTTGACCTCGTCGACGTAGAGTATCCCGCCGTGGGCGCGGGCCAGCAGGCCGGGCTGGAGCCGGCGGGCGCCTGACTGAAGCGCCGCGCCCCAGTCGAGCCCGCCGAGCAGCATCTCCTCGGTCGCGTTGAGCGGCAGGGTCACCAGGGGCAGTTCGGGCAGCAGGCCGTGGAGGGCGCGCACCGCCGTCGACTTGGCCGTGCCCTTGCCGCCGCGGATCAGCACCCCGCCGATCGCCGGGTCAATCACCAACAGCTGGAGGGCCAGCTTCATCGTCGCCTGGCCGGCGATGGCCGAGAATGGGTAGAGCGGGCGCAGGTGGATCATCAGAACTGGCTCCCGAAGCAAGGCAGCGAATGCGCTCATTCGAATTCGTCGAGGAGGTCGTCGTCCAGAGCCCGAGCGCGCCGCTGAACGCGCAGGAGCGCGCCCATGATCGCCAGGTAGACGACGGCGATCAGCGCAATGATCAGGCCGATGTTTGTCCAGGGCACAGGCGCCACTGCGGCAGTCTCGGGCATTACGGGTCGGCGCTCGGGCGCGCCGGGCGGCTCAGTGGCAAGCGGGGGAGCGGCCTCAGCGCCGGCCGCATCGGCTACCTGTGGTGTAGCAGCGCCGCCGGCCGCCAGTGGCGTGGCCGCGGCGCCGGCCGCGAAAGCCGCCTGTGGCGTGCGCGTGGGTTAGAGGGGGTACTGCGTGATCGGCCGGTCAGTCGGCAGATCCAGCGCCGCGGTCGGCGTACGGCGCACCCAGGTTGCCGAAGTGTTCGGCGGGGCTGCGGCGACCGGCGCCAGAGCGAACTCAGTCTGGAGAATGGCTTCAGTTGCCCGCGCGGCGCTTGCCGCGGTCATTGTCAGATCGGGCGTAGCGCTTGCCGTCGGGCCCACTGTCGGCGCGGGCGTGGCTGGAGGCGTCACGGCCACAGACGACCCGAGGCTTTGCTCGGGAACACCCGCCACTAGTGGAAGGAAGATACGGATTTGCTCGCCTTGAGCGGCAGGCTCAATCGTCGGCGCGGACGTGGGCGAGCGAGCCAGTTGGGGTGTGGCCGAAGGCGTTGGAGTTGGAGCTACCGATGGTGTCGGTCTGGGTGTGGCCGAAGGCACGGGAAAGATGATGGGCGAAGGCTGAGCGGGCGGCGCTTCGACGCCTGTCGTCGACGTCGCCGGGAGGGGCTCTGTCGTCGCAGTGTCTGTAGGCATTGTGGTCGCGGTCGTGGTCGCCGTCGGTGTCGCCGTTGCCGTCGCCGTGGGCAGAAGCTCCGCGCAGATCTGCTCGAACGTAAGGGGCGACGTAGGGCGGTCTGTCCCGACGCCATTCGCATCGCCGGGGCTTCCCCAGACCCAGGCCTCGACCTCGCCTGGCAGGACGCGCCGGCGATCGATGAAACGTGGCCAGGCAGCTTGCCAGCCCCCGGCGTCCTGCCGATAATCCAGCCACATCCGACTCGCAGTGGGATCGTCATCGAGGGCGCAGAAGCACGGCTCGCCCTGCGCAATGTCACAGCCTGTGCCGGCGAGCTGGCAGACGGCCCTGCTGCCGTAGTCGTACGCGCCGATCTGCACCCCCAGGCCTGAGCGCTCCAGAAGCTCGGCTGCGGTGATGCCGAAGGGGTTGTCGAGCGCGACACAGGCGCTCACCACTGAGCCGTCGTCCAACTCCACCAGCAGACCGGCCGCTGCAGGAGGCTGCGGCTGGGCAGTGGCCTCACGCCCGCCGCCGATGCCGCCGGCTATGACCAGGGTAAGACCGACACAGAACAGCACGGCGCGACCAGGTCGTATCCGCGGTCGACGACGGTTCTGCTCAATGGGCGCTCTATTGACAAAGGGCCAGTGGTTCAACGACGCCTCGCGTGTGCTACCTGACCAGAAGTGGTAGCCACAGCCGCCACGGGCGCTCTGTGGGGCAGATCTGCTCGAAGGTCAGCGCCGGCGGTGGGACAGACCCGTCGACGTCGCCAGTGGGCCAGACCCAGCCGTCGACATCGCCGTCGCTCAGCGTGCGTGTGCTCGCCCCAACCGGCGACGAACGCCAGCCGTCCGGTTGGCGCAGCCAGTAGTGCCAGTAGCTGGGCGGATACGCGCAGAGGCAGTTGTCTGCGGGACAGCCGACACCAGCAATCCCACAGACGAACGCGCCATAGGACGGATCGGTACTCGTCGCCACCGCCAGGCCCGAGCGCGCCAGCAGTGTCGCGCCGCTGATCCGCTCCTCACCGAAGGCGACGCAGCGCGTCACTACCTCGTCGAGGCCTAGACGCACCACCAGACCGGCGCGCTGCATCGTGGTGCCGGCAGCTGGCCTCGGCAGGGTCGCCGCCACGGCGAGCAGGACGATGATCAGGATGCGCCAGACGATGCCCATCGCATTCCCTGTGGTCGGGGGTCAGGGGTCAGACCCCTGGCCCCTGACCCCTAACCCCTGGCTCCACTAGCGCGCTATCAACGGCAGATAGTAGCGGTTCGGCTCGGCTCGGCCGATCACGGCGACCGGCTGTGTGCTGATCGTCCCGCCGGACTGCACGCCATCGGGGTCGGTGAAGGTGGCACGCACGACGAGGACGTCGGTTGGACCGAGGGGGGTTGCGCTCAGGTTGAGCGTGGCCCGGAAGTAGCCGGGGCCGCGCGTGGCAGGGATGCTCTGGAATGCAGCAGGCCGGCTACGCCCCGACTCAATGTTCCACTCCAACGTGGCCGTCGCATCGCCGTTGAGGTCGCTGCCGAAGGGGGCGGTCAGGGTCGCCTGGGTACGGTTCGCGTTGAACGTAATGAACGGTGGCGCAACCACCAGCCGGTCGGGGTCGGGGCCGCGCTTCAGCGGGGTGTAGCTGCCGCTCAGATCCGCCGGCGCCGTCGCGGTGTAGGGGTAGGTCGCGCCAAGCAGGGCTGGCACGGCCTGCTGGGTTGTGAAGAGACTGTCATCAGCCGGATTGAAGCCACTCCCGGGCGTCCAGCCAAAGACAAAGGGGCCATCGGGCTTCTGATAGCTCGCCAGGACGCCGAGTGGTGAACGGCCGTTCTTTAACCAATCACTCGTGTTGAGATCAACCCCGGCGGCCAGCAGGCCCTGGATAGCGTAGGCGGTCGAGGTCGGGCTAAACGAGCCAAAGTCCTCCCAGCCGCCGATCGCGGCCTGGCTGGTGCGCAGGTAGTTCACCCCTTCGACGACATCCGGATTGGTCGGGGGGACCCCAGCTGCGATCAGGGCCTGAAGGGCCAGGCCGCTGTTGAAGATCGAACCCCAGCTCCCATTCGGCCCTTGCAGAGAGGCCAGGTAGGCGATCGCATTCTGGGGCACCGTGCGCCCGGCGGCTCGCAGGCCCAGGATCGCGAACGACTGGTTGGTCACACTGGCCGCCGAGGCCGTGCTGCTGTAGGCGCCGGTCGCCTGGAGCGTATTTTCCATGTCAGCGACCAGGTCAAATGCTGTCGGCGTCCCGAAGCTGCGCGGGTCACTGCCGGCGGCGACCACGCCGACGATCAGCTTGCCGGTCTGGGCCGGGAGGATGCCGGTGCTATTACGCGTGTAGGTGGCCGTAGCCCCGGCCAGGTAGTCGAGTGGCGAGTTGCCGGCGCCACTCTCTACCGCGGTCGGATTATAGCCAGCGGCCACGAAGGCGAACAGGTTGTCCAGGGTCTCGCCAGGCGACGAACTGCTGCCAAAGCCGGGCCAGCCGCCGTCGGCGTTCTGGCGCGACGTGATGTAGGCCAGGGCGCGCTCGGCCCGCAGTGGTGTCGTCATGAACAACGGCTGATCTGACAGGCCGTAGAGGGCCTCAAGCGTCGCGTAGGCGTTGAAGAAGCGTTTGGCGATCACGCCCTCGTCGGTCTGGAGCCCGATCAGGGCCTGGCGTGGGTTGGTACCGCCAGTGGCCCAACTGTCGGCCATGGGCGCGTAGCCGTAGGTGGACAGGGCCGTCATCGTCCAGCCGGTGCTATTGGCCGGTTCGCCGCTGCCGGCATCGCCCCAGAGGGCCGTGGTGAGCGTCTGGCTGGCACGGTAGAAGGCCAGGGCCTTCTGGATGGCCGGGTCGGTCGGCGGGACATTGCCGCTGCCGATCAGGGCGACCACCCCGTAACCGGTGACGTCGATGCTGTTGCTCCAGCTCCCATCGGCGCCCTGGTTGGCGATCAGCCACTGCGTCGCCGGCTCGGGGATGGGCTGGCCGGCGGCGACCAGGCCGATGATCGCCAGGGTCTGGTTGATCGGGCTGGCCGCGCCGCTGGCGAACTGCTCAGTGGCGCTCGTGCTGTAAGTGCCGTCGCTCGGGTTGTAGGTTCCACTCAGCTCGGCGACAAGGTCGCGGCCACCGAAGCTCCGCGGATCGGCGCCGCTGGCTGCGACGGCGGCCAGGACCAGGCCGGTGCGGCCGGGGAAGAGGTTCTGCGCGCCCGGCGTGTCGTTGGCATAAATGTAGTTGACCAGCTCGCTCTCGAGGTAGTCGAGCAGCGACTTGCCCTCCTTCACAAAGGTCGCGGACGGGTAGCCGACGGCGTTGAGCGCCAGCAGCAGGCGGCTGGTGCCGCCCGGGTCGGCGCCGAAGGTGAACGAGTCGATCGCCCCGCTCGGCAGCTGCTGCGTGCGCAGGTAGCTGACGGCTTTGGCGATCGCCGCGTCCTGGTAGAACGGGAAGGTCGTCTGCAGCACCTGGGCCGGCGCCGGCTGCTGCGCGGCGGCCGGCAAGAAGCCGATCGCCAGGGCGATGATCAGGGCGAAAAGCGATCCGACCAGCTGGAACCGGGGATGTCTGCCGAACACGAGCCACCTCCTGCCTTATCGCGGTGCCCAACTTGCGGCATCCCGCCCTCCTGCCCACACATACAGCCTGCTTGGGATCCGTAGGGAGGGGTTTTGGGGGAGCTTCGCCCTCCTCAGCCCGCTCATCTAAGACAACCTGGTTGTCGCGGCGCTATGCCTTCGCCTGTTGCCGCGGGCTCTGCCAGGCCACGTCAGCGATGGCGGCGCGGGCATTGGCGCTGCGGGCCAGCAC
>JACAEO010000132.1 GCA_013388805.1 Chloroflexota bacterium
CCAGGCCGCGCAGCCGGCGCGCGTCGCGGGCCGCCCGTGCGCCGAGCCGCTCCCCGGGGGCGGCAGGCTGGAACAGCACGGCCACCGCCACGACCTGGCAGGCCAGCACCAGCAGCGCCAGGGTAAGGTGCGACAGATCACTGGCGCCGTAGCGTTGCAGCTGGACAATAACGGCGCCGACGCCCATCTGCATCACGCCGAGGAGTGGAGCGAGCAGCAGCGGCAGGCGCGCCCAGCGCTCGAGCTGCGGCGCGCGCCAGGCAGCCAGCGCGCCGAGCAGCGCCAGCACAACCGCCAGCAGGACCACAATGCGGTGGCCCAGGGCGATCCAGAGCGCGAGCCCCCCGCCCCCGGCCAGCGCCTCGTAACAGACGGGCCAGGTCGGGCAGGCGACCCCGCTTGCGGTGGCAGTCACCAGACCGCCGGAGGCGATGGCGAGCAGCGTGGTGGCAGCGCCGGCGAGGGCGAGGCGGCGCAACGGGTGGTGAGGCATACAGGTCACCTGGACAAGAGATGGTTCAAACCCGCTTGACAGTGTGGTCATCACCTCCACACCTCCAAGCTCTACAGACCGGTTCTGTGGAGGTATGGAGCTGTGGAGCAACGGTAACGTTGAAACGCCCGCTTCTGACTCTTCGTCTTCAGGGGCGTCAGGGCAGCGCCACGAACGCGCCGCCGAGCAGCAGCGCGGTCAGCGCGGCGGTGGCCAGCGTCCAGCCGAGGTCGGCCCGCGGGTTGCTGCGGGGCACGCCCGGCGGCGGCGCGAGCGGCTGGCGGCGCATGCGCCAGGCCGAGCGGATGAGCAGCACCTGACCGGCAGCGAAGATGACGACAACGAACCAGTACAACGAATGTGGCAACGAATGTGGCAGCACAGCGGCTCGCTTTCCAGCACGAGAGGCGATGACCAGGAGGGCGCGAAGATCGTGTGTTTCGTCACAAGTTTGCGTTGCCCGCGCATTATACCACGGCGCCGGCGGGCGCAGCAACGCACCCGATCCATGGTTATGCGATCTAGAAGATCTGCGAACAATTCGCAACCGTCTCAGGAGGGATGGATCAGGGGGTGCTGGTTGATCATCGCGCTGGCGGCCTGCGCGAAGTACTGGCGCATGGTGGTGCGGGCGGGCTCGGGGATGCCGACCTCATCAAGGGCGGCGAGCATATGGTCGAGCCAGGCATCGCGGGCCGCCTGGTCGATCGGGAAGGGGGCGTGGCGCATGCGCAGGCGCGGATGGCCTCGCAGTCGGTTGTAGTCATCAGGGCCGCCGAAGTACTGGCAGAGGAACAGAAACTGGTGCTCTTTGCCGGGCCCCAGGTCATCGGGGAACATGGGGCGCAGCAGCGGGTCGCGCTCAACGCGGGCGTAGAACAGCTCAACGAGGCGCCGGAAGGTCGCAGCGCCACCAACCTGCTCATAGATTGTTGGTGTGGAAGCCATAGGTCCATTGTAGCATGCGCCAGCGCAGAGCAGCACACTCAGCAGGTATGCAAGGATAATGCGCGAGGCTCGTTGCAAATAAGACAAGCGGCAGTTGCCTGGCCATGGGTACGCCAGACCGGCGCAGGGCGAACAGGCCCCGCGCATTCTATCGTCAAGCCCCGGACACCGCCCGTCGGCCCGCCCGACGGGCCACGCGGCAGGAAGCCTGCCGGGGCGCTCGTGGCGCTGCATGGCCCCCGCAGGCGCCTCCCGGGCCCTAGTTCATATGAGCAACTTTTGTTGACACTGCTCGATAAACATGGTACTATTGCAGCACAGTGAAGGGAGCCTCCATCGTACTTATTGCCGCATAGTTTTGGCATTTAAGCAAAAACGGCTCCGGCCTCAGGTGGAGGCCGTCCTCCCCAACTCGCCCGCGTCAGCTCGCTGAGCGCTCCGATCCTGGAAAGGCAACGATGCGTACCCTGATTTTCACCGGCAAAGGCGGCGTCGGCAAAACGAGTGTCGCCGCGGCCACCGCCCTGCGTGCCGCCGATATGGGCCTGCGTACGCTGGTGATGAGCACCGACCCGGCCCATAGCCTGGCCGACTCGCTGGATCTCGAGGGCCCACTGGGACCGGAGCCCGTGCGGATCACCCCGACCCTGGACGCCCTGGAAGTCAGTATCTACCACGATATCGAGTCGAACTGGGGCATCGTGCGCGAGCACTTCTCGCAACTGATGGCCGAACAGGGGGTCGAGGGCATCCTGGCCGACGAGATGAGCATCCTCCCCGGCATGGAGGAGGCCTTCCCGCTGATTCGGATCAAGAAGCACAAGGATGCCGGCGACTACGACCTGCTGGTCGTCGACTGCGCACCCACCGGTGAGACGCTGCGCCTGCTCTCCGCGCCGGAGAGCTTCAAGTGGGCGATCGGGATGCTGCGCGGCGCCGAGAAATTCCTGATCAAGCCACTGCTGCGCCCGATGAGTAAGATCACCCCCGGCCTGAACAAGATGGTCGCCCCCACCGAGGTCTATGAGGCGGTGGACGACCTGTTCCGCCAGATGGAGGGCGTCACCGAGACGCTGGCCAACCCGCTGGAGACCTCGATCCGCCTGGTGATGAACCCGGAGAAGATGGTCATCAAGGAGAGCCAGCGCGCGCTGACCTACCTCTCGATGTATGGCATGACTGTCGATACGGTGGTGGTCAACAAGATCCTGCCGGTGGACCAGGATAGCGGCTACCTGAACCACTGGAAGGAGATCCAGCAACGCTACCTGCAGGATGTGCAGAACTCCTTCACCCCGCTGCCGATCCGCCACGTGCCCTACTACGCCGAGGAGGTGGTGGGGCTGGAGAAGCTGCGCACCATGGGCCGCGACATCTACGCCGATAGCGATCCCACCGCGGTGCTCTACCAGGAAGCGCCGATGGATATCGCCAAGCTCGGCGATGGCTCCTACCGCGTCAAGCTGAAGCTGCCCTTCGCCGACGTCAACCAGCTCGACCTGTTCCAGAACGGCGATGAACTGGTCATCCAGATCGGTGATTTCCGGCGGATCATGACCCTGCCCACCAGCCTGGCCGGCCAGGAGGCGGGTCAGGCCGAGATGGACGGCGACTGGCTGATTGTCCCGTTCTATGCGGCGAATGGGGTGCGGGCCTAGCCCAGGTGCGGGCCTGCCATTGCGCGCTGGAGCAGCGCGATGCCGTACTGACGACTGACACTCGGGTATCGCGCAGCAGAGCGGGCAGCAACCCGCTCACCCGCGCGCTCGCGCTGGGGTTCCCGGGGTTTCCCCGTGGCCTATAGGGTGTCCATTTAGGTTAAGGAGGTGTACGGATGGCCGTGACACGAGGCTGGTTCTCGGAGTCGTCGGCGCAGGTCGCGCAGATCGGCGACATCATGTTCCAGGGCCACTGGCAGTGGGTGTCGAACGCGCTGCAGGCCACGTCGGCCGCGGTTGAGAACATCAACCGCAACGCCTACCCGGGCATCGCCCGCAGCGGCAGCGGCGAGGGTGGCTACGCCGCCCCCGAGGTCGGCGGATTCCGCCCGAAGCGCATTCGCTCGCGCTTCAACCGCTAGCAGGAGGTAGGAGACTGGATCCAGACGACAGCCTCCTGAGCCTGGAGCCTGGATCCAGTCCCCCCTAGCCTCGGCCATGATCAGTCTGCTCTACCATAGCCATACGATCGTTCCGGCGCACCTCGCCGAGCTCGAGGCCCTGAGCCTGGTCGAGCCCGACGAGCAGATCCTTGTCGCCCTCGATGGCGTCCTGCTCGACGAGGCCGGCAAACGGTTGAGCGGACCGACGCTGCACGATTACTGCCTGATCACCAGCCTGCGCATCATCCTCTGGGCTCGCGATTATGGGCGCCACCTCTGCTGCGCCTTTCCCCTGGCTGAGCTCTGCGAGGTGCAGGGCCACGGCCTCGACCCGCTCCACGCCCAGGTGCAACTGCGCTTCGCCGCCCCCGAGGAGGAGGAGCAGCGCTTCACGCTGACCCTGCTGCCGCTCGCTGACCTGCAGGCCGCGCTCACCCTGCTGCGTGCGGCCAGCGAGACGGCCCGCGCCATGCTCGCGGCCGGCTACGCCGCCCGCGACGCTGGCCCCGAGGTGCTGGCGGTGCTGAGTGAGCAGATCTACGGACACGTGGACGGACTGCGGCCCGGCGAGGCGCCCTACCGCTGGCTCGGCGCCTCGCCCGGTGTCCCCAGCGTGCCCGTCCCCGCCTTTCAGCAGGATCCGGCAAGCCTGCCGCCTGGCCAGGTCTATGCCGCCGGCCGCCTCGCCCGCTCGGCGTGGGATACCCTGCGCCGCTCCCTGCGCGAGGCCGACCTGCCCTTTGACATCAGCGCTCTGAACAGTGGAAGCCTGCGCGACCTGGCCGATGCCGTACGGGCGATCAACGAACTGGTCACCACGGTGTCGAGCAACCCCGTGGCCCAGCAGATGGCGATGAGCCTGATCAATCGCCAGGGCGGCGTGCAGGGCGTGAGCCAGGCGATGGGCCAGGTAGGCAACGACGATGGCGCCGGTACGTCGGTGGCTCCTGAGGCTGCTGCACCTCCGCCGGCGCCGGCCAGTGCTGCCCCCCCGCCAGCGCCGCGCAACTACCACGAGATCCCGCTGCGCCGCCGTGGCAGCCCGCCGCCGCCGGATACGCCAGCGCCGCGCGCCGAGGCGCCCGCAGGCCCGCAGGCGCCCGCACAGCCCATCCACGACCGGCGCGACATCCCGCTGCGCCGCCGCGGCCCGGCCCTCGGCACGTCCAGGCCCTACCATCATGGCTCGCTTCCCGCCGCTATGAGCGGCTCGGGTGACGCCGGCCCCGATGAACGACCGGCATCCGATGAGCGCCGCCAGTCCGCCAGCGCGCGGGCAGAACCAGTAACGGCACTAGACTAGGGAATGACTATGAGCACTCGCCCGTATCTCGGCGTCAACGTCAATGCGGCCAGCGTGGAAGAGATGCGCTACCGCGGGCTGCTCGAGGAGGGCGAGACCCTGCTCGCCCTCTTCGACGGCGTGCTGCTGGACGATCAGCGCCGCCGCGTCGGCGGCCTCGCCCTGTCCGACTTCGTCGCCCTGACCGACAAACGTGTCATCACCTGGGCGCGCGGCTTCTTCAACGATACCGTCGATAGCTTCGCGTGGCACGATGTCGACGTGGTCCAGGCCGAGACCTGGGACCCCTGGCATGGCCGTGTGACGCTGGCCTTCCGCCTGCCCGCGGTCGCGCCCCGCACCCGGCGGATCGCGATCAACGGCTCCACCGAGGTGCCTGGCTCCGGCGAACGGCTGATCATCAATACGCTCGACTATATGCCCGCCGATGACGTCAATACCTTCGCCCAGATGGTCGGCCTGGTGGGCGACCAGATCGTCGCCGGGGTCAGTAGCGAGGAACTGGTGGCGGCGTTCAGCGAGCAGTTCCCGGCGGTGGAGCGCGAGCCGCTGCAGCCCTTCTTCACTGTCCCCGAGCCGACGCCGCCTGCCCCGCCGCCGCCTGGTGAGAGCACCACCTCGCCCGTCCGCCGGCGCTGGTGGCAGTTTGGCGAGCGTGACGACGCTCAGCCGGATACGCTCTCGGCGGCGACGCCGGCCAACCTGATCGCCTCGTACGAGAGCCAGCGCAGCGCTGCCTCCGCTGGCAGCGGCGTGCCGGCGATGCCGCGGCCGGGGCCGGTTGGCCCGTTGCCCACCCTGCCCGAGCAGCCGAGCATGTACGAGGTCAGCCGCTCGCTGCGCCTGGTGCTCGAAGCGCCGCGCCGCCTGGCGCGCGGGCTACGCCGGGCCTCCGAGGCGGTGGGCGGCGCCACCGAACTGGTCAATGGTATGCAGGATCCGCGGGTGCGCCGCAACGCAATGCGCGGCCTCTACCACGCCGCGGCCCAGCAGGAGGCCGAGGGCGGCCCGCTGGCCCCCGTCGGGCCGGTTGTGCGCGCCGCGGTGCGCTTCGCCGAGCCGCTCGAGGAGCCCCAGGCCGAGAACCAGCAGTCGCGCCGCATCCAGGTGCGCGCGAACGTGCGCCGGGCACCGGCCCCGCCCCCGGTCGAAGCGACAATGGACGCCCCGCAGGCGCCCGGCGGCGAGGTGCCCGCTGCAGCAGCGCCACGCCCGGAGCCGGTCCGGCGCAGCATCAGCGTGCGCCGCGTCGATCCACCGGTGCAGGCGCCGCCCGCCGATGAGCCGCCGGCCATCGACGAGCCGCTGGACAGCGAACCGCCACGGGCCGCGCCGGTGCGCCGCATCGCCGTCGGCCGCGCTGAGCGCAATACCGAGCCCGCAAAGGTGGTGAGCTACAACGGGAATGGGAAGTTCGAGGAATAGCCGTCAAGGGATTTCGGTAGCACGCGGCCTCTGCCTGGAGCGTGTCCCGTGGTGACGGGCCGCCACCCCTGCACCCGTGTGCTACCGTCAGCGAACTTATGACGCGTGTCATCATCTACTCGGGGAAAGGCGGCACCGGTAAGACCACCATCTCGGCGGCCACGGCGACGCTGCTGGCCCGCACGGGACGCCGCACGCTCGTGCTCTCCAGCGACCCGGCACACTCCCTGGCCGATGCCCTGGGCACGGTGATCAGCCGTGACCGGCCCACGCCGATCATCCCCGGGCTCTACGGCCTGGAAGTGGACACCATCTACGAGTGGCGCCATAACCTTGGCGGCTTCCAGCAGTTCGTTGCCTCGACCTACGCCAACCGCGGTATCGACCGCTCGACGGCAGCCGAACTGGCCAACCAGCCCGGCCTCGATGAGATCCTGGCGCTCCAACGCGTGATGAGCGAGGCCCAGAGCGGGCGCTGGGATGCGATCGTGCTCGATACCGCACCCACTGGCAATACCCTGCGCCTGCTCGCCTACCCCGAGATGATCATCGGCGGCGATGCCGGCAAGAAGTTCTTCCGCGTCTACCGTGGGCTGGCCAATGTGGCGCGGACCTTCAAGCGCGATCTGCCCGATGATCGCTTCTTCGAGGAAGTGGGGCACCTGCTCGAACGGATGGACCAGCTGGCGAACTTCCTGCTCAGCCAGGAGATCTCGCTGCGCCTGGTGCTCAACCCCGAGAAGTTGCCGCTGCTTGAGACACGCCGCGCCTATACCTTCCTCAATCTCTATGGCATGCTCGTCGACGCGGTGATGGTCAATAAGATCCTGCCGCGCCGCGCCGACCTCGGGCCCTACTTCGACTACTGGCTGCGGCTGCAGCAGGGTTATCTGAAGGAGATCGACGACAGCTTCACCCCGACGCCGATCTTCCGCACCGTGCTCCAGGAGGGTGAGCCGATCGGCATTGGCGCCCTCGAGGCGATCGGACGGGCCACCTTCGGCGCCAGCGATCCCGGCGCCCTGCTCTACGATGAACGCCCGATCTGGCTCGAGCAGTGGAACGAAGAGGGCGCGCGCGGCCAGTACGAGCTCTGCCTGAAGCTGCCCTTCCTGGATGAGCACGAGGAAATCGAATTGACGCGCAGCGGGCCCGACCTTGCGCTCACCGTCGGGCGCATCCAGCGCACGATCGCCCTGCCGCGCATTCTCTACAACTGCACCCTCGGCCAGCATCGCTATGAAGATGGCGTGCTGCGCCTCGAGTTTTGTGAGATCACCGACGAGCGGGTAGCTTCCCTGGTCGGCGAGACCGATGAATTGCGGGTTGAGGCCGCCTAGCACGGCCCCGGCCCTGCGGAGTCCGGACCTGGCGCACCGCCGCTCCCGCCCGGCCAGCGCAGCGTAGCCCCCCGGCAAGCGGCAGAAAAGGCACAATCGGCATGCGGATTCTGATCTTCTCAGGCTACAATCACATCTTGCAGAGCGCCGCCGCGCTCGCCACCGCCTGCCACGCGGCCCGGCGGGGGGCGCGCGTCTTGCTCGTCTCGGTCGGCCCGGGCCACCTCGCCGGCGCCCTGCTCGGCCAGAGCCTCGGCCCCCGCCCGCTCGAGCTCGAACCGCACCTCGCGGCCATGGAGGTCGGCCCGGTTGATGAGATCGGCGGGCGCTGGGACGATGTGCGCCCGACGCTGCGCGGCACCTTCGCCAATCGCATCCGTGAGATCGGCTCCGATGAACTGCCCGCCTTCCCCGGCATGGACGCGGTGGCTGCCCTGCTCGTGGCCGAAAAGGCGCGCCAGACCGGGCGCTTCGATCTGATGATCCTGGACGGGCCCACGCCCGACTCGCTGCTCCGCGCCGTCGCGCTGCCCGATGTGATGCGCTGGCTGCTGCGGCTGGTCTTTGGGATCGACCGGGGGCCCGGCCGCTCGCGGCTCTCGCAGGATACGGCGATCATCCCCACCTCGCTGATCGCCCCGAACGCGGTGGCGCCGCTGCAGGATCTGCGCATCGTGCTCGAAGAGCAGCGCGCCCGCCTCGATGGCCTCGCCGGCACCCGCTTCCGCCTGGTCGTCACTCCGGAGGAGTTGCACCTGCCGGCGGTGCGCCTGATGCTCGGCAACCTGGGCCTCTATGGGCTGGCCAGCGACGAGTTGACGGTGATCGGTGAACTGAGTGAGGTGGACGAGCACTCGCGCCGCGATTTTTCACCCGAGACCGGCCCGGTACGCCCCCACCTGCGCGTCGGGCCGTTGCCCACGCGGCCCACCGACCGCGATACCTGGGCGCTGCGTGGCGCAGCCCTCTACCGCGACAGCGAGATCTTCAGCCCGCACGCGCCCACCCGGCCAGCGGTGGGCGAGCGTGAGATCCGGCTCTACATCCCCTTCATGGATCCGAAAGAGCTCGACCTGGCCCTGGTGAACGAAGAGGTGGTGGTGCGCCTCGGCCAGCAACGGCGCCACGTATTGCTGCCTGGCATCGCCGAGGGCGGGCGCCTGCGGGCGCGCGTCGAGGGCGAAGTGCTGCGCCTCTGGGTAGAATAAGCACCCACCGGCGCCGCTCGCAGTGAGTGAGACGAGCATGAGCGTGATGTCACATGTGGCGCCCACCGCCAAGTACACCAGCTACAAGGCTGAGGTGGAGACGAAGCTCGCCGGCAAGCTCAGCGCACGCGAGCGCAAACGCCTGGAGGCGGAACTGCGCCTGCTCGAGCGAGCCCACTTTGTCGACGTGCGCGGCGTCGTCCATCACTACATGGATGTCGGACCCGCCGACGGCGAACCGCTCATCCTGGTCCACGGCTGGGACTGCTCGTCGTACTGGTGGCACCATATTATCGACCCGCTCGCCCACGCCGGCTACCGTGTGATTGCCTACGACCTGAAGGGCCACGGCTTCTCCGCGAGCGACCCGCAGCGCGACTACACGGTGGACGGCTTTAGCGCCGACCTGAAGGCGCTCACCGAGGCGCTGGACCTGCCGGCCCAGCACGTGGCGGCCTTCTCGCTGGGCGCGTTCGTCGCCCTGCACTACGCGGCCGCCTATCCGGGCCAGGTGCGCTCGCTTGCGTTCTTCAACTTTGCGCTCATCCCCTACAACCGGGCCGCCTCGGCGGTCATCCCGGGGATGCTCGATACGGTGTTCAACCGCGTCCTGCGCCCGATCGAGCGCCGCGGCCTGTGGTGGATCCCCTACATCTACGCCCTCGCCGTGCTCTCGAAGAATACCGCGCCGGTGAGCGACGTCAAACTGGCGACGCTCAGCCTGCGCTGCTGCGACCCGGAGGCGGTGCGCGTCTCGGCCCGCGAACTGGCGCGCCGCGAGGTGCTCGAGGCCGTCGGCGAGCAGGTCGCCACCATCCGCCGCCCGATCTTGCTCGTCGCCGGCGCCGGCGACCCGATCATGCGGCCGGCGGGTGGCCGCAGGCTTATGCAGCTCGCACCGAGCGGCCAGTACCTCGAGGTGCCGCGCTGCGGCCATCTGATCCTGTTCGAGCTCCCCGAACAGGTCGTGCAGATCTTGCGGCTCTTCTTGCGCGGAGCACGTTAGGAGAAGGTTCTAGGCGGAGACGGGCTATGCAACTGCTTCTTCGAGCCAATGGCCAGCAGGCGGCGATCAACATGGACAGTGCCGGCGACCAGGTGCTGATGGTCGGTGAGCATCGCTACCGCCCCGCGCAGATGGCGCGCAAGGTGCGCCGGCTTACGGCACAGATGTGGGGCGCCGCGATGCCCCCCGAGGTGCTCAATGAGCGCCTCACCTTCGAGGCCCTCGATAGCGGACGCCCGAGCGGTCCGTGGACCGACAGCGGCAGCTTCTCGCCCCGCAGCGGCTCCTTCGTGAGCCTCGGCCGCTGGGACGAGGACGGCAGCATCGGCATCGCGCTCCACGAACTGGCCCACGAGATGCATCTGCGCGCCGGCGGCTACGATGAGAGCGATGGCGTTGTGCGCGAGGCGGTCTCACTGCTCGCCGAACGCGAGGCGGGCCTGGTGCGCTCCTTCGAGCGCGAGCCCTACTACACCGCCTCCAACCTGGTCGAACAGCTCTGCGAACTGCCCGCCTTCAGCTACCAGTCCTTCAGCAAACGCTGGAACGAGTTGATGCAGATCACCAACGATGTCGGCCTGGCTGACCTGGTGAACTACTACCTGGATAAGAACGATCGGCTCGGGCTCTCGCGCTGGCTTAAGCGCGCCACCGACAACCTCGAACTGCGTGACGCCCTGCTGAATAAGCTCTCGGTCACGACGCTGCGCTATAGCCTCGAGCTCCGCCGCCAGCTGATCAACAACCTGGTGCGTTGCAGTCCGAAGACCCCGCCGGACCAGATCGCCTATGTGCTTGACGCGATCGTGACGCTCGATCGGCGCTATCCCGGTGACGACCTGGGGCGGATCATCGACTTCTGCTTCGCGCCGCACAGGCGCCAGCGCCGCCAGCTTTTCGCTGTTGGCTAGCACTACCGGGCCGATCGCGCGCGGGCCGCCCGCGCCATTGACGAGAGGATACTCCTATGGCCGACAAGTATGGTACGTCGACAAGCGGCTCATACAGCTGGCTGCCTGGCTTCGTGCGCAAGTTTCTGAACCTCGATGACGAACTGCCCGGCTACGGCCCGAGCAGCGGCCCGCCAGCCGCCGGCTATAGCGCGCCGAGCGGCCCACCAGCCGTACGGCCCGCGCCGAGCTATAGCGCGCCTGGCTACACCGCGCCGAGCGGCCCACCAGCCGCACGGCCCACGCCGAGCTATACCGCGCCCACGCCGAGCTATACCACGCCCACGCCGAGCTATACCGCGCCCACGCCGAGCTATACCGCGCCGACCTACCAGAGCGCCGGCAGCGAGTCCGGCAGCTACCGCATGAGCTCCGGCGCAGGCGCCGAGGGCCCCGAGGCCGCCGCACCCCGCCCGGAGGGCGCGCCTGCGCCCGGCACGACCTTGCCCGCCACCAGCGTGCCCCCCGGCTCTGTGCAGCCGATCGGCTACGCCATCCGCTCCTTCGTGCGCGGCGCGCTGCCGCCCCAGGGCCTCGAGCAGTTTACCCGCGAGGCCAGGGGCACCTTCACCGATGTCTGGAAGTTCTATAGCTACTGGACCCGCTTCCAGACCGATGAGCTCTTCCACATGGCCGGCGAGTTCCTCAACGCGGTGCTGCCCGGGCGGCGCACCGGCACCGAGGGCGGCAATGGCGGCCGCGAGGCGCCACGCCGCATCCGCGTGACGACGGCCAACGGCGAGGAGAAGAAGGTTGAGCCGGTGGCAGCCACATCGGCACCCAGAGCACCCGCCGCCCCCACCACACCCCCACCGCCAGCGCCAACCGCCCCCGCCGTGGCTGAGAGCGCCGCCAGGGCCGCCGAAAAGACCGCCGAGGGCGCTGCGAAGGCCGCCGAAAAGACCGCCGAGGGCGCCGCGAAAGCCGCCGAGGGCGCTGCGAAGGCCGCCGAAAAGACCGTCGAGCAGGCCGCCGATAAACTGAAGGACCTCGGCGATAAGGGGAAGAAGAGCTGATCGTTTGAGGAGGCCATGCAACGGCCAATTGTGATCCTGGGTGGGTGGCTCTCGTCACCCGGTGACTACACCGGGATGGCCTATACCCTTGCCGGGCTGCCCTATGGGCGGACGGTCTATATCACCGACTTCGGACGGCGTGAGTGGGCCGCCCTGCGCGACCCGGACTTCACCCCGGTGCTTGATGTGCTGGCCCGGACAGTGGAACTGGCACTCGAGGAGACCGGGGCCGACCGGATCGACCTGATCGGCCATAGCGCCGGAGGACGCGTCGCGCGCGCCTATCTGGGCCACCTGCCCTACAACGGGGTGACCTACGATGGGCAGCGCTACGTTGCCAGCCTGACCACGCTGGGCACGGCCCACACCACCTACGAGGTCTGGGTCAAAGCCTTCGCCGGTCTGGTTAATCAGCGCTACCCCGGCGCCTTCTACCCGCATATCAGCTATCGCTCGGTGGCCGGGCGGAGCGTGCGCGGGCGCCGGGTCGGCACGCTCGAAGAGATCATCGCCTTCCGCTCCTATGAGGTCTCGTTCGGCGATGGCAACCAGATCGGCGACGGCATCGTGCCCACTCACGCCTGCTACCTTGAGGGCGCGGAGAACCTCATCCTGGAGGGCGCGCGCCACGCCCCCTATAACGCGCCCCGTACCTGGTACGGCGCCCCCGAGGTGGTGCCGTTGTGGTTTGAGGAGGTCGCGGTTCCGGTCTAGCCGGACTGCGAGCAGCCATGCGCCCACTCGTACTCATCGGCGGCTACCTCACCGGGCCCGGCGATTTCGCCGAACTGGCCACCGCGCTCCAACAGCCGGCCTATGGCTACCAGGTGTTCGTCGCCCCGATCGGACGGCTGCGCTGGGCGCTCACCCGCGATTGGGACTTCCGGCCCGTGCTGGCGATCCTGCGCGCCACCGTCGAACGGGCGCTGGCGAGCAGCGGGGCCGACCAGGTGGACATCCTTGCCCATAGCGTCGGCGGGACGGTGGCCCGCATGTACCTGGGCGACCAGCCTTATCTCGGCCAGGTCTACGGTGGTCGCCGCTATGTGCGCAACCTGGTGATGCTGGGCACACCACATCATAGCCAGGAGTACTGGACCCGCCGCTCGGTCGGGTTTGTCAACAACACCTACCCCGGGGCCTTCTACCCCGAGATCCGCTATGTCTCGGTCGTCGGGCGCGCAATCCAGGGCAACCCGCAGGGCAGCGTGCTGCAGCGCATGGCGCGCAACAGCTACGTGATGGTCTCGGGCAAAACCCACGCCCGGGCCTGGGGCGATGGCATCACCACCCTCCACTGCGCGGCCCTCGGCGGCGCCGAGTACCTGGTGGTCGACGGGGTGAGCCACTCCCCGCTCCACGGCCGGCCCTGGTATGGCGACCAGGCTGGCCTGGCCCGCTGGGGACGGGTGCTGAGGAAAGAAGCCTTAACAGAGGGCGCTGTTGTTTGAAATATCTCTTCTTTGTACTATAATACAAAATATGGGCAAGAAACTTTCGGACCGCCAGATCCTATACCTGATGGCCCTGGTCAGCGGCGTATCGCTGGCCTGCTATACGGCAGTGCTGCGGCTCTGCCGCCTGGAGGCGATCGACCATCGACCTGAACGGGCCGTGTTGCGGACACGGCTAGCCAACCTGGCCCACGCGCTCGACTGGCTGATGAACGTGATGGTGGCCACCGTGGGCATCGGGCGGCTCTTCCGCGAAGAACACTTCGGTGACCAGTACCAGCCCCGCTGGCTGAAGATCTACTTTATGCTCAGCGGGCCGCTGCCAACCATCGGGATGGTCGGCGCGATGATCACCGGGCATCGCTGGGGCCCGCGCCTGCACAGCGACCCGACCCGGCGCCGTATCCACCGCAGCCTGGCCTGGCTCGGGTATGTAAGCTGGTGGTTCAGCTATCTGCCGATCTTTGCACAGCCGCTGCTCAACCGCCTGCGCACCACGCCAGGCGCCATACCACAACCGGCCGCTCCAGAGTAGTTCCGCCCGCGCCGACCCGGGTACGCCTGGGATAGCTCTGACTAGTCAAAGGACCGACGGCAATGACCAGCTCGCAGACGCAGTATCGCTGCTTCCCGACGTGCCGCTGTATACGCGATGACGATGAACTCTATCGCGGTATGGAGCGGGCCTACGAGATGGTCTTCAAAGGTACCGTCGATTTCTTCGTGGTCAAGGCCGCCGCTGACCTGGGCCTCTTCGAGGCGATGGCCAGCGGCCCGCAGCCGGTCGCCGCCCTCGCCGAAACCACGGCCACTGTGCCCGCCCGCCTCGAACGGCTGCTGCTCACCATGGAGCAGGTCGGCCTGGCCCACCCGGTCGAAGGCGCCTGGGCGCTTACTCCTTTCGCCGAGCAGTTCTTCACCACCCCCGAGCAGCACCGCAATATGACCATGGTGCCGTTCGTGAGCTATATGACCGACCTCATCCAGAGCTACTACGCCAATCTCGCCGATGTGACGCGCGGCAAGCTCGATTTTACCAGCCAGGTGCCGCATCCACCGCGCACCCGTGAGGATAGCGTCTTCTACGAGACCATCCACCGCTCCAACATCCACTTCGTACAACGCTTCCTGCGCGACAAGGCCCGGCTCAGGGGCGATGAGCACCTGATCGATGTCGGCGGCGGGATCGGCGACATCGCCGCCTCGCTCTGTGACAAGTACCCGGCGCTGCAGGTCACCCTGCTGAACCTGCCCAGCGCGCTGGACCTGGTTCGCGAGAATATGGCCGCGCGCGGGCTGGCCGGGCGGGTGACGCCCATGGCCGTGGATATGTACCGCGAGCCCTATCCCGCCGGCGATGCCGTGCTCTTCGCGCGCATTCTCTACCCCATGAACCGGCAGTTCTGCACCATGCTGCTGAAGAAGGCCTACGACGCCCTGCCTCCCGGCGGGCGCGTCCTGATCCTGGATATGGTGATCAGCGACCCGCAGCGGCCCAACTACGACTATCTGACCCACTACCTCTGCGGCATCGGCATGAACTTCTCGGTGCTGGAGTTCAAGGATCACGCCATCTACCCGGAGTTGCTCCAGGAGCTCGGCTTCACCGAGGTGAGCTTCGACGAAGGCTACGATCACGTGCTCTACCAGGCGGTCAAAGCGTAGGAGGAAGCAGCGACGAGACCCCGAATAGCGATGATTACTACCTCCGAAAAGCAGGTACCGCTGGGCAAAAAGATCCGGGCCCATATCGACCTGGCCGACCCGGTCACCTGGATTTCGCCCTCGATCGTCACCCTCTGTGGCGCAATCGCCTCAGGGCAGGCGGTCGGTTTCCAGTGGACGAGCGGCCGCGACTGGGCGCTGGCCCTGCTCGGCGCGCTGATGTGCGGCCCGCTAGGCACCGGCTTTAGCCAGAGCATTAACGACTACTACGACCGCGAGATCGATGCGATCAATGACCCGGATCGCCCCATCCCGGCCGGCCTGGTGAGCCTGAACGAGGCCCGCCTGAACTGGATCTTCCTTGGCGGGACGACGTTCCTCGTCTCGCTGCTCTTTGGCAACCCGCTCATCCCGGTGCTGGCCGTGCTGGGGCTCATCCTCTCGGTGATCTACAGCATGCCGCCGATCAAGCTGAAGAAGCACTTCTTCCTCGGCCCACCGGCGGTCGGCCTCGGCTATGTGAGTATGAGCTGGCTGGCCGGCCACCTGATCTTTGCGCCGCTCAGCTGGGAGAGCGTGATCGTCGCCTGGATCAATGGTGCACTCGCAGCGGGCCTGCTCTTTCTCAATGATATCAAGAGCGTCGAAGGCGACCGGCTCCACGGGATGCAATCGCTCGCGGTCGCGATTGGCGTGCATAAGACGCTGGTCATTGCCTACCTGACGATCAACCTCTCCGAGGCACTCCTGATGGTGCTCGCACTTCTCTGGGGCTACTACTGGGTTGCGGCATTCATTTTTCTCTCGATCGTTGTACCGATCTATAATCAGATAAAACTATACCAGGAGCCCAACCAGAAGAACTATGTGCGCTATCTGCTCGCCAGCAATCCGTTTGTCGCACTCATCCAGTTCATCTCCGCCTTTATGGTAGGTGGCTATTTCGGCTGATGGCAGGCGGCATGGGGCCGGCGTCCGTTGCGGGACGCACCCTGCCATCGACAGATACCGTTCTGACGTCGTTAACCAGCGATCTGCGACAGCACAAGGGAGGTTGACCATGACGGAAACCACAGGTGAGGTGCGCGTGCGGAACGTCCGTACACGCAGGAACGACAGCTTCATGGAATCGGCGATGGAGTTCGGCGGTGGTGTCGTACGCCTGGGCTTCACGGTGTTCACACTCCCGCTGGCGCTCCTGCCGCCAGAGTCGCGCAACCACATGCGCAACGCGACCAAGGAGCTCATGTACGCCTTCGCGAGCCTGCCGCGCGACTTTGCCGACATCGCCGGCGAGGCAATCGAGGACTGGGCCGCCGAGAAGGGAGAGCCGGCTGCAGCGAAAACCAAAGCGCCGAAGGACGAGATGGCCGCCGGCTAATCAGCACGGGCGCGCCATGTCGCGCCGGTAAAGGAGCGGATCTATGAGCGAGACTGGGAGCATCACCCGCGGCGAGCGCGACGGCCTGTTTGAGCTCACCGCCGGGTTCGTGGGCGGCGCTGCCCGCCTGGGTCTGACGGTTGCCTCGGTTCCCCTCGTACTGCTGCCGAAGGGCTCGCGCCGCCGCGTGCGGCGCGCTATGGCCGAGATCGCCCGCGCCGTCGTGGCCCTGCCGAAGGAACTCGCCGGCGTGTCCGAGCGAGTGGTCGATGAGGTCTTCACCGGCGCTCCGCCGAGCCTGCCAAGCCCTGAGCAGGTGGGCGAGCGCGCCCGCGCCTTCACCGAGCGGCTGGCACGGGCCGCCGATGAGTTCGGCGCCAGCGTGAACCGGGCTGCCGGCCGCGCCGCCGATCAGGCTGAGCACGCCGCTGCCAAGGTGGACGAGTGGGTCGAGAAGCCACCGAAGACCCCGAGCATGTAGGACGTGAATGCACCGCCGGACTGCGAGGGAGAGCGCGTACCGTTGCTCTCCCTCGCTGCATTTCCAGAAAGCATGGTATTCTAAGATGCAGAGTACTCTCCGAGCAACCGGTGTTTGCCCCTGGCACAACTATGCAGATCGTTATCCTTGGCGCTGGCTATGCCGGCATCCGGGCCGCCTTCGACCTCGACCACCTGCTGCGCACCCACGGTCGCGCTGATCAGGTTACCCTCGTCGACCGCAACCCGTATCATCAACTGATCCAGGTGCTCCATCGCACCGCTACCGCGGGCATCGAGACCCACGAGTCAATCTACGCCCTCGAGCCACTGCTGCGCAACCGGTCCGTCCATTTCGTCCAGGCCGGTGTCCAGGCCATCGTGCCCCTGGAACGGATCGTCACGCTGGAAAACGGCCAGCAGCTTGCCTACGATCGCCTGGTGATCGCGCTCGGCGCCGAAACCGCCTATGGCCACGTGCCCGGCGCCCGTGAGTATAGCCTGCCGCTGCATACCTACGAGCACGCCCTCCACCTGCGCGACCACCTGATCGCCCAGTTTAGCGCCGCCGCCAGGACCAGCGATCCCCGCGAGCAGCGCATCTTGCTCACCACGGCGATAGTCGGCGGTGGGTACACCGGCTGCCAGTTCGCCGGCGAGCTGGCAGCCTGGGCCGATGACCTCTGTGAGCAGACCGGCGCCCCGCGCAGTGAGGTGCGCATCGCCCTGATCGAACACGAATCACTCCTGCTCAAACAGTTCGGCGAATGGGCGACCCGCGAGGCCGAGCGCGTGCTCGACGCTCAGGGCGTCAGCGTCTACCTCAATACCGACGTTGAGGCCGTCGAGCCCAACCTGCTGCACGTGGCCGGCAATCGTGTCCTGCGCGCCGGGACGATCGTCTGGGCCGGCGGCATCCAGGGGCCGGCCCTGCTCCGTGAGAGCGGACTGCCCGTCGATGCCGCCGGCCGCGTGCGCGTCGATCGCTACCTCCGGGTCGAGGATCAAGCGCTCATCTTCGCCGCAGGCGATTGCGCCGCCATCCCTGATGTGAGTGAAGGCACCACCGTGCCGGCCACCGCAAGCTACGCCATGCGCCAGGGCGCCCACCTCGCCGAAACGCTACTCGCCGAAGTCGAGGGCCGCGCGCCCCGCCCCTACGAGCCGCTCAAGCTCGGCGAAATGGTCTCGCTCGGCCCCCATTACGCCCTTGGCAATCCACTGGGCATTCCGCTCACCGGCTACCCTGCCCTGCTGATGAAGAAGGGTATTGAGCAGTACTACCGCGCCACCATCGAAGGGCCTCTCGCATAAATGCGTGTCCGCGCCGCGACCCTGGCGGCACAGCGGGGCTCGCGCCCCAGGAGCAGTTTCATGATCGTGCAGGAAGAGTGGGTCTCGATTAACACCACGCCCGATGTGGTCGAACGCTATCTGACGTCGCCCGACCTGATGAGCCAGTGGCGCTCGCCACAGGTAGTGCTTGAACCCGTCCAGGGCGAGCTGATGACCTTGAATAGCATCCACAAGATGCGCCTCAAGCCGCTTGGCCTCGTTGGCTCCGACTATACCGTTACCGAGCGCGACTCAGGGCGCATCGTGATGAAGATCGAAGGCCCCTGGGAGGGGACCGAGCTGTGGCGCTGGTTCGCCGATGGCAACCGCACCGTTGTGCAGAATCGGGTCGAGTACGAGGTCGATAACCCCGGCCTCCGCGTCTTCGTCCTCGGGATTGGCCGCTTCCTGGCCGATCTGGATATGCGCATTCAGCTTGAGCGCCTGCGCCAGTTGATCGAGGGCCCGCCCCCCAGTATTACCGCGCTCTTTGGCGGTGGTACCAGCAGCAGTACCACGCCGCGCAACCAGCGGATCGAGATCGAGTCGTAACCCTGCCTACCAGCCTGTCAGCAGCGTGCGCTGCTGACAGGCTGCGTTGCGCTGCCAATGACCACGTTCAGCATCACCGAACGCTACCTGGACGGACAGCACGGCCCCATGCGCTACTGGGAGTCGGCGCCTCCCCGTGGCACGCCCCTCCTGCTCATCCACGGCTATGGCGCCCTGATCGAGCACTGGCGCGCGGTAATCCGGCCCATCGCCACCCGCCATACCCTCTACGCGCTTGATCTCTACTTCTTCGGCCGCTCGGCCATCCCGGCAGCGCGCCCTGGTCGCCGCTTGTGGGCCGAGCAGGTCGCGGAACTGATCGCTACCGTCTGCCCCGAACCCGCTGTGGTGGTCGGCCACTCGCTGGGCGGGATGGTCGCCTGCCAGCTCGCCGCCGACTTCCCACAGCTGGTGCGCGGCCTGGTGCTGGTCGCCAGCACCGGGCTCAATGACCCCCAGAACCAGCCCTCGGACTTCGACAATGCGGTCTTCAGCGTCATCCGCTCCACCGGCATCGGTGAACTGCTCGCCGGGGCGGTCGGCAATCGCTGGGGTGCACGCCAGGGCCTGCTCTCGGCCTACTACCGCAAAGAGCGGGTGACGCCCGACCTGGTGGACCGCTTCGCCGAACCGCTGCAACGGCCAGGTGGCGCCCGCGCCTACCTGGCGGTGACCCGCAGTTTCCCCGAGCTCTTCCTCCACCTCGCACCTGGCGCGATCAGCGCGCCAACCCTGCTGATCTGGGGCCAGCACGACCGCTCCGTGCCGCCCGCCCTGGCCGACTACTTCCGACGGACACTGATCCCCCAGGCCGAGATCGCGATCATCCCCGAGAGTGGCCATTGCCCCTTCGATGAGACCCCCGACGCCTTCCTCGCCACCCTGCTCCCCTGGGTCGCGCGCCTGCCTGACGTTCGTCCGGCGACACCAACACCGTAGAGCGTTCCACCGTCAGCCCCTCCCTTGCAACATTTATGCAAACAATATGTCATCTGGCGCAACGGCGTGAGCTATGCTAGGATACAGCTCAGCGGACAACGGCGAGCGCCGTCAGCGGACACGAGGGGGCCGTATGGCACAGCAGAGTCGTCGCTTCAGCCCACGCGATGAGGTCTATCTGAATAGCCCGGGCTTCGAGCCGTATATGGCCGCCGGCGCGGTCTTCATCACGGTCTTTACCGCCGTCTTTATCTTCAGCATCAAGATCCACTTCGCCTGGCTCGCCTGGCCTGGCCTGGCCATCGCCGTCCTCTGCGGCTATTTCACCCTCAATTACCTGGGGCGCCGCGAGTACCAGCGCAAGCTGGCCGAACTGGAGGCCGAGGCCGCCCAGCGCGACGTCACCAGCCAGTAATCTGGCTGTTCGGCTCCTGTCATCCTGAAGGATCGCGCCATGCCCCGGCAGCGTGTTACCCTGGGCCTGTGTCCTCTGTCCCACAGGAGACAGGCCTATGGCGACCCTCCGCACCCTGCGCTGCAGCCGCTCGCTGACCTTCCTGGATCTTGCTGCCCTCACCGGCATCCCTGCCCGCCAGCTGGCTGAGGCCGAGTATGGCCTGCGCCCGCTCAACGCGGATCAGCGCGCGGCGCTCGCCCTCGTCCTCGGCCTCCAGCCCGGCGACATCACCGGCAGTCACCGGCGCATCACCGGCACTCCGCTCGCCCCGGCCCCGCGCAGCGACCAGCGCCCGCTCCAGCTGCTCGCCGTGGCGGCCCTGACGGCCACCATCGCCACCTCTGCGGTAAACAGTGCCCCTGCGCTGCGCCTGCCCTCGCCTCCCGACCTGGCCAGCCTGGTCCGCGCGCCAGCGGCAGACCTCGCACCAGTGAGCGCGACCGGCGCCCTGGCCAGCCTCACCGCCCGCGCCCCTGGCATCACGGGCACTGCCGCCGTCGAGCCCCTGCGCCGCGCCCAGGCCATCCTCCAGCGGCGCGCGGCTCTGCCCGCCGTAGCCCTCAGTCCACCGCTGCTGGTCGGCCCACCGCCGCCAGAGCACGTTGCCCCTGCCCCACGCCCCGTGACCGAGGCGGCGCCAGCCTTCTTCCTCAGCGAAGATGGTCCCCACGGCTGCCCGGTCGCCGCGAGCAGCGGGCGCGTCGTGATCACCCAGAGCTACGCCGTCGGCAGCCACGCCCCCGCCGAGGTCTGGGGCGCCATCGACCTCGCCGTTGACAGCAACGGCGACGGCTACGCCGAACCCGGCGCCAGCTGGTACACCCCGATCGTCGCCACCCACGACGGCCACGTGGCCGTCAACTACGATAGCTACCCGGGCGGCAACTACGTCACGGTGTATGAGCCGGCTGGCGTCTGGCGCACCGGTTACGGCCACCTGGCCCTGATCACCGTCGTCAGCGGTCAGTTCGTGCGCGCCGGCGAGCAGATCGGCCTGATGGGCAACTCCGGCCTGGCCAGCGGCCCCCACCTCGACTACCAGGTCTGGCGCAGTGGTGTCAATATCGATCCGACCCACCTCGTGGGATGCGCCGTCCCGTAGGGGCGGCGCCGGTGCGCCGCCCCGGCCCCGGCTTCTCCGGGACGCTGTCCCGACCCCGGCACCGCTGGCGGGGCGCGCCGCCCCCGCACCCCCGACACCGCCGGGGCGCTGCCC
>JACAEO010000133.1 GCA_013388805.1 Chloroflexota bacterium
CGCCCACCTGCAGCGCCAGGGTGGCACCGGGGGCCAGGCCGGCGCGGCGCGCCGGCGCCTCGGCCAGCAGCACCGTGCCCGGCTCGACGAGCAGCGCCGCCAGGTCCAGCTCGGCGTCCGCCGTGGCCGCCGATTCCTCGGCGCCGCTCAGGTAGGAGCGGAACGGCCCCTCGGCGAACACGTCGACGCCAAAGACCTGCAGCGTCTGCCCCGCCAGGGCGGGCGCCTGCACGTAGCCGGTCACCACCGGGGCGGCGGCGCGCACGCCAAGCTCCACGCGCACCTGGCGATAGAGCGCCTCATCGAGGCCACGCGGGCCGCCGACCACCTGATGGGTCGCCCGACCGGTGACACTCTGGGTGCTGAGCGCGAAGGCCCGCCCGGCGCTGGCATTCGCCAGGTCAATCGCCACCACCACGGCCACGCCGAGCGCGACGCCTAGCACGCACAGGCCGATCTGCCAGGGGTGGCGGAGCATGGAACGGAGTGAGGTGCGCAGGAGCAGCGAGGAGAGCAAGGTTTCAGACCTACCTGACAAGCGGTATCCATCACAGCGAGCGCCGCCTCCCGGAGCACACAGGGTTGGCAAGCCGGTGAAGGCGGGGCTGCCTTACCTGCAGGATACCACCGTTTGGCCGGTAACGAAAGGCCGCCGCTTTGTATAGCGACGGCCTCTGTTCTGGTGGAGCCAAGCGGGCTCGAACCGCTGACCTCAACACTGCCAGTGTTGCGCTCTCCCAGCTGAGCTATGGCCCCGTGTGGAGTGGTGGAGGTGAGGAGGCTCGAACTCCTGACCTCGACAGTGCGATTGTCGCGCTCTCCCAGCTGAGCTACACCCCCACGCGCACGCCGGGCAGTATAGCATGTGGCCCCCTGCCTGTCAAATCATTGGACAAACGCCGGTGCGGCGTGCTACACTCCCTCTATTATAGATTTCACGAGCGAAAGGACGCCTCCGTGGCTACACCAGGCAACGACCTGCGCCGGCTTGGCACCATCCTCATTCTGGGGGTCGTCGCGGGAGCCGCCGCGCGCCACTATATTGAGAGTCGCACCCGCAGCGAGAGCTATCGCCCCCCACGGCTGATCGACTGGGAGCAGGCGCGCAGCGCGGCGCTCCGCGTGTCGCAGTGGGAGCAGGCCCCGGTCGGCGACCGGGCCTACCGCCGCGAGCAGTACCTGCGCCTGGTCAAACAGAGCGAGCCGCTGATCGCCGCCTACCTCGGCGTGCAGCTGCCCGCGCCGATCAGCCGGGTCTTCGTGCACGACCGTCGGGAGTGGCTGGAGGCCAACTTCACCTCGTTCGAGCAGCTGTTCGCGCCGATCGAGGATCTGTACGAGCGCAATGGCGGCGGTCGTGGTATCACGGCGGCGCTGATCGGCGAGCTGAACGGCAAACTGCTGGGCACCCAGGTCGGCCTGTTGCTCGGTTATCTGGCCCGCCGTGTGCTCGGCCAGTACGACCTGAGCCTGCTCTCGCCCGACCCGGGGGCGCGCGGCGCGCTGTACTTCGTCGAGCCCAACATTGGCCGCGTGCAGAGCCAGCTCGGCCTCAACGACGAAGATTTCCGCCTCTGGATCGCGCTCCACGAGGCAACGCACGCCTTCGAGTTCGAGGCCTATCCGTGGGTGCGCCAGCACTTCCGCGATCTGCTGCAGCAGTATTTCGACCAGCTCAGTCTGCAGCTGGAGAGCTTCGGCAGCGGCCTGCCGCAGATCTTGCTCCGCTTCGCCCAGAACTGGTCCAGCGGCCAGCACTGGATCGAGCTGATGCTCACCCCCGAGCAGCGCCGCATCTTCGAGCAACTGCAGGCGCTGATGTCAATCGTTGAGGGCTACGGTAACCACGTGATGAACGCGGTGGGCCGCCAGTTGCTGCCCAGTTTCGAGCAGATCGAACAGCGAGTGGCCCAGCGCCAGGCGAACAAAACGCCGTTCGAGCTGCTGCTGAACCGCATCACCGGGATGGACCTCAAGCTGGCTCAGTATCAGCAGGGTGAGGCGTTTGTCAACGCCGTCACCCAGGCCCGGGGCGTGGCCTTCGCCGCCCGGGTCTGGGAGCGGGCCGAGCATCTGCCGACCATGGACGAGATCCGCAACCCCGAGGCGTGGATCAGCCGGATGGACCGGCTGGGCTAGCCGCAGGCGCAAGCGCGGCGAGCTCGTCTAGCAGGGTGCGGGCCGTCGCCTGGAGCTCGCCCGCGCGCCCGCGCTTCAGCGCCGCCTGCAGCGCCGCTGGCGTGAGCGCGGCCTCCAGTGCAGCCAGCGCCCTGGCGCGCAGCGGCTTGATCAGCTGCGAGTCGCCCCAGAACGGCCCCGCGCTGTCCAGGGCGTAGAGCTCGGCGGCGCGCGCTGGTCTGCCCAGGGCAAGCAGCAGGCTCGTACAGTTCACCAGCAGGAGCGCCAGGGTCAGCCGGCTCTGGCGCTCCTGCGTGATGCGCAGCGCTTCAAGCGCGCAGGTCAGCGCGCGCTGCTGGTCGCCCATGGCCAGGGCTACGCCGCTCTGCGCGGCCAGCAACAGGCCCAGCGCCGTCAGCAGGCGGTGGTCGCGACACAGCGCAATGCCTGTCGCCAGCGTCGCGTCGGCAGCTGCCGGCTCGCTGGTCGCCAGCTGCGCCAGGGCCAGGGCTAGCAGCGCCTGGGCGTGGATCGCCTCACCCGCCTGGGGGCCGGCCTCGACCGCACGGCGCGCCTGGCGCAGACTCTCGGCAAACGTGCCCCGGTGCAGCAGCCCGAGCGCCAGCCGGCAGCGCGCGAGCGCCACCAGCGCCTGGTCGCCCAGATCCTCGGCGAGCGCCAGGCTCGCCGTCAGGTAGTTCAGCGCCTCGCCACTGCGACCCAGGTGCATCAGCACGACCCCGAGCCAGCCGAGGGTCACAGCCAGATCCGGGCGGTCGCCGAGCTGCTGGGCCAGCATGTAGCTGCGCCAGGCGTAGCGCTCACCCTCCTCCAGCTCGCCGGTCTCGACGCAGAGCTGGCTGAGCAGCAGCAGGATGCGGGCCAGGCCGTGCCGATCGCCGGCCTGCTCGTAGCGGGCCTGGGCCTCCTGCAAGACCTGCGCGGCCTCGGCCTGGCGCCCCTCACTGCGCAGCTGGTCACCCAGTTCGCTCAGGACGGCGCTGAGCTCCCAGCTCCGGCCAGCGGCCCGGTAGTGCGCGACCGCCTGCTGGAGCAGCGCGATCGCTGCGCCATCGCCGTGCCCGGCGCGCAGGCGGGCCAGCTGCCAGAGGACAAAGGCGCGCTCGTCGCTCACTGCCGCACCGGCGCGTTCCGCCTGCTCCAGCACGGCCAGGCTCTGCTCCAGCTCGGCCAGCGCCGCCGCGCTCTGGCCCTCGTGCTGGCGAAACGCGGCGTGCCAGGCCAGGAGCCTGGCGCGCAGCCGTTGGTGCTCCGGCGCAGCCTCCCACTGGTCGGCAAGCGCGGCTGCGGCAGCGAAGGCTTCTGCCCCCTCGTGCAGATAGCCCTGCCACGTGTAGTAGTAGCCGAGCGCATCGGCAGCCTGCGCAATCAGCACGGTGGCATTGTCGTGCAGCGCCTGGCGCCACGCCACGTGCAGGTTCTGGTCTTCGCTGCCGAGCGCCGCTATCGCCGCCAGCTGCGCGGCCTGCTGGAGCTCGGCCGCGCGGCTGGCGAGCAGCTCGAGGTAGTAGGTCGCGTGGCGCTGGCGGGTCACCGCCGCGCGGGGCGGGTCGGCGGCCAGCCGCGCGGCGGCGTACTGGCGCAGCAGGTCGTGGAGGCCATAACGGCTGCGCCCGGCGTCGTGGCGCAGCAGGGCGTGGCCCACCAGCCGGGCCAGCGTGGGCAGATGGACCTCGGCCACCGCGCGCGCCGCCGCCAGCGTAAAGCCGCCACGGAAGACGCTCAGCCGTTCGAGGCCCTCGCGATCGGCAGGGGCCAGCCGCTGCCAGGCCGCCACGCAGACCGCCGCGATGCTCCGCTGCCGTTCGGGCACGTCGCGCAGCTCGCTATGCAGCAGGCTGAGGCCCTGCTGGAGCTCGGCCAGGATGGCGGCGGGCATCAGCAGGCCGATCCAGGCCGCGGCCAGCTCGATCGCCAGCGGTGAGCATCCGTGACGAGGCGGCCTGGCAGGCGTATCGCGTCGGCGAGCGCGTGGCGACCATCCCGGCCGCCGCGATGCGTGACGAGGCGGCCTGGCAGGCGTATCGCGCCGGCGAGCGGGCGCCGCTGCTGCCGACGACGATGAGCATCGAGGAGGCGCTGCGCCAGCAGCGCGCCGGCGAGCGCACGGCAACCATCCCGGCCGTCGTGATGCGTGACGAGGCGGCCTGGCAGCTCTACCGCGCGGGCGAGCGCACGGCAACCATCCCGTTCACGGCTCGCAACGAGGCGGCCTGGCAGGAGTATCGGGCCGGCGAACGTGCAGCGGCGATCCCCGCCGCTGTGGTGCGTGACGAGGCAGCCTGGCAGACCTATCGCAGCGGTGAGCGCATGGCGAGCATCCCCGCCGTAACCCGCGATGAGGAGGCCTGGCAGACCTACCGCAGCGGTGAGCGCGAGGCAACCATCCCCGCTCCGGCGCGCGATGAGGAGGCCTGGCAGCTCTACCGCGAAGGCGAGCGTCAGCCGTAAGCGCCAGGCAAGCAGTGACAGGAGGCGCGGCGCAGACACGCGCGGATCATTGCTATGAGACTGCGGGCAGGCGCGAGGTGTACCCCACCTGGGCGGTCCACCGCCAGGGGAGGCAGACCCGGCGCCTGCCCGCAGCGTTGTGGTGATCAGAGATCAAGACTCAACTGCCCCGTCGGCGCGGGCGCCGCCCGGGGCTCGGCGGCGGCCGGGTGATCGCTAGCAGTGCCGGCGGCGCCGATCAGGGCCAGCAGGCCGGCCTCATCAAGCACCGGGACGCCGAGTTGCCCGGCCCTGGCCAGCTTGCTCCCGGCGCTGGCCCCCGCCACCACATAGCTGGTCTTCTTGCTCACACTCTCGCTCACCTTGCCGCCGTGGGCCTTGATCAGCTCGGCCGCCTGCTCGCGGGTCAGCGAGGGCAGCGTGCCGGTCAGCACGAAGCTCTTGCCGGCCAGGCCCGTGCCGGCCTGCGCCCGTGGCGCAGCGCCGCTCAGACGCAGCCCGGCGGCCCGCAGCTTCTCGACCAGGCGGCGATTCGCCTCACGGCTGAAGAAGTCCACCACACTGGCGGCCACCACCGGCCCGATGCCCTCCACTGCCTGCAACTCCGCCTCGCTGGCCGTCATGATCGCATCAAGGCTGCCGAAGTGGCTGGCCAGCGCCGCGGCGGCCACACTGCCAACATAGCGGATGCCCAGCCCGACGATCAGCCGCTCAAGCGGGCGGCGCCGCGAGCGATCGATCGCGTGCAGCAGATTGGCGACCCGCTTCGGGCCGTAGCCCTCCACCCCCGCGAAATGCTCGGGCGTCAGCTGGTAGAGGTCGGCGACATCCTGGAGCCAGCCCATGCTGACGAACTGCTCGGCCTGCCGCTCGCCGATCCCGACGATATCCATCGCTCCCCGGCTGACGAAATGCTCGACGCGGCGGACCAGCTGGGCCGGACAGATGCCGAAGTTCGGGCAGCGCCAGGCCACCTCACCCTCCTGGCGCTCCAGCGGCGTGCCGCAGGCGGGACAGCGCTCGGGGAAGACCCAGGGCTGCTCAGCGCCGGTGCGCAGCTCCAGCAGCGGGCCAACCACGTAGGGGATCACGTCACCGGCCCGCTGCACGGTCACATAGTCACCGATGCGGATATCGCGCTCAGCGATATAGTCGGCGTTGTGCAGACTGGCGTTGCGCACCGTGACGCCGCCAATCACCACCGGTTCGAGCTCGGCATTGGGCGTGATCACCCCGGTGCGACCCACATTGACCACGATATTGACGAGCCGGGTCACCGCCTCGCGCGCCGGGAACTTGAAGGCGATCGCCCAGCGGGGATCGCGCTGCACGGCGCCAAGCTCGCGCTGCTGGGCGAAGGAGTCCACCTTGATCACCAGCCCATCGGCCTCGTAGGGCAGCCGCTCGCGGTGATCCATCCAGGTGCGGCAATAGGCGATGAGCTCCTCGAAGTCGTCGAAGAGGCGAGCATCGGCATTGACCGGGAAGCCGAGCGCGCGCAGGTACTGCAGCGCCTGCCACTGGCTGCGCAGCGCAACCCCCTCGAAAGGGCCGACCCCGTAGGCGAAGAAGCGCAACGGGCGCGAGGCGGTGAGCGCCGGGTCTTTCTGGCGCAGCGAGCCGGCGGCGGAGTTGCGCGGGTTGGCGAAGGTCTTGTCGCCGCTGGCGGCCAGGCGTGCGTTGAGCGCCTCAAAGTCGGCGCGCCGCATATAGACCTCGCCGCGCACCTCGATCAGCGTGGCGAGCGGCAGACCGGTGCCGGCCGGGCTGCGCAGGCGCAGCGGAATACCCCGCACCGTCCGCAGATTGGCCGTGACATCCTCGCCCACCTCGCCATCGCCGCGGGTCGCCCCCTGGACCAGGAGCCCGGCGCGGTAGGTGAGCGCGACCGCGAGCCCGTCGATCTTCGGCTCGACGACATAGCTGATCGGCGTGTCACGACCCAGCAGCTTCAGCACACGGCTCTCGCGCCACTCACGGAGCGCGGCCTCGTCCATCGCATTGCCGAGCGAGAGCATCGGCTGGGGATGGCGCACCTTAGCAAACTGACTGGCGGGCTGGCCACTCACCCGCCGGGTCAGCGACTCGGGGGTGACCAGTTCGGGGTGCGCCGCCTCCAGCGCCTGCAACTCGCGCATCAGCGCATCGTAGGCGGCATCGCTGATCTGCGGCTGGTCCAGCACATAGTAGTGATAGTTCGCCTCCTCGATGGCGGCGCGCAGCTCCGCGACGCGGCGGGCCGGATCGATCTGGCTCACGGTTGCACCTCCTCCTGGCCCCTACGCCTCCACCGCGTACTCGATGTGCGCCAGGCGCACCACGCGGCCCGCGCCGTCCACCTCGACCGCGATCACATCGATGCGCCAGGGCAGCTCAGCGGGCAGCGCCGCCTCGGCCAGGTAGGCATGGGCAAGATTGGCCAGCCGCTGCGCCTTGGCGGCGCCAACCGACGCCTCGGGGAGCGCTGCCTGCGGCCCGCGGACCCGCCGGGTGCGCACCTCGACAAAAACGACCTGGTCGCCACGGCGGGCAACCAGGTCGATCTCACCGCCAGAACAGCGCCAGTTGCGGGCGATCAGCGTGTAGCCACTACGCTGCAGGTGCGCTGCAGCGGCCAGTTCACCAAAGCGGCCCAGGCGCCCCCTAGCCGAAGGCATACTTGCGCCAGACATCGTGGCGCTCGATCTCGCCGAGCAGGGCAAAGGCCACATACTGCGGCTGGCGCGGCGTCGTCAGCAGCTGCATATTGGCCTGCTCCGGGGTGCGCCCCCCCTTGCGGTGGTTACAGTCGCGGCAGGCCGTGACCACATTGTCCCAGGTCGTCGCGCCACCCTGCGAGCGCGGGATGACATGGTCCATGGTCAACTGGGCGCGGCCGGGCTGCGTGCCACAGTACTGGCACGTCTCACGGTCGCGGGCGAAGACCCCGCGCCGCGAGCAGGGCAGCTTGAGCCGTCGCGGGATGCGGATATAGCGGACCAGGCGGATCACGAGCGGCACATCGAAGCTGATCGCCCGTGCGCGGAGTTGCTGCTCAGCAGCCTCGATCAACTCGGCCTTCTCCTGCAACAGCAGGACGAAGGCACGCCGAACCGAAATCAGCTGGAGCGGCTCGTAGCTGGCATTGAGAACGAGGACGCGCTGTCCCAAGGCACCCACCCCCTTCAAAGAACCGTTGTACGTGTACAAGGGCTCTTCGCACGGGGGATAGGGTTGACCCCCGGCTAGAGCGTCAGGCCCCTGGCCCTGCTGGCAGAGGAGACCGCGCGGATCGCCCTCAGCACCGCACTGCCCCCGATGCCGCCGCAGCGGTCATCGAGGCGCACGGCATAGCCCTGCAGGGCAGCGCCGCTCCATTCGGCGCTGTGCAGGGCCAGATTTGCTGAGTGCCACCGACCGGTCATGATGTGCCAGGCCTCCGTCGTGTGTCCCGGTAGCAACCCGGGCTACTGGTTCATCGCCGATTTTCAATATAACAGTAGCATAGATGGGCGGAGCTTGTCAATTTCCCCGTGGCCTGACTGCCTCGGTGAAGATGAGCCCGTCGATCAGCTGCTCGACCGGCGCCCGGTCGTCGCGAAAGGGGGTATAGCGCGCCTGGTCGGCGGTGAACTGGCGCACCGGCCCGAGCCGTCCCTCGTTGAGTGCCCAGTACATCACGAGCTGGAGCGCGCGGTAGCGGGGCTCGGCCTCGGCGCGGCGGGCCATGGCCGCCGCGTTGGCCACGAAGTTCGCCGCCCCATCGCCCGCCGGGCTGTTCACCCCCACGAGGATCGCATTCGCGAAGCGGGTATCGATGACATAGACCTCGGGGAAGACAACGAGCATGGTCGAGGCGAGTGCATTGACCAGCCGGTCGTCACCGCTGGCCGGGCGCCCGGCATTGACCACCGCCACGCCCTGCGGGTTGAGCCGGGCGCGCACCTCCTGGAAGAACTCAACCGTGGTCAGGTGGAAGGGGATGTAGGGCTGGTGGTAGGCGTCCATGCCGATCACGTCGTAGCGGCGCTCGCTGCTGGCCAGCCAGGCGCGGGCGTCCTGCGCATAGGTGGTATAGCCGGGATAGGCCGGGTCCTCGTCCTCCATATCGAAGTAGCGGCGGCCCAGCTCGCTGATCGCCGGATCGATCTCAACCGCGTCGATCAGCGTCTGCGGGCCATAGATGGCCAGGAACTGCTTGGGGATGCTGCCGGCCGCCGCGCCGAGGAGCGCCAGGCTGCGCACCTGCTCGGGTTGCATCCCGGCGTAGAGATAGGGGGCGACCGCGAAATAATCCCACGGCCCGCCGTCGGTCAGCAGGTCGAGCGGATCGCCCGTCTGGCGATACTTGAGCCGGTAGATCGAATGGATGGCCTGACCCTCATTGAGGATGAGCACGCGGCGCGGATCGACCGTGCCGGAGCTGTAGACGACCTGCTGGTCGGCCACCTGGATGTAGTTATGGCTGGACTCGCGCTCGGCGAGCAGCGTACAGCCGCGGCAATCGGCGCTCTTGATGGTGGGCGCGGCGGCGTAGTGGGCCAGGGCCAGGCCGGCCACCGCGACGAGCATCAGCCCCGCCCGCCAGTCGCGCAGCCCGATCAGGCTGAGGGCGACCAGAAAGCCGGCGAAGAGGAAGATCGTCGCGCTGGTGCCAATCAGCGGGATGAGCACCAGCACGGTGAGGAAGGTGCCAACGATCGAGCCGACGGTGGAGAGGGCGGAGATCGTGCCGGCGGCGCGCCCGGCCACGGCCACCCCGCGCTCGGCCTGGTGCAACTGGAGCCGCACCGCAAAGGGGCCGACGGTGGCCATCAGGATCACCGGCGCGGCGAAGAGCAGGATCACGCCGAGCAGCGCGCCGAGGAAGCCCCCGGCGGCCACGCCGCGCAAGGAGAACTGAGCCAGCTGCAGCAGGGGTCGCGCCACCAGGGGGATGAGCGCGGTCAACAGCCCGGCCCAGGCGATCAGCCAGAAGAGCAGCCGCGCCTCCGGGCGCCGGTCGGCCAGCCGCCCACCCAGCCAGTAGCCCGCAGCCAGGTAGCTCAGGGTCATACCGATCACCACCGCCCAGATCGGCTGCGACGTGCCGAAGAACGGCGCCAGCAGGCGCGGCATCACCATTTCGATGCTGAGCGTGCCGACCCCGGCGAGAAATACCACCAGCAGCAGGAAGCGGTCGGCCCGTGACTGCGCAGACTTCACCCCATCACCCCGTCACGTCACCGAATCGCGCCGAGGACCAGGCTCTGCAGCAACTGGATGAGCAGGATGGCGACCAGCGGCGAGAGGTCGATCATGCCGATCGAGGGCAATACACTGCGGATCGGGGCCAGGATAGGCTCAGTGATCTCGCGCAGGATCTGGGTCACCCGCATGTTGCCCATCGGGTCGATCCAGGAGATCAGCACCCGCCCGAGGATGGCGAACAGCAACACATTGAAGAGCAGGCTGATAAAGGTCACCAGAAAACCGGACATTCCATCACACCTTTCAATTGCTAGCCAGAGGATGCGGGCGGGCGGCTACCCCTCGTGCGTGAGGCGGGCCTGAACCGCCGCGGCGTGGGCAAAGAGCCCCTCGGCCTCGGCGATCCGGCGCGCCGCGGGACCGATCCGCGCCAGGGCGGCCCGATTGAGCCCCACGAGCGAGATCACCTTGCGAAAGTCATCGACATTGACTGGCGAGGCGTAGCGCGCCGTGCCCTCCGTAGGCATGATATGCGAAGGGCCGGCGCAGTAATCGCCGAGCACCTCGAACGACTGTTCACCAAGAAACACGCCACCGGCGTTGCGCACCTTGCCCACAGACGCCCACGGATCGGCCAGCAGCAGGCAGAGGTGCTCGGGGCCATACTCGTTCGCCAGCGCGAAGGCGGCCTCCAGGTCCGGCACGAGCACGATCGCCCCACGGCGGCTCAGCGCGTCGGCGGCGGCGCGCGCACTCGTCTCCGGCAGTGCCTCTAGCTGGCGGCCCACCTCGGCCTGCACGGCCCGGGCCAGCGGCGGCGAGTCGGTGAGCAGGATGGCGCTGGCCTCCACGTGCTCGGCCTGGGCCAGCAGGTCGGCGGCGACGTAGCGCGGCTCGGCTGCGGCATCGGCGATCACCAGCGTCTCGGTTGGCCCCGGCAGGCTCTCGATGCCAACGGCGCCATACACCAGGCGCTTGGCCTGGATGACAAAGCGGTTGCCCGGCCCGGCGATCTTATCGACCCGCGGCACACTCGCGGTGCCGTAGGCCATGGCCGCGATCGCCTGCGCCCCCCCGACGGCGAACACCCGGTCCACCCCGGCAAGCTGCGCCGCCGCCAGCACCACCGCAGCGGGCAGCCCGCTGTCACGTTGCGGCGGCGAGCAGACCACGATCTCGCGTACCCCCGCCACCCGGGCCGGAATGGCGGCGTGGATCAGCGACGAGGGCAGCGGCGCCGCCCCCCCCGGGACATAGACCCCCACCCGTTCCAGCGGAACCACCAACTGGCCCCGCGCTCCTTCGACGCTGAAATCGACCCACGAGTTGCGGGCCTGGCGCTCGTGGAAGCGCTGGAGCTCGGCCACCGCCAGCTCAAGGGCCGCGTGCAAGTCGGCAGGCAGGGCATCGACCGCGGCCTGCCACAGGTCGCGCGGCACCTCCAGCAGCGCCGGCGCCACCCCATCGAAGCGGGCGCTCAGCGCGCGCAGCGCCGCGTCGCCGTCGGCCCGCACCGCGGCGATGATCGCGGCGACTGCCCCGGTCGTGGCGGCGTCTTCGTCGAGCGGGGCACGGCGGAGCACCGTGGCCCGGGCAACCGTCAGGTCATCGACGATCGGGATGCTCATGGCTGGCCCTTTCCCTCCAGTCAGCGTGGGTCCATTATACCGCCTTGCGCCGCCGCCAGCGGTCCGTAGGCGCCAGGGCGGATGCACCGATCCGGCCGGCGCACCACCGCCAACGCGAAGATGGCAAGCGACCGTCGCGGTTATCCACGGTGAATCCGCTATACAGCGCGGATTTATGGCGATCAACGCTTGACAGTCGCGATGGTATCGCGTATGATGAGACAACGGAGTGTAAACGATAAACTGCGGGCATGATCGCTCATGTCTGGCGTTTGGTGCGCCTATCGCTCCACAAGGTGCCAGGATTCGTTTTACGCAAGCATGGAGTCGCTATGAGCCAGCTACGAGGACGACGAGCAGCGGCGCTGATCCTGCTGGTGGCGCTGGTCCTGCTCGGCGCGCTGCCGGCCGGCCGCGCGGAGGCCCAGGGCAAGATCTACTTCCCGCAGACAGGCCACTTCCTCGGCGGGGCCTTCCGCTCCTACTGGGAGCGCAATGGCGGCGTCGAGATCTTCGGCTACCCGGTTTCGCCGGAGTTCGTCCAGAACCGTGACGGCCGGGTGGCGCAGTACTTCGAGCGCGCCCGCTTCGAGCTCGATGTGGTCAACAATCAGGCCGTGATCAGCCTGGGCCTGGTCGGTCGCGAGTACACCGCCGCGCGCGGCCTGGGCTTCCCGCCGGTCGCCCCGGTCCGCGCCCCCGGGCTGCGCTTCTTCCCCGAGACTGGCCATACGCTGCGCGGTGAGTTCCGCAACTTCTGGGAACGCCGCGGCGGCCTGCGCATCTTTGGCTATCCCATCTCGGAGGAGTTCGTCCAGCAACTGGACGACGGGCGCAACTATCTGGTCCAGTACTTCGAGCGTGGCCGCTTCGAGCTGATCGGCAACCGGGTGCGCCTCGGCACACTGGGCAGCGCGCTGGTGCCCTGCCAGCTGCGGCCCGGCTTTGCCGCCAATGCGCCGCCGAGCGCCCCCGTCCCTGAAGGCAGCCCCGAGTCGTGCGCCATCATTCCGGACTTCGTGGCCCGCGTCTTCCCCAGCTCCAGCGCCCCCGGCACCACCCTCGGCTTCGAGAGTCGCGGCTATGCCGGCGGCGAAGAGGTGGCGCTGTGGATCAATCTGGCTGCCGGCGGCGTGCGCGCCATTCCCTATCGCGCCATCGCCGACGCCGATGGCGGGGTGCTGGTCGGCTTCCGCACGCTGACGACCGATCCGCCCGGCACCTACAGCATCGTCGGCCAGGGGCTGCGCAGCGGCCGGGTCACCGTCGCCAGCTTCCGTCTTGAGCGGTAGGCCCGTAGGGCCGCAGCGCACTGGCTGCGCCGGTGCGCTACGGCCCTATGGCCGCGCCTCGAGCTGCAGCGGCACGTCGATCGGGGTCTGCGCCCCCTCGCGAAGCACGCTCAGCGTCACCGTATCGCCGACCTGGTAGTCGAGCTCGAGCAGCCCGATCAACTGATCGCCATCGGCCACCGGGCGCCCGTCGAGCGCCAGCACGATGTCGCCGCCCACGAGGAGTGGCATGCCGTCGACACTCACCTCGCGGGTGCCCCCGCGCAGCCCGGCCCGGGCCGCAGGGCTGTCGGGCTGCACCTCGGTGATCAGCACGCCCCGCTCCACCAGCAGACCCAGTTGCTCAGCCACCAGCGCGTCGAGCGAGAACATGCGGATCCCCATCCACGGGTGGTCATAGCGTCCGCTGCTGATCAGCGCGGGCGCCACCTTGAGCAACGTGCTGGCCGGCACGGCGTAGCCCACACCCTCAAACGAGCCGGCGCCCTGGCTCACTGCGATCGCCGTATTGACGCCGATCACCTCGCCCCGGGCATTGAGCAGCGGCCCCCCCGAGTTGCCCGGGTTGATCGCCGCGTCGGTCTGCAGCACATTCGGGATGCTGAAGGTGCCGAGCGACCGCGTCGGGCCGCGCAGGGTGCGCCCGAGCCCGCTGACCACGCCGACCGTCAGGCTGTTCTGTTCGCCGAAGGGGCTGCCAATGGCAACCGCCGTCTGGCCCACCGCGACCTCGCGCGAGTCGCCGACCGGCAGCGGCGCCACGCCGGGGGGCAGGGCGCGCACCTTCAGCACCGCCAGGTCGCTATCAGGGTCGGCGCCCACCAGGTCAGCCAGGCTAGTTGAGCCGTCGAACCAGCGCACCTGGAAGCGCTCCCCGCCCGCGATCACGTGGTTGTTGGTGACGATATGGCCCTGGTCGGAGAAGAGGAAGCCCGAACCCTGGCTGCGGGTGCTCTCTGGCAAGCCGGGCACCACCGGGTGGTTGGCAGGGAGGGCGCTGCCGAACACCTCGATGCTCACCACCGCCGGGCTGGCCCGGCGGTACAGTTCCACCAGCAGCCGCTCCTGGTCGACCAGCGCCGCGCTGATCGCCGGCTCCAGGGTCGGCTGCGGCGGAATAGTCGGCAGCGGCAGGTCGGTCGGGCGGGGCGGGATGGCGGTCGGCGTGGCGACTACCGTCTGCTGGCGGGCCATCTCGGCCACCCGGGTCTCGATCGCCTGCAGCGTCGGATCGGGCCGTTGGCCGAAGGGCACACTACAGCCGGCGAGGGCCAGGCTGAGCACGAGGAGGAGCAGGCGGCGTAGCATAGGCGTGCGCCGCATCAACGTGCGCGGGGCGCCGGCCAGAGGCCAGGCCAGAGTGAGCAGAAGAACAGCCCGGCGAAGAACCCGGCCTGCATGCCGTTGAGCAGCAGCAGCCAGAGCGGCGCATACCAGGTGCCGCCGTAGTGGCCGATAATCTCGAGCGGCCACAGCAGGAAGGGCAGCGCACAGAGCAGCAGGCGCGCGCCCCACGGCAGGCCGCGGAACCAGCCCAGCAGCGCGGCTTCGCGCCGCGGCGCCCGCAGCTGCCAGCCCACCAGCAGCCGGGCCGCCCACAGACCGATCGTCGCGCCCCAGCAGCGCGCACAGACCGCCATCGGCAGGCCGAAGAGCAGGTACGAGCGTTCGGGCGTGGGGCAGATGTAGGTGGCGAGCAGATCACGGGCCAGCAGCCCGGTATCGGCGACCAGCGGCAGCCCGGTGGCGCGGAACAGCGGCGAGATGAGCGGGCCGAGGAAGAGCACCCAGAGCAGCGTATCGAAGGCCCAGAGCGGCCAGCGCGGCTGTGGCTCAGGCCGGCTGACGAGAACGGATGTCGTCATGGTGGTCCCTGGCAATCCTCACCCCAGGCGGCGCACATCCCACCAGATCCGCGGCAGGCGCAGCACCTTCTCGCGGAGCTTCAGATGGGCGCGGCGGGTATAGGCATCGTAGTCATTGGCTTCGAGCTTATCAAGGATCCCGCAATAGACCCGGGCCGCAGCGCCGATCGCGAGGCGGCTCTCCCCGGGCAACAGCGCGATCCCGGGCCAGCTCTCGGCGTACAGGCGGCGTGTCCGTTCGACCTCAAAGCGCATCAGGGCGCGGAAGCGGTCGTCGTAGACCCCGTCCAGGATCTCCTCGGCGCTGAGCCCGAAGCGGGCCAGATCCTCCTGGGGCAGATAGACCCGGCCACGGCGGGCATCCTCGCCTACATCGCGCAGGATGTTGGTGAGCTGCAGCGCCACCCCAAGCTTGATCGCGTAGGGCTCGGCCCCCGGAGCGTAGCCGGTAATGCCCATCACCAGCAGGCCCACCACCGAGGCCACCCGGTAGCAGTAGAGCCAGAGATCGGCAAAGCTCTCGTAGCGGGCGATCGTCAGGTCCATCGCCACACCGGCGAGCAACTCGTCCACCAGGGCAGACGAGAGGTTGTAGGTGGTACGGGTGTCGTGCCAGGCTACCAGAACCGGATTGTGCGGGGCGGGGCGAGCGGCGCGGGCCTGCTGGACCCAGGCCGCCAGCGCGCGGGCCGGGTCATCAATCGCAAGATCGACGGTATCGTCGGTAGCGCGGCAGAACGCATAGAGCGCGCGCACGGCGCGCCGTACGTCGGGGGCGAGGAACTGTGAGCTGAAGTAGAAACTCTTCGAGTGGCGGCGGATAATCCGCTCGCACTCGGCATAGGCCTCGCTAGTCGCATCAGGCGGATGGGGCGGCCACTCATCGCTGCCAACGTGGGGCGAGAGGTCGGTCAGGTGAAAGAGCAGCGCAAGCTGCTCCTCGGCCGGCAGCGGCTGGGATATCAGCTTTCCGGAGGCGCGCAGCGCCAGCGACGGAACAGGATTCAACGACACACGGCTCTCCTTCATCTCAGCCCTGGAAGAGCGACCAGGGTGTGGCACGCCAACCGGCGTGCCAGGCGGAGGATAGGTGGGCTCAGGCAGGCGCGGTAGGCTACCGGCAGGGCGCCACCCGGCTGCGGGCCGGTCCGCTTGCTTGTGAAGGAAATGTCTATAGCTTCATAATACGTGAATCGGAGCGTTCAAGCAAATCTTTCTGTGCATCTCCCGTGCATGGCGTTTCAGGGCTTCCCAACGGGCAAAACGCCTGCTCAACCCGCGCAAGCGCAGCGACCTGCTGGCCAACGAACTTGCAGTTGCACAACGAAGCTGTGCTTATGAAAAGCAATCTTCGTGCATTCGATAAAAAAGCGACCGCCGGGCAGCGAACCCGACGGTCGCAGTGGCCAGCTCAGGACGATCGGCTAACGCCCGGCGCCGAGGATATCGGCCACGTTATCGACCGCCTCCAGCGCGTCGCGGCCAAGGAAGGTGCCCGGCATCTTCTGGGTGAGGACCGGGTTGAGGTTGAATGCGCGGCCTCCATAGCCGAAGCTCGGCGTGGGCGGGGCAAGGGCGAGGATCGCGCGCCCGGCCTCAAGCAACTGGGTAGCCGTCTCGGTCGTCGAGGCGGTCATCGCGACCAGGTCGGGCTGCAGCTTGCGCACGGCATCGAGCAGGTCGCGCAGGGGCACCTCAGGGCCAAGGTAGATCACCTGCCAGCCGTGGCGCACCAGGAAGACCGCGAGCATGAGCGCGCCCAGGTCGTGCTGCTCGCTCGGGGCGCAGGCCACCAGGACGAGGCCGCGCCCATCGGTGATGTTGTAGGTATTGAAGAGCCCCGACAATTTGCGGCGGACAAACTGGGTGGCAAAGTGCTCTGCCGTGACGGTGATCTTGCCGGCGTGCCACTGCTCGCCAATCTCGACCATCACCGGTTGGACCAGTTTGAGGAACACATCTTCCAGCGGGTAGAGGGCAAAGGCCTCGCCCAGGATCTGCTCGGCACGGGTGGAGTCATAGTCCACCAGGGCGGCCACCAGCCGGCTGTTGAGCCGCTCCCAGGTATGGGGCTCCGTATCGACCGCCGTGCTGAGCCACGAGAGGTTCGACTCATTGCCGTCGCTCATGAGCGCGATCGCCTGGCTGATCGTCAGCCCCTCAGCCGTCCGATCGCGCAGCCAGCGGATAGTGGCGATGTCGCGCTCGGAGTAGAGGCGGTGGCCGCCGTCGGTGCGCTGCGGGCGGGGCACGCCGTAGCGGCGCTCCCAGGCCCGAAAGGTATCGGCCGGAACGCCCGTCTCCTGTGCCACCGCCTTGGTGTTGTAGCGCGGTTTGTCCGAAAACTGGAAGAGAAAGTGTTGCTGTGCCATAGCAGACAGCCTTCCACGTGGCACGACGCCTCGCGCGTCGAGGCGTCTATGTCCGCGTGCGCACCTCGTGGATGCGCACGAACGACCGCTGATCGCGCAATTACATTGTATCACGCTGCACAAAACCCGTCAATGAAATGCACAGCAAACCCCGCGCACCGCGCCAGGGTAGGGTGAACAGCTGGCGCGCCACTGTCATTTGCGCGGCAGGGAAGATCGGCTATAGTAAGAGCTATGCGCGCGCTGATCACCGGCATCAACGGCTTTGTCGGCGGGCACCTCGCCGACTACCTGCTCGCGCAGGGAACCTATGAACTCTGGGGCCTGGTGCGAAGCCCGGAGCGTATCCCCACGACTCTCGCAGGGCGGGTCGCCTTCGTCACGGCGGACCTGAACGACGCCGAAGCGACGACTCGTGCGCTGCTCACCGTCCGGCCGGCGCTGATTTTCCATCTGGCCGGCCAGCCCTTTGTGCCCGAGTCGTTTCGCGACCCGGCCGGCACGCTCAGCACCAACACCCTCGGGGCGCTGCACCTCTTCCTGACCCTGATCGAGCACCGGCTGCAGGCCCGCGTGCTGGTGGTGGGCACCAACGAGGAGTACGGAGCGATCAGGCCCGACGATCTGCCGATCGACGAGGATACGCCCCTGCGCCCGGCCAACCCCTACGGGGTCAGCAAGGCCGCACAGAGCCTGCTGGCCCAGCAGTATGTGCTGAGCCACCAGCTCGACATCGTGCGCGTGCGGCCCTTCACGCACATCGGGCCACGCCAGAATGAGCGCTTCGTCACGGCCGCGTTTGCCCGCCAGATCGCCCGCATCGAGCTCGGCCTGCAGCCGCCCGTTGTGCAGGTTGGCAACCTCAGCGCCCGGCGCGATTTCACCGACGTGCGTGATATGGTGCGCGCCTACGCCCTGACCGCCGAGCACGGCGAGGCGGGCGCGGTCTATAATATCGGCTCGGGCCAGGCCGTGATGATCCGCGAACTGCTCGATATCCTGCTTGCCGCCAGCACGACCCACGTCGAGGTACGGCTCAACCCGGAATTGATGCGCCCGATCGATATCCCGCTCGTCGTCTGCGACAACCGCCTGGTGCGCGAGCGCACCGGCTGGGCGCCACGCATCCCGCTGCGGCAGACGTTGCACGATATCCTGGACCACTGGCGGGTCACGGTGCGGCAGGAACTCGCCGCTGGCGACGGGTAACCGTGCCGTGACAGCAGGCGCGGGGTGCCTGAGGTGAACATAGCCGATAGCCGATAGCCGATAGCCGATAAGCTGCCGCTGTTTTCATCGCGGCGTTGTGCGCCACGCGCATGACCGTCTACCGTGAATAGACTGTCACCCGGATACGCAGGGCCGTTCATCCGGCCGTATGGGCCGAAGGATAAGCTCCATACGAGCCGGGCGCCGTGACACACGGCGGATACGCTGTTTACACAATCGAAGGAAGATCTATGAAAGCGGTGATCCTCGTCGGCGGCCTGGGAACGCGACTGCGCCCGCTGACCTGCAAGACCCCCAAGCCCATGATCCCCATGGTCAACCAGCCGTTTATCGAGTGGATGCTGCTGCGCCTGCGCGAACAGGGGGTTACCGAGGTGATCCTCGCGGTGCAGTACCTCGCCGAGCGCTTCCGCGAGACGCTGGGCGACGGCTCGCGCCTGGAGATGAAGCTGCACATCGTCGAAGAGCCTGAGCCGCGCGGCACCGCCGGGGCCGTGAAAAATGTCGAGCATCTGCTCGATGGCCCCACCTTTGTGCTCAACGGCGACGTGATGACCGACCTCGACCTCAAGGCCATGCTCGACTTTCACCGCGAGAAGCAGGCCAAGGTCACCATCTCGCTGACCCCGGTTGAGGACCCGACCCAGTTCGGCCTGGTCGAGATGGATCGCCAGAATCGGGTCCAGCGCTTCCTGGAGAAGCCACGTCCGGAAGACATCACCAGCGACCTGATCAACGCCGGCACCTACATCATCGAGCCCGAGATCTTTCGCTACGTGCCACCCAACGAATTCTACATGTTCGAGCGCGGCCTCTTCCCCGTCGTCCTGCAGACGGGCGACCCGATGTATGGCTTTCCCTCTCGCGCCTACTGGACCGACATCGGCAAGCCGCAGACCTACATCGACGTTCACCACGACGTGCTGATCGGCAAAGTGAAATACAAGTTTCTTGGCCGACAGATCGCCGACCGCATCTGGCTGGAGGGAGACGCGGAGATCCACCCGTCGGCCCAGGTGGTGGGGCCGGTTGTGATCGGCCCGGGCACCGTGATCCAGCGTGGCGCGCGGGTGATCGGCCCGACGGTGCTGGGCGCGCGCTGCGTGATCGGCCCGGAGTGCAACATCGAGGGCGCGGTGCTCTGGGAGAACAACCGGCTGGACGAGGGGGTGGTGCTGCGCAACTGCGTCCTGGGCAAGAACAACGTGATCGGCGAGCGAACCCACATCACCGACGGCGCGATTGTCAGCGATGACTGCAGCCTGGGCGCCGAAAACCGCCTGGAACGCGGCATTCGCATCTGGCCGGGGACCGCACTGGGCGAGCGGGCGATCTCGTTCTGAGGCGGAGCGCGCCGCTGGCGCTCATTGCTTGCCCAGGGCCTGGTCGATCTTGTCGTTCAGCTTGCGGTCGGCCTCGCCGAGCGTCTTGGCATTGGCGACCGAACTGAGATCGGAAG
>JACAEO010000044.1 GCA_013388805.1 Chloroflexota bacterium
GCCGACGCTGGTGCCGATTACCTCTGGGCGGACGATGACTCGACCGGTAGCCAGCAACTCAGCTTCGAGGATGTCTTCGAGCGTGCCCAGGGTGCCGACTTCTGGCTGAACACCAGTTCGTGGAAAAGCCTCGCTGATGGGCTGGCTGCCGACGAGCGCTTTGCCGAGTTCGCCGCCTTCCAGAACGGCAACGTGTTTAACAACAACGTGCGCCTGAACCCCAACGGCGGCAACGACTACTGGGAGACCGGCGTGACGAATCCCGATCTCGTGCTGGCCGACTTGATTACGATCTTCCACCCCGAGCTGCTGCCCGACCACGAGCTCTTCTTCTATCAGCAGTTGAAGCCGTAGGCGGGAGAGGAATACTGTGGCGAACGCCGTACCTGTCTCAACCGAGAGTCCCTGGCCGCGCCTGGGGCTGAGGCCGCTCGCGCTGCTAGTGATGGCAGGGGTCTGGGCCGGGGCTTTTTTGCTGAGCCTCGCCCTTGGTTCGGTACGTATCCCCCTCGATCAGGTGTTGACGATCCTGGTTGGCGGCGAGCCGCTGCGGGCCACCTGGGCGACGATCGTCTACGACTTCCGCCTGCCCAAGGCCCTCACCGCGGCTCTGGCAGGCGCCGCCCTCGGGGTCAGCGGCTTGCAGATGCAGACCCTCTTCCGCAACCCGCTGGCCGACCCCTTCGTGCTCGGTGTCAGCTCGGGGGCCAGCCTGGGCGTGGCCCTGGTCGTGCTCACCGTGGGCGCGGCAAACACCGCCCTGCTCGCCGTCGCCGGGCTGCTCGGCAACCTTGGCCTGGTGGCGGCAGCCTGTCTCGGCGCAGGGCTGGTCCTGTTGCTGGTACTGGCCCTGGCCCGGCGGGTCCAGAGCAGCGTGACCCTGCTGATCCTCGGGCTGATGATCGGCTACTTGACCAGTGCTATCGTCAGCCTGCTGCTCTACTTCAGCATTGCCGAGCGCATCCAGGCCTACATCGCCTGGAGTTTCGGCAGCTTCGGCGGGGTCACCTGGGGCCAGCTGCGTATCCTGACGCCCGTGGTGCTCGGCGGGCTTCTGCTGGCCTTCATTCTCACCAAGGCGCTCAACGCCCTGCTGCTGGGCGAGACCTACGCGCGCAGCATGGGCCTCGACATCCACCGCTCGCGCATCGGGATCGTCACCAGCAGTGCCGTACTCGCCGGAACCGTCACGGCGTTCTGCGGGCCGATTGCCTTCCTGGGCATTGCGATTCCGCACCTCTGCCGGGCACTCTTGCGGAGTGCCGACCATCGCGTGCTGGTGCCCGCCTGCGCCCTGCTTGGCGCAACGGCGGCACTGCTGGCCGACCTTGTGGCCCAGGCCCCCGGCACGAGTGTGGTGCTGCCATTGAATGCGATTACCGCGCTGATCGGGGCACCGGTAGTGGTCTGGATCATCCTGCGCCGCGGTGCAGGGCGAGGAGTCTTCGGTGTATGAGTGAGACTGTCCTCCAGGCCGAAGCGCTGAGCATCGGCTACCCTGGCCGGCAAGGAGCGCCACGCGTCATCGCCGCCGACCTGTACCTGCGGCTGCACGCCGGTGAGGTGGTCTGTCTCCTGGGGCCGAACGGGGTGGGCAAGTCTACCCTGCTGCGCACGCTGGTCGGGATGCAGCCGCCGCTGGCCGGGCGTGTGTGGCTTGACGGCGCGGATCTGCGCACATTGCCCCCCCATGAGCTGGCCCGTCGTCTGAGTGTGGTGCTGACCGAGCGCATCGAGGTTGGCCAGTTGAGCGCCTATGCGCTGGTGGCGCTGGGGCGCCACCCACACACCGACTGGACCGGGCGGCTAAGCCCACGCGACGAGGAGGTCGCGCGCTGGGCGCTGGAGGCGGTGGACGCGGTGAGCCTGGCTCACCGGCAGGTGCACGAACTGAGCGATGGCGAGCGTCAGCGCATCATGGTGGCGCGTGCGCTGGCCCAGGAGCCGTTGCTCATGGTGCTCGACGAGCCGACCGCTTTCCTCGACCTGCCGCGTCGGGTCGAGATGATGCGCCTGCTGCGCCGCCTGGCCCGCGAGACCAACCGGGCGCTGCTGCTCTCGACCCATGACCTCGACCTGGCCCTGCGCAGCGCCGACGCGCTCTGGCTGCTGGCCCCGGGTGGCGTGCTGTACAGCGGTGCGCCCGAGGACCTGGTGCTCGGCGGAGCCTTCGAGGCCACCTTCGCGAGCGACGGGATCGCCTTCGACCGGCGCCAGGGCAGCTTCCAGGTGCATCCGCCGGCGCAGCAGCGCGTGGCCCTTATCGGCGACGGGCTGGTAGGGATGTGGACGGCTCGTGCGCTTGAGCGCAGCGGCTGCCTCCTGGTCGCGGCTCACGAGCCGGCGGCGCTGCGCGTCGTCATCGCCGGCGACGAGCAGACGCCCCGCTGGGAGGTGATGGCTAACGGGGGACCGCCGCAATACGTCGCCTCGCTGCACGCCCTGGCGGCGCTGGTACGGCGTGACCATGGAGCCGTTGATACGCCTGCTCCACCCGCTGGTCCGGGCGATCACTCGGAGTAGAGCATACAGGAGCCTGACCAATGACAATAGAACCACGGACAGTCGTCGAGCCCGGCTTCGGCACCCTTGAGATCTTTCCACTTGATCCAGCAGAAGAAACGCTGCACCGGCTTTTCACCGATCTCTTCCGTGATCACTGGAACAGCTTCATGTTCGGTCCATTTATCCAGGGTGCGGTGTTTGAAATCAAGGCGCCGAACGCCCCGGAGCGGATCAGCCTCAACAATGGCTACCTGACCGTGGACTTCGGACCCTGGTATTTCCACCTGTGTATCGGCGAGTACAAAGGTTCCGCGCAAAACCCCATCGAGCCGGAAGTGGCACAGCAGCGCCGCACCGCGTGCGCCGAGTTCTACCGCCGGCTCAACCCTGACGGGAGCGCCGGCAGCTGGGGGATTCGCCTCTTCAACGGTAAGGGCGAACAGCAAATTACGATCTTTTTGCCAAGCCCCTTTTACTCGGACGAGATGAAGCGCCTCGAGACGCCCGACTGGTCGCGCCTGGCCCTCTGGGATGATCTGCGTCGGCGCTATCTGAGCCTGGGGCCCGATCCGAAAGATCGGAGCGCGAACACGTCGAGCCACGGGTGAACTGAGTTGAGATTCTGCTTGTGCGAACGCGAGGAAGCAAGGAGGCACCAATGAAAATCTACACGAAGACCGGCGATGCCGGCAAGACCGGGCTGTGGGGCGGCCTGCGCGTCGACAAGGACTCCCTGCGCGTCACCGCCTACGGCACCGTCGACGAGTGTAATGCCGCGATTGGTGTGGCTCGCGCGTGCGGGGTCGACGCCGAGCTCGACCAGTTGCTGGCCGGGATCCAGAACTTGCTCTTCGTCGTCGGCTCCGATCTGACCGCCATTGAGGACTCGCCCAATATTCCGCGCGTCCAGGCGGCTGATGTCGCGGCCCTCGAGCAGATCATCGATCAGCTCGAAGGGACGCTCGAGCCGCTGCGCCAGTTCATCCTCCCTGGCGGCAGTCTGGCCGCGGCGCACCTGCACCTGGCGCGCACGATCTGCCGACGCGCCGAGCGTGCGGTGGTCGCCCTGGCACGCGACGAGCCCGTCAACACCGAGGTGGTGGTCTACCTTAACCGCCTGTCGGACTGCCTCTTCGTGCTGGCCCGCAGCGCCAATGCCCGCGCCGCCATCGCTGACGTGGCCTGGCAGAGCCCGCGGCAACAGGCGAAGGCATAGCGCCGCGACAACCAGGTTGTCTTAGATGAGCGGGCTGA
>JACAEO010000087.1 GCA_013388805.1 Chloroflexota bacterium
CCACAACGCCAACAACATACCCCCCCTCTCCCAGCCTGGGAGGGGGGGAGGGGGGTGAGGGCAAGCAGCGCATCAGGATGCTATCCGCCAAAAACCCTCCACCTGAGAGGCCCCCGGCCCCCGGCGATGGAGGCGGCGCGCCCCGCTCCCCGCAGGCGAACCACCCATTCGTTGTGCACGAGCATCCCGCAGGCGAACCACCCATTCGTTCTATTCGTTGTGGTTGATCACAAGCGTCCCGATCGTCGTCCAGGGGCTGCTGTTGCCGGCACGATCGATGCTCTGCACACGCACCAGGTACTGGCCGGGCGCGAGCGGCTCGGTCCTGACGGCGGGCTCGGCGGTGAACCACTCCGCGCTGCCCTCCGGGTCGGGCCCGATGTAGACGCGGTAGCCGGCAATGCCGGAGAGCGCATCGCCGGCCGGCTGCCACTGGATCGCAGCTTCCCCAGGCGCGAGGCGCAGCTCGCCAAACGGGGCCGGCGCATCTGGCGGGCTCACATCGTAGCCCACCGGGCCGAACTCCGCCAGGGTCAGTTTGCCGTCCGGTCCCCAGGCGCGCACCTTTAGCGTGTGCAGGCCCTCGCCGGCCTCAGCAAGCTGGGCGTAGCCCTCGGTCGCCCGGGCGAACATCGGCGCGTCCGCGGCCGGTTCCTCGTTCCAGGCCTGGCTCAGGCCACCGCCGCCCCATACCGTGACAAACTCGATGCGCTGGTCGCTGTTGTACCAGCCCCCTGGCTGCAACTCGGAGCGGAAGCTGACCTCCGGCGCGCGATTCGCAACCGCGCGCACGATCCGCCCGCCGTGCTGGTTGCAGCCGCCGATCTCGGGCAGATCCACACCCTCGGCGAAGCGCAGCGGCACCGACTGCTTGCCGCTCCAGCCGTCGCGCCGGGCGGTGAAGGCGGTGAAGTGCAGGTGGGGCACCCCCGGCGAGCCGCGGTCACCCGCGAAGCCGAGCGTCTCCCCGGCGGCGAAGTAGCGGCCGCGCTGCGTTGTCACCGCGCGCGCGAGGTGGGTGTACATGGTGAAGAAATTGCCGCCGTGATTGAGGATCAGCGTCCCGCTGCCACTCTCCCAGTGCCAGACTTCGCCGCCCGCAGCCGCGCGGATGGGCGCGTTGTAGGTCGGGCCGTTGACCTGTGCCAGGTCGAGCGAGTAGCGATCCCAGCCGTTGTGGGTGCCGCAGCCATAGCCCTGGATGATCCGCCAGTCCTCGCCTGGCGTGGTAGGCAGAATCAGGCTGGGCGCGGCATGGGCGGGGATGGGCAGGAAGAGCGTGAGGACGATGGCGCAGAGCACCACCAGCCGGAGCAGGTTCGCGAAGGTGGCACGGTGGGCGTCGGCGCTGCGGCGTGGCAGAGACAAACGCATACTGGGCAAGGCTTAACCTCCTGGTTACCGTGGGGGCGACCCCCTGCGTGATCGGCACGGATCAGGCCGGCGCGTTCGTGGCACCTGGCCGTGTGAGCGCGTATCCAGGGAACCGGTCTGGCCCGTTCGGGTGGCCAGGGTGACCGGCTGACGCGGATCGGCGCAAGCTGGGGCTGGAATAGCCCCGGGAGCGGCGGGCAACGCTGCCCGAGGCTCCCCTGGGAAAGACTGACCTCGCGGTCACAACGATCGCTCCGGGGCGACACGGACCGCCGCGACGGTCGGGGTCGCTGGCGGGGCGGAAGGATAGCACAGGCTGGCAAAAAGGTCAAATTTTCCTGAAGAAGGCCTGGTTGACAGGCCGGTTCTCCCGCTCTACAATCCAGCCGTGTCGCTGCCGCACGCTGCTGGAAGGCGCCCGATGGATGAGCCGCTCCTCGTGATTGTCGGCGCTGCCGATACGGGTCGCGCCCCGATGACTGCTGCCCTGCTGCGCCGGCTCCTGGCCAGCCACGGTCACCGCTGGCGGGTCGAATCGGCCGGGGTGGTGGGCCACGACGGCGACCCGGCCGAGCCCGAGGCGCGCGATGCGTTGCTGACCCTGGGCCTCGATCTTGATGGCCACAGCGCCCGCTCGCTGAGCGCAGGCCTGGTTGCTGACGCGCGCCTGCTCATCGCCGTCGAACGCGGGGTCGCGCGCGTGGTGCGCACCAGCTTTCCCACCGCCAGCGTCACCACCCTCGGTGAGCTCGCCGGGCGCAGCCGGGATATTCCCGACCCGTTTCGCATGCAGATGGGGGCCTGGCTCCAGTACGCCCGCGAGATCGAGGCCATGCTGCTCGCTGGCTTGCCGCGTCTCCAGACGCTGCTCGCCGGCGAGGCGGTGCCGCCCGCGACGATGCCCGCGCCAACCGCAACAGCGCCCGCTGCCCCGCCCGTGGAAACCAGCGCCCGCGGCGCCGCTGTCGAGCGCATCACGCGCCTGCTCGCCATGGCCGCCGAGTTGCCCGCCGTGGTGGACTGGGTGGCCGCCCGGCGCCAGATCGCGACCGACTTCGGCCTGATTGAGCAGACCCTGCCCCCCGGCGATCTCGCTCGCCCCTATCTGGCCGTGCTCCGCGCTACCCTCAATCTGTGCGGCGAGGCGCCCAGCGCCGAACGGCTGAGCATGCTGCGCGACGCCGTGGCCCGCCTGCGCGAGCCGCTCGCCGCCAGCGACCTCGACCGCCTTTCACGCGAACTGGCCGCGTTCGCCTGAGTGGTGCATCCGGCACGTTCCATGTCTCCCTGAGCCCTTCGGCTGCGCTCAGGGTCCACCCTTCGGCTGCGCGCAGGGTACACCCTTCGGCTGCGCTCAGGGTACACTCCGCGAAGGGTCTACCGCATCAGGGTCGGACGATGCTTCGCTACGCTCAGCATGACAAACGACGTGCCGGATGAACCACAAAGGCGTCCCAGGGGTCAGCACTTGCCGGTCATTGGCAGGTACAGGCGCCGCGGCAGGTTCGGGCTCTGCTGGATCTCCAGGGGGTCACTGGCGCTGGCCCAGCTGATCGGCCCGGGATCCGCGCCGTTGACGAGGCCGAGGGGCTGGTAGATCTGCGCTGTCAGGCCAGGGAAGATCGCGCCCAGGTTGCGATTGCCCAGACGTCGGGTGATGATCTCGCCCAGCACGACACGGAAATCAGTAGTGATGCGCAGATCCTGCCCCTGGTCCAGATCCTGCAGGCCCGGCCAGGCGCCATAGACCCGCCCGCCGTTGACGGCGCCGCCAAGCACGAGCATGACGTTGCCATGGCCGTGATCGGTGCCATTGCTGGCGTTGCGCCCCAGGCGACGGCCAAACTCACTCATCACCACGACCGTCAGGCGGCCCTGGTAGTCAACCAGGTCGTTGTAGAAGGCGTACAGGCCCTGGGAGAGCATGCCGAGCCGATCGGGCAGGTAGCCGTTGCCATCGCTCTGCGCCTGGCTCTCGTGGGTGTCCCAGCCGCCGAAGTCCACCGTGGCGATCCGCAGCCCCTGTTCGAGCTTGACCACCTGGGCCACGGTCTGCAGGGCGTCGCCGAAGGAGCCGGTGGGGTAGCTGACCCCGCTGCGTGGCGTGTAGGCGCCGGGATTTGCGGCGCGAATCGCCTTGATCGTCTCGATCGTCCGCTTCCCGGCTACATCCAGGGAATTGACGCCCGTGCCGGGGTAGAAGCCCTCCAGCACCTTGAGCACGGGGTAGCCTTCCTCGGCGCGGTTGTAGCGCCCGTAGGTGCTGATGCCGAAGGAGCGAGGATTGTTCATCGCCACGGCGCCACCATAGCCGAGCAGCGAGGCAGGCGTTGCACTCCCGGACGCCAGCGCCGGCAGCAGCCCCGCCGCCTCACCACTGCTCTGCAAATGGCGGGTGATCCAGCCGCTCCCCGTGGCCTTGTTGCCCGGGGTGCCGCGCTCGATGTAGTCCATCGCGTCGAAATGGCTGCGCGTATCGTCATCGAGACCACAGGCATGCACCAGGGCCAGGCGCCCGCCGTCGTAGAGCTCCTTGAGTTGCGGCATTTTGCCATTCAGACCGAAGCTGCTGGTGCTGTAGGAGCTGTTGCGCGGGTCGATACGCAGCGGTGCGTTGGCTCCCGTGAGCGGCAGCGCCAGCTCACCCCGGGCCTGGCGATAGGCCGGATCATCGTAGGGGCTCAACAGGCTCAGGCCATCACAGCCGCCGCGGAGGAAGACGACGACCAGCATCTCGTCGCTGCCGGCAGCGCGCACCTGGTCGGCAAAGATCAACTGGCTGACCTGGCCGGCTGCCAGCGCCGCGAGCGCGGCGCTGCAGCCCATCAAGAATTCACGGCGGGTAACTGACACAATGTGCTCCTCCAGGCGCGCAGCGGCGCCAATCGTTATAGCTGGCAATGCGGGAGGTGGCCGGGCGTGGGGGGAGCACGCCCGGCCAGGTTGAGGGTGGCCGCGGGGGAAACGACCTGCCCTCCCACGAACGCGCGAGGCGATTCCTCAGCGCAGGTTAAAATCGGGGCTCATCGCCAGCAGATGCACCATGGCGCGTACCCGATCGTGTACCCCTTCGATCGCGCCCCAGTCGGGCGCGCGGCTGGTCGGGCGCGGCGGTGCATTGACGTCGCCACCGAACGCCAGGAAGGTAGCCAGATCGCGCTGGATCCAGGACGCGATCGGGAAGCCGCAGAGCCGATTGGCCCACCGCTCGACGATCTGCGCGCATGGTTCGTTCAGGTTGGTCTGGCCGATGATGTCGATCTGGACGTTGCCACCCCAGCTCTGCGCCATGTTGTAGTAGTTGTTCCAACGGACGAGCAGCGCGTTGGTATTGGCCCAGTAGCTTGCCGTGTCCGGATGGCCGGTCGGGGTATCCCAGCCAAACAGGCGGTGGCCGGTCAGGTCGGCGTTGTAGAACAGGCTGCCCCAGTAGCCGCCCCGGGTCGCATCACCGCCGACCGACTCCTCATCGCTGGGCAGCTGTGCCTCGGTAGCCCGCAGATAGGCCCAGATCGCTTCCAGCGGCCGGCGCATCTTGGCGCCGTAGGTGGTGCGACACTCGGGCGCCAGCAAGATCGTGCGGAGCACCTGGCGGATCTGGTCGGGGGCCCGCCGATTGGCCATCCAGACCTCCACCGCCGCATCGATGACCCGCCGGGGTGGGTCATCGGCGATCAGGCGCCGCGCGAGCCTGGTGCAGAGATGGCGGGCCGTGCCGGGGTGGAAACAGACCAGGTCGAAGACCTGCTGGCCATCGGCAAGGCCGGCCTGGCGCGGGGCGATGTTCGGCGCGGGCGCGATGCCCTCCATCGGGCGCACGGCGAGCACCGTCTTCGGGTAGGTGTCATGCCAGTCGGACTTGAAGACGAACTCGCCGGTGTTTGGCCGTCCATCGCGCCCGTTGGCGATTGTCCAGCCGGTAAAGCAGCGCGAGGCTTCATAGACGTCGTCATCGATGTAGCCGCGCGGGAAACGTTCCTCGCCGTAGCTGACCGGCTCGATCAGGCCGCGATTGTCGTAGAACTTGAGATAGTTGTCGGAGCCGAGGGTGTGCAGTTCAAACAGTTCACGGGCATAGTTCTCATTGCCGCCCTCGCCGCCCGCGGCGCGGTTGCTGGCATTGTCGAGGTACAGCATCATCGCTGTGCTCTTGCCGACCTCCTCGGTGAAGGTGCGGAAGTTGCCCAGCGCGTGGGTGCGGATGAGCCGATCATAGACCGGCCAGGTGGCGGCGATGTTCCCCTCGGAGGTCGCGCGCACGTTGAAGTGGTTGTGCCAGAAGTCGACCAGCACCTCGAAGAGCTGCCGCCGGCTGTAGACCGCTCGGATCCAGGTCGCGACACGGACCTCGTTGTAGGGCCGGATCCGCTCCTCCCAGGCCAGCATACTGTCACTCACCCGCGTCCAGAGTTGCTCGGTGCTGGCGCCAAGCAGATCCAGCGGGCGCACCTGGTTCACGGTTTCGTACCGGATCTTGAGGCGGGTCGCGGCAATGCGCTGTTCACATTCGCTGTCGTCGATCGCGGCCGGGTCGAGTTGCTGCTCGACCCAGCGCTCGTAGCGCTCATCGGGCGTTGCGCCGAGCGCGTTGAAGGCCGCCAGGTCGCGGGCGCGCATGCCATTCGACAGCCGGTTCATCGCGACGCTCGTCGGCGAGGCTGGCGGGAGGGCCTGGCAGGCCGCCAGCGCCGGCTCTGGTGCACTGAGCAGGGTCTGCGCCGCGACCGCCGAAGCGGCCAGCGCCGCGCCACTGCCGAAGAGCTGTCTGCGGGTCAGCGTCATGGGTTCAAGCCTCGTTCTCTGCTACAACGGTAGGAATAGGCTGTGACGGCTAGCTTGTCACGGGTAAGTATAAAATCAGTTAATGGGGCTCACAAGCATGACCAAGGTCCCGTTAACGGAAGCGTGTTCGTGAGCCGGCTCGTACGCAGCGCTGTCGCTACGTGCGGGTTGCCGCGCGGGGGGTTCTATGCTACGATCACGCGCCGGTCTGCGGTGGCTGGCCCGGTTCGCAGTGCACTCCAGGCAGGCGGGGGGCTCTCGCCGGTAGCCAGCGGCAAGGCCGCGCAGCATCGCTCACTCCCAGCTTCGGGGGACCGGGTATGGACTGGATCGTCGTGCGTGGCGCGCGCGAGCACAATTTGAAGAACATCGACGTGCGCATCCCGCGCAATCGGCTGGTGGTGCTCACCGGTGTGAGCGGCTCGGGCAAGAGCTCGCTGGCCTTTGATACGATCTTCGCCGAAGGCCAGCGTCGCTACGTCGAGAGCCTGTCCAGCTATGCGCGCCAGTTCCTCGGCCAGCTTGAGAAACCCGATGTCGACGCGATCGATGGGCTTTCACCGGCGATCGCCATCGATCAGAAGAGCGGCAGCCGCAACCCGCGTTCCACGGTCGGCACGGTCACCGAGATCTACGACTTTCTGCGCTTGCTCTTCGCCCGCATCGGCCGGCCCCACTGCCCGCAGTGCGGCCGCCCCCTGGCGCGCCAGCTCCCCCAGCAGATGGTTGACGCCGTGCTGGCGCTGCCCGAGGGCAGCCGTGTGCTGATCCTCGCTCCCATCGTGCGCGCTCAGAAGGGCGAGCACCAGGCGGTGTTCGATGATCTGCGCCGCCGCGGCTATGTGCGCGTCCGGGTTGACGGCACCGTGCACGAGCTGGACGAGCCGCTCAAGCTTGAGAAGTATCGCCCGCACACGATCGATGTGGTGGTCGATCGCCTCGTGATCCGCCACCCCGCCCGGCCAGCAGCGGAGCACCAGGCCCCCCCTGCCCCCGCCGACCATCCCGATCGCGTGCGCCTGAGCGACTCGATCGAGGCGGCGCTGAAGCTCGGCGCGGGCCAGCTGGTGGTGCAGGTCGTCGGTGGCGCCGAGCTGATCTTCGCTGAGCAGTATGCCTGCCCGCAGCACGGCCCGGTGAGCCTGGGTAGCCTTGAGCCACGGGACTTCTCGTTCAACAACCCCCAGGGCGCCTGTCCGACCTGTGGCGGCCTGGGCGTCGTCCAGGAGTTCGATCCGGCCCTGGTCATCCCCGACCGCGGCAAGTCGCTGCGTGAGGGGGCAGTGGTCCCCTGGGCCGAGAGCGCCCGCGCCAGCCGGCGCTACTACGATGATCTGCTGGCCTCACTGGCTGAGCACCTCGGCTTCTCGCTCGACGTGCCGGTGCGCACGCTGCCGCCCGAGGTGGTCAGCGCGCTGCTCTATGGCACCGACGGCGACGTGCTCACCCTGCGCTACCACCTGGCCGGCAAGGAGCGCCAGGTCCAGGCGCCCTTCGAGGGGGTCATCCCCAACCTGCGCCGGCGCATCGCCGAGGCCCGCGACGACAGCGAGCGCGACGCGGTGGCCCAGTTTATGCTGCCGCGCACCTGCGGCGCCTGCGGCGGGGCGCGCCTGCGCCCCGAGGTCCGGGCGGTCAGCGTGGCCGGGCGCACGATCGGCGAGCTGGCGCGGATGACGGTGTGCGAGGCGCTGGCCTGGGCAGGCGCGCTGCAGGAGCAGCGCGGGGCAGCCGCAGAGCTCAGCGAGCGCGAGCGGCTGATCGCCGCCCCGATTCTCAAGGAAGTCAGCGCCCGCCTGTCCTTCCTCAACACGGTGGGCCTGGGCTACCTTGAGCTGGATCGCTCGGCGGTCACGCTCTCCGGTGGCGAGAGCCAGCGCATCCGCCTGGCCACCCAGGTCGGCGCCGGGCTCTCGGGGGTGCTCTACGTGCTCGACGAGCCGAGTATCGGGCTGCACCCCCGCGACCACAGCCGGTTGCTCGAGTTGCTGCTGCGTCTGCGCGATATCGGCAACAGCGTGCTGGTGGTCGAACATGACGAAGCGACCATTCGCGCCGCCGACTGGATCGTTGACATCGGCCCCGGCGCCGGCGCGGCCGGCGGCGAATTGCTGGCCAGTGGCCCGCTCGCCGCGCTGCTGGCCGCGCCGCGCTCGCTGACCGGCCAGTACCTCAGCGGCCAGCGCAGCATCCCCGTGCCGGCGCGCCGGCGGGCGGGCAATGGCAAACGGCTGGAGCTCCGCGGCGCCCGCGAGCACAACTTGCAGAACCTCGATGTCAGCATCCCGCTGGGGGTATTCGTTGTTGTCACCGGGGTGAGCGGCAGTGGCAAGAGCAGCCTGGTCATCGACACACTCTACCCGCGGCTGGCCCAGTTGCTGCACGGCGCGCGGATGCGGGCCGGCGCCCACGACACGCTCTACGGTGTAGAACACCTCGATAAGGTAATCGCGATCGACCAGAGCCCGATCGGCCGTACCCCGCGCTCCAACCCGGCCACCTACAGCAAAGTGTTTGACCCCATCCGCAACCTGTTCGCTGCCACCAACGAGGCCCGTGCCCGCGGCTACGATGCCTCGCGCTTCAGCTTCAACATCAAGGGCGGGCGCTGCGAGGCCTGCAGCGGCGAGGGACTCATCCAGGTCGAGATGCAGTTTCTCCCCGACCTGTTCGTGCCCTGTGAGGTCTGTGGTGGCGCACGCTACAACCGCGAGACGCTCGACATCCGCTACCGGGGCAAGAACATCGCCGAGGTGCTTGCGATGACCGTCGAGGAGGCGGCCGGCTTCTTCGCCCGGGTGCCGGCGATCAACGACCGGCTGCAGGCCCTGCGCGACGTGGGCCTGGGCTACGTCACCCTTGGTCAGCCGGCCACGACCCTGTCGGGCGGCGAGGCCCAGCGCATCAAGCTGGCCAGCGAACTGGCCCGCCGCGCCACCGGGCGCACGCTCTACATCCTCGACGAGCCCACCACCGGGCTGCATGTCGCCGATATTGCGGTGCTGCTGCAGGTGCTGCAGCGCCTGGTGGATGCCGGCAACACCGTGCTGGTGATCGAGCACAACCTCGACGTGATCAAAAGCGCCGACTGGGTGATCGACATCGGCCCCGAGGGGGGCAGCGATGGCGGCCGGCTGGTCGGCTGCGGCACCCCCGAGCAGATCGCCGCGCTCGACGCCTCCCACACCGGGGCCTACCTGCGCCCCCGGCTGTAACCCCGGCCCGCGCCTCACCCGAACGTCACATTGACTCCGGTGCTGCTGCTCCGCTACAATAGCTCCACCGACCGCGAAACCCCGTCTGTTTCCCCGTGTCATCCGACTGTAATCTTCCATGCTTGAAGGGGCTGTGCTCTACTGTATATAGTAGAGTGCGGGCCTTACGGGGCCGCGTATGCGCGACACTGACAGCTTGCGGAGCGCAGAAAGGGATCGCCGATGGAGCGGATCATCATTCGCGACTACACTCTCATCCCGCCCTTTGCCGAACCAGCGCGTGAGTTGCGGATTTTGAATAAACCGCTCTGGCTTCTGCAGCGCGATCTCTTGAAAACGTACTGCAAGGGCAGCACCGAAATTGCTTCTATTTATGAACTTGACGAGAACGTGCCGGTCAGTGATAACGAGTTGCTGGTGTATCGAGACAACCTGTATTTCAATGCTGCCTTAATCGACGAGTTTATCACGCGGGCCCGCGCTGCGGGCCGCCCCTGTCAGGTCGCCTTTCGCATCGGCGACCCGAGCATCGAACGGCATGCGCTGCAACTCTGCTCGGGCATTGTGCGCCGCGACGAGGTGCGCTATCTGCAGGATAGCGTAGAGCGACAGGGCGCGGTGCATGTTGCCGAGCTCTACTACTACCCCGGTGGCCGCCGTGGTGCGCCGATGCCGCTGGTGATCGACACCCAGAGCCACGAGATGGGCTACTATCGCATCCCGAGCTATATGGCCAGCAGGGGCGAACTGACCTACCAGATCCCGCTGCGGGCCTTGCTCTCGGTCGAGAGCTGGCTGCACGTGCTGATGGCCAACATCCTGATGGGCACCTTCTCGCAGGCGGCGGCCCAGGATGTGAAGATGAGCCAGGCGCGGCTCAAGGACATCACGCGCTGGCGCGGGGCAGACTGGCGCATCTTCGTCGACAAGCTCGGCTTCGCGCTGGCGGCAATCTGGCAGCGGCTCAACCCGCTCGAGGCACCCTGGCGCAACCACTTTCTGGCCTCCAAGGCCCTGGTCAAGGTCGGCAAACGTTGTTCAATTGACCCAACGGCGATCATCCACGGGCCCACGACGATCGGCGACGATGTCTACATCGGCCCGGGCGTGGTGATTGCTAATAGCGTCATCGGTAGCAATGTCAACATTATGCAGGGCTGCCAGGTGATGCTCAGTGTCGTGAGCGACCGCTGCTTCCTGCCCTTCAACGCCGGCCTGTTCATGACCACGCTGATGGAGAACAGCATGGTGGCCCAGAACTCGACGCTGCAGCTCTGCGTGGTGGGACGTAATACGTTCATTGGGGCCAACAACTGTTTCACCGACTTCAATCTGCAGAACGAGCCGATCAAGGTCGTCCACCAGGATGAACTGGTCGAGGTCAACCTGCCTGTGCTCGGCTCGGCGGTGGGCCATAACGTCAAGATCGGCAGTGGCTTCATCGTCTACCCGGGGCGCATGATTGAGTCAAATGCTGTTATAATCTTCGACAATGAGAAGAACCTGATCAGAAAGACGGTGCCTGGCCACGACCTCGACGATCTCGACGAGGCCGCGGGCGAGCCTCGCCGGATCGTCTATCACTGGCCCAATGTCTATGACGACCCGGCGCTCCGCCGGGTTGCCCCGCAGCCCGCGCCTCTGCCACCAGCCGGCACCGCTCCCACACACCCTGCCGGCAACGGCGGGGTGCCCGGCGCCGCATGGCACGCGGCCCCTGAGGTCGCTAGCGAGGCCGCCGTCTCGTTCGACCACGACCATTCCGACCGTCGGCGCAACCGCTAGCACGAGGAGGAGCGACTGGTGAGCAAAGAGCGCATTCTGGTCGTCGAAGACCAGGCCGATATCTCCAGCCTGCTGAAGATCTACTTCACCGCCCAGGGCTATGAGGTCTATACCGCGATGCGCGGCTCGGTTGCCCTGGAGATCTGCCGGAAGACTCCGCCGAACCTGGCCCTGCTTGATGTGAACCTGCCCGACATGGAGGGCTATGAGATCGGCAAGGCGCTGCGCGCCAGCCCCCGCACGCGACATGTCCCGATCATCTTCCTGACTGCCCGGGGCGAGCGCACCGACCGCCTGCGCGGCCTCGGTGAAGTGCAGGCGCAGTACTACATCGTCAAGCCCTTCGATATCGAAGAGGTCCATACGATCGTCCGGAATCAGCTGGAGGAGGCCCGGCGCAAGAATCAGTTGCACCCGGTGACCAATCTGCCCACCGCCGACCTGGTCAGCGACCAGTTGCGCAGCCTGCTTGCTTCCCAGGGCTGGGCCATGGCGCTCATCCAGATCAATGGGTTCGATCTGTTTACGCAGAGCTATGGCTCGGTGGTGGGCGAGGATGTGCTGAAGTTCACCGCCCTGCTGCTGAATGAGGCGATCAACGAGCAGGGCAGCAATGAGGAGTTCGTCGGCCAGCTGGTGGTGGGGCCAGCCTTTGTGATCACCTCGACCCCCGAACGCATCCGGTCGATCTGCGAGCGGTTGATCGACCGCTTTGATGATGAGATCGGCCTGCATTACAACTTCAAACATCGGAAGCAGGGCTACCTTGAGGTGCCCGATGAACACGGCGGTATCCGCCAGGTTCCGCTGATGTCGCTGTCGATCGGTGTGCTGACCGGCCAGGATGGCCCCTTCTCCGATATCCGCGAGCTGAGCGAGGCCGCTGAGGAGATGCGCCAGCGCGCCGTGCAGCAGGCGCGTGAGCAGGGGCAGAAGAGCGCGATTGCCTATAGCCACAGGTAGGTTGCCGCACCTCCCCGGGCTACGCACTGCGGCGCTGGCCATCCCTTCTGGCGCCGCTCGCTGCAACGTCACGCATGCACGCTCCGGGCTGTGGCCCGTGTGTCTGGGCATGCTGGCTGCGCTGTGGGCGAGGCCGGGTCAACCGCCCGCCTGCGCAGAAACCAGCCATGGGCGTCGGTGTTCGGCCTGAGGTGAAGCTAGCCGCTAGCCGATACTCCGCCGCCGTTTTCAGCGCGGCGTTGTGCGCCACGCGCATGACCGTCTGATACGCAAGCGAGTATCCCGAAAGCGCGTAGAGGCACGTTCATGCTTACGATCCGCTCGTGCCCTCCCGTGTGTCGCACCCAGAGCCAGTGCGCTGCATCCCCGGATGCGACCGGGAATGCAGGAGCAGGCAAGCCCGCCCTATGGATATGACGATCGCACCGAGCTCAACCTCCAGCTGGGAGCTTCTGGCGCAGCTCGCCTACTGCGCGCAGGACGGCACAGCCGACTTCGCCGCCCCTGCCTGTGCGCGCAAACTTGGCGACCTGATCGCCCGCTTCCTGCCTGCGCCAGCCGGGCGCCTGGAGTTGATCGAGGACGATCTGGTCGTGGCCGAAGTGGACTGGGGCAGCCTGCCGGCGCCTGGCACCCCGCTGCTCATGCAGGCTGAACAGGAGTTGATCGGCCGGCTCTTCCTCGGTGAGGTTGCGGCCAACCTCGATCCGGCCTTTGCCAGCGCGCTTAGCGCCCAGCTTGCCCTGCTGTTGCTCACCCGGCGCCGGGCTGAAGAGGCCTGGCTCGTCGAGCAGACGCGCGCACTGGTGGCGGCGAGCCTCGAACGGGTGGGCACGCTCGATACACGCACGCTGCTCCAGTCGGTGCTCACGCGCGCCGCCCTGCTGCTCGGCATCGAGCAGGGCGCCATCTATGCCCTTGATGAGGCCGATAGCCAGTTGACGCTGCTGGCAGCCGGCGATGGCGCGTTTCGTTATCCGGGGACGCTGCCGCTCGGTGGCCCCAGTCTGCCGGCACGGGTCGCCGCGAGCCGCAGCGCCGAGGTTGGCAGCCTGCATCCTGCCGGTCGTCAGCGTGGCGGCGCCGCCCACGCCGCGCGCCTGGCGCTGGCCGTGCCCCTGCTGGCCCAGGAGGCGCTCGACGGCGTGCTGGTGCTGCTGCTCACCCGTGAGGGCGCCAGCCACCGTATGCGGCGCCTGGCTGATACCTTCGCTGAACAGGTCACCTTGCTGGTGCGCAATGCGCAGCTCTTCAGCCAGCAGCAGCAGCGGGCGCGCGAGCTCTTTGTGCTGTATGAGAACAGCCAGGCGATCAATGCGACCACCCAGCTCGAGAGTATGCTCAACCGGGCGACGGAGAATATCGCGCTCGCCCTCACGGCCGACTACTGCGCCGTGCTGCTGCTCGATGACCAGCCGCCCGCGACGCTGCGGATCGTGGCTGCCTACAGCGAGCCCGGGCAGACCAGCCGTCACACCGCCACCAATCCGCCGATTGGCAACGGTACCGCCCTGGCTGATGCGGCAACGATTATGGCGCAGGTTGGCCGTGGTGACCATCTGCTGATCGACGATACCGCCGCTATCGCCGCCCACAACCCGCTTGCCGCGACCCTGGCGAGCGATGGCTGCCGGAGCGCCTTGCTGCTGCCCCTGCGCGGCAAGGACGAAACGGTGGGCCTGCTGATCGTCGGCTTTGCCCGCGCCCGCCGTCCGGTGCCGCCCGCCGAGCGCAACCTGGCCCAGGTGCTCGCGGCGCAGGTGGCCACGGCGATCTTCAACCGCCGGCTCTACCTGGCCGAACAGCGGCGCGCCAGTGAGCTCGCCTTGCTCCAGCGCGTCAGCCAGCGCCTCAACGCCGGGCTCGATCGCGATGAGACGCTGGCGGCCATCCTCGAAGGCGCGCAGTCGCTGACCAACTTTAGCGGCGCCCGGCTGTGTCTCTACGACCGGCACAGCCGCAGCCTGCGCCCTGCTCTGTCCCAGGGCCTCCTTGGGCCGGAGCAGCGGGACACCGCCCTGAGTGAGTGGCTCGTGCGTCACCAGCGGCCGCTGCATGTGGCCGACCTGCAACAGCCGCTCCCGTCGTTGAACGACCTGGAGCACCAGCATACACCACGCCTGGCCACGGGCGCGCCAGCTCGCGCCTACCTGGGCGTCCCGCTGCGGCTCGGCGATGAACTGCTCGGCACCCTCGAGCTCTTCTCGGCGCTCCCGAACACCTTCAGCGCCGATGATGCGCGCCTGCTCGCCATCGTTGCCGGGCAGTCAGCCCAGGCGATCGCCAATGCCACGCGCTACGAGCAGGCTGATACCAGCCTGCGGGCGCGTATCGAGCAGCTCCGTGCGCTCCAGCGGGTCTCCAGCCAGCTGGCGATCACCCTGGATCAGAACGAGATCCTCGAGTATGTGCTGGAGCAGGCGCTGCGCGCCACCGGCGCGACCCAGGGCCTGATCGCGCTGCGCGCCGCCGAGGGCGGGACCGACCGCCAGGTTGCGCTCAGCGCGCTTGGTGGCCAGCACGCCCCGGAGATCTACCGGCACGCGATCGATGACGCCGTCGGCGTGGATGATGCGAGCTACGTGGTTGTTGAAGCGGTCGGCTTCGCCGCCTCGCACCGCGCGACTCTGATCGGCAGTCCGCTGCCGGCCGGGCTGATCACCGCGCACAGCGCCCTGGCCCGGCGCGAGCCCGAGATCTGTGACGAGCTCGACCCTGCCGAGCTGATCGTTGTGCGCTCCCCCGCGGCCCGTTCGGCCCTCGCCGCGCCGATCTTTTACCAGGCGGGTGTCTATGGGGTGATGCTCCTGCTGGCCCCACGCCCGCACGGCTTTGACCACGACGCGGTCGAGTTTTTGCGCGCGCTCACCCACCAGACGGCAGTCGGGATCGGCAATGCCCAGCGCTACGCAGAACTGGAGCATCTCTACCGGGTGCACAAGAGCCGTGCGCAGATCCTCAATAATGTGCTCGAAATCGGCCAGGCGCTCCGTGCCGACCGCAATCTGCAGAGTCTGCTGGAGCAGGTGGGCTATAGCGCGATTGAGTCGGCCAACTTCCGCACCATCCTCTTCTGCCTGACCGACCGGGATCGACCGGAGGTGCTCCGTCCCGTGGCCGCGGCGGGTATTCCGCTCAGTGAGCTTGAGCGGATGGCCCGGGCGCCACTGCCGGCTGATCTGGCGCTGAGCTACCTCGATGCGCGCTTCCGCATGGATCGCTGCTACTTCGTGCCCGCCGAAGCGGCGTGCCAGCTTGAGGCTGGCTACCACACGGCGGTGTTTGGCTACCTGCCCTTCACTGATGCGCGTGGTCCCGGGGAATGGCAGCCCGAGGACCGGCTCTGCGTGCCGCTCTACTCGACCGAACGCGACCTGCTTGGCCTGATGTTTGTGGGCGACCCCCAGGATCGCCAGCGACCCACGTTGCGCGCCGTTGAGCCGCTGGCGATCTTCGCTGACCAGGCGGCGATCGCGATCGAGAACCATGCGCTGCTCGACGATGCCCGCGCCCGCGCCGAGCAGATGGCGGCCCTGTTCCAGGTCGGGACGGCCCTGTCTGCCACCACTGATCTCGACGCGCTGTTGCATAGCGTCTACCAGGAGATCGTGGCCTACCTCGGCACACCGAGCTCTTTTTTCATCGCCAGCAACCAGCCTGAGCACGACCAGGTGCGCTATGAGTTGTGTGTTCACCAGGGCGCGGTCATCGAGCGCTTCCAGAAGCTCGTCGTGCCCCGGACGGGTCTCACCGCGCTGGTCATCAGCAGCGGCCAGCCGCTGCTCGTCGACGATCTGCGGAACGACCCGCGCTCCGCAGAGCCTGGTGGCCCTGCCGTCGAGGGTGCGGGCGAGGCGCGCTCGTGGCTCGGTGTGCCGCTGATCAGCCAGGGGCGCGTGATTGGTGTGCTGTGTGTGCAGGATACGGCACCAGCCGCCTTCGGCGAACGGGATCGGCAGTTCCTTGCTGCCCTGGCCAACCAGCTCGCCATCGCGATGGAACGGGCCACCCTCTTCGCGGAACGGGAGCGCCGGATCGCCGAACTGAATGTGATCAACCGCATCGGCCAGATCACCAGTTCGACGCTCGACCTCGAGCAGATGCTCCGCCAGACCTATGCCCAGCTTGCCGCCTTTCTCGCGCTGGACTCGTTCTGCATCTTCATCTACCACGAGGAAGAGAACCAGATCACCCTCTCCCTGGAGGTTGATGCAGGCAGGGAAGTGCTGGATCGCTCCACGCGCCAGCCAGTGCCCGATAGTCTCGTTGCAGCGATTATCCAGACCCGCGAGCCACTCCACTTCCACGACGCGCACGCTGAGTGTCAGTCCCGCGGCTTCCAGCCGGTGAGCGTTGAGGGCGACCGCCAGCCGGCCGCGTGGCTCGGCGTCCCGCTGATCGTTGGCGATGGCAGTGTGGTGGGCGTGATCGTGGTGATGAGTTACCAGCCGGGCCTGTATGGTGAGCGCGAACTGGCCTTTATGACCACCGTCGCCAACCAGACCAGCACCGCCATCGCGCGCGCCCAGGCCTTCGCCTCTGCGGAGCGCAGCGCGGCGGCCCTGCGCCAGAAGGTCGTTGAGCAGACCACGCTGCTCGACGCAGCACAGATCCTCTCCTCGCTGCTGCGTCCCCAGGAGGTGCTCGACAAGCTGATGGAGCTGGTCAACCGGCGGCTCAACGTGACCACGGTGGCCCTCTGGACGATCGACGAGGACAATGTGCTCGTACCCGCCGCACTGGACGGCATCCCGCTCGAGCAGGGGCGCGCCATGCGCGTGCCGGTTGGTCAGGGCTTGACGGGGCGGGTGGCTGCGCTGGGCAGGCCGCTGGTGATCGACGATGTGAACGAGCAGGGTGGCTCGCTCTTCCCCGTCTACCAGCGTGAGCATCATCTGATCGCATTCATGGGCGTGCCGGTGGTCTACCGGGAGCGGATCATCGGTGTGCTGAGCGTGATGACCAATACGCCACGCCATTTCAGCGCCGATGAGCAGGCGCTGCTGGCCGGGCTGGCCAACCAGGCGGCAACGGCGCTGGAGAACGCCCGCCTCTTCGAGGAGCGCGAGCAGCGCATCAATGAGCTCACCACGATCAACAAGATCAGCGCCGCGGTGAACGCGACGCTCGATATGCAGGCGCTGCTCGAAAAGCTCCACGCCGGGATCGGCGAGGTGCTCGATGTCAGCACCTCGCTGATCGGGATCTACGATGGGCCGGGCGAGACCTTGCACTACCCGCTCGCCTATGCCCGGGGCCAGCGGGTGAGCATGCCCGCCCGCGCCCTGCCCCGCGGGGTCAGCGGCCTGGTGATCCGGAGCGGCCAGCCGTTGCTGCTCCGCAGCCGCGAGGAGGCGCAGCAGCTTGGCCTGGTGCTGGCGGACGACCACATCGGCGACGAGCCGGTGGTGGCCCAGTCCTTCCTGGTGGCGCCCGTCCTCTTCGGCAGCAACGTTCTCGGGGTGATCAACATTCAGAGCGCCGAGCCACGCGCCTTCGACGAGAATGACCGGCGTTTCCTCACCACCGTGGCCAACCAGGCCGCTGTGGCGCTCAACAACGCCCGGCTCTTCAGCGAGACGAGCCAGAACGCTCGCGAGATGACCACCCTCTTTGAGGTGACCCAGAACCTCGCGGGCACGCTTGACCCCGATGCGACCATGCAGCTCGTGGCCGATGCCGCGCTCAGCCTGCTTGGCGCCGAACTCTGCGCCGTCCTGCGGCTCGATCAGCGGGGCCGGATCGTGGCCCAGGTGCTTGTCGAGCAGCACACGCCGCGCCCGGATCTGCACCTCGACATTCGCCTCGATGGTATGACCGCGCGGCTCCTCGCAAGCGAGCAGCCGCTGGCAATCCCTGACTTGCTCGAACATGCCGGGGCCAATCCCGATGCGCTGGCCAAGGGCATCCGCAGTGTGCTCGGCATTGCCCTCGGCGCGGTCGATGAGCGGCTGGGCGTGCTCTGGGTGGGTCTGCGCCGGCCACATGAGTGGAGCGAGCATCAGATCTCGCTCTGCTCGATCCTGGCCAACCAGGCCTCACAGGCGCTTAAGAGCGCGCAGCTGTTCCAGCTCGAGCAACAGCGGCGCCGCCTGGCCGACACGCTGCGTGATGTGGCCCAGTCGTTTACCTCCACCCTGGCACTCAAGGAGATCCAGACGCTGATCCTCAACCAGCTCAGCCGGGTGGTGGCCTACGAGAGCGCCGCTGTGCTGCTGCGCGACGAGGGCTACGGTCACCTGCATATCACCGAGGCGCGTGGGCTCAGCGAACCGGCGTTGCTGGCCGCTGCCTTCGATGTCGAGCAGCACGAACTGCTCGCCACGATGACCTGCGAACGGCGCCCCGTGCTGATCGACGACGGGCTGCAGGACAACCGCTTCGCGCCCCTGCTGCACCTCGGTTGGCAGGCCCGGAGCTGGATTGGCGCGCCGCTGCTGGTTGATAACGAACTGGTGGGCATCCTGGCGGTTGGCGCCGAGACCGCCCACTCCTACGACGGCGAAGCGGTCGAGGTGACCTTTACCCTCGCCAACCAGGCCAGCCAGGCCATCCAGAACGCGCGGCTCTTCGACCAGATCTCCAATCTCGCGGCCGACCTCGAACATCGCGTGAGCGAGCGCACCGCCGAGGCCGAGCGCACCGCCCGGCAACTCGCCGAGGAGAAGGAGCGCCTGGAGGCGGTCTACGCGATCACGCTGGAGTTGACCACGCAGCTCGACCTCGACGCGATCATTCGCCGTGCCCTGGAGTTGATCTCGCGCAACCTGGGTGTGAGTCGCGGCTCGATCATCCTGCGCGACCCCGCGAACGCCGAGCTGGTCTGCCGCGCGGTGCTCTACGATCGGGGCACCGTGCAAGGGGCAAACATTCCGCTGCGCTTCATTGGTGGCCAGAGCCTGGCCGGCTGGGTGATGCACCACCAGGAGTCGGTCAACATCCCCGACGTACAACGTGACCCGCGCTGGCTCTACGAGCCCGGGCGCGCCGATACGGTGCGCTCCGCCGCTGGCGTGCCGCTCAAGACCAGCGATACACCGCTGGGGGTGCTCATCCTCACCAGCCCTGAGGTTGGCTATTTCACCGACTCGCAGATGAACCTGCTGGGGACGATTGCCGGTGTGGTGGCCGCCGCCGTAGCCAATGCCCAGCTCTATAGCTACATCAACGATCTCGCCGGCTCCAACGCCGTGCTACTCGAAGAACAACGCGAAGAGACCTCAAAGAGCAATGCCGTCTTCCAGTCGCTCAGCGAAGGCGTGATCGTGCTCGATCCCAACCAGCACGTGATGCTCTACAACCCGGCCGCCGAGAAAGTGCTGGAGATTCCTGCCGAGGTGATGCTCAACCAGCCGCTCAGCCTGCTGGACGCCTACGGCATTGATGAGAGTGAGCGCAAACGAGCGCACACGATCTATAGTGGCCTGCTCGCTGGCCTGCGCCACGTGCACGAGGGCTCGAAGACCTACTCGACCTACCTCGATCTGACTGATCCGACCCAGGTGATCGCGGTAAATCTGGCACCGGTGATGGGGCCCGACGGTCAGCGCTACGGCGACGTGGCCGTGTTCCGCGACATCACCCGTGAGATCGAGGCTGACCACGCCAAACGCCAGTTCATCTCCGACGTGAGCCACGAACTGCGTACGCCCCTGACCGCGGTGAAGGGCTATATTGATGTGCTGCTGCTCGCCGGGACCGAATCACTCAGCGAGGAACAGGTCGGCTATCTGCAGATCATTCGCAATAATACCAACCGGCTGCGTTCACTAATCGAAGACATTCTCGATTTCGCCCGCCCCGACTCCAAGCAGAAACTCAACTTCACGCAGGTGGAGTTTCCGGCGGTGATCAACGAAGTCGTACAATCGCTCCGGTTGGAGTATGAACGCAAGGCCATGCAGGTGACGATCGAGGTTGCGCGGAGCCTGCCGCCCGTGGTGGCCGACCAGAAACGGATCACCCAGGTCTTCCAGAACCTGTTCTCGAATGCGGTCAAATACACCTATGAAGGTGGGCGCATTCAGGTGCGGGTCTACCTGAACCGCGCCAACATGCTGCAGGTTGACGTCGAGGACAACGGGGTGGGTATGACTCGAGAACAGCTGAAGAAGCTCTTCCGGCCATTCTACCGGGCGGACAACCCGCTGCGTGACGTGGCAGGCGGCACCGGCCTGGGGCTCGCGATCGCCAAGCAGTTTGTGGAGCAGCACGGCGGTGAGATGTGGGTGCAGAGCGAGCATGGCAAAGGCAGTACCTTCAGCTTCATGGTGCCGCTCCAGCAGCATGAGGCCAGTCAGCCCGACGAGGACGCCGAGTGAGCGCGATCCATCTCGACAACCGGCTGGTCCACTACGAGGTCTTTGGCCGTGGCCAGCCGATTATCTTCCTGCATAGCTGGCTCGGCTCGTGGCGCTACTGGGTGTCCACGATGGACCTGGCCTCGGAGCGTTACCGCGCCTATGCGCTTGACTTCTGGGGCTATGGTGAGAGTGATCGGCGTGGCTCCAGCTTCAACATCTCAAGCTACGTCGATATGCTCTGCCGCTTTATGGACCAGATGGGCATGACCGCGGCGAACCTGGTGGGCCATGGGATGGGCGGCGTGGTGGCTATCCGGGCGGCGCGCGAGCGCCCCGAGCGCTTCCTCCGTGTGATGACCGTGGCCACCCCGCTGCATGGCGGCGTGCTGGCGGGGCACGTGAAGCCCGGCGCCTTCTCCAAGCTGCTGGGCCGCGGCCCGTCGCCCAATGTCTGGTCCAGGTTGATCCGGAGCATCCCGATCGCCGACGCCGAGGTGCAGCAGGAACTGGTCGAGGATACCGAGGGGCTGAGCGACGAGGTGCTCGGGCATGTGCAGCAGTCGCTGCTCGACACGGATCTGCGTCCGGCGGTGGGAGCGCTGGCCGTGCCGCTGCTCGCCGTCTACGGCGGCCAGGATCGGATCGTCGCCGCTGAACACGCCAGTTTCCTCAACGAACTCGGCGATCGCCCGGTGCAACTGCTCGTGCTGCCGAAGGCAAACCACTTCCCCTTCCTCGAACAGTCCAACATCTTCTCGCGGCTGCTGATCGACTTCCTCACCTCCAGTGGAACGCCGGTGGAGATAAAGGAGGAGTGGCGCCGCCGGGTCAGTCAGATCGACTACCTGTAGTGCTAGTGCGATTGCAGATTGCAGATTTGCGATGGTAGATTGGGCGCGGCGCAGTTGGACACGGTCGAGGTCGCGCTGATGCCCGAACAGGTCGCCTGATTATGCACTAGGCCAGCACGGCTACCTCGTAGCCGGCGTCGTTGATCGCCTTGACAATCGCGACCAGGCTGGAGTCGTCGTCGCGCTCGATGCGCACCGTGCGGTCGGCCTGGTTGGCCAGCACCCGCCGCACGCCGGGGACAGCCTCGACGGCGGCGGCAATCGCCCAGCGGTCGCGCCGGGTACGCATGGTGTCGATGCGGAGAATCTCGAGGATCATCACCTGCTCGCTTTCCATCACGGTTGCGGCCGATTGTAGCACTGGCAGCAGGGCTGGTGCAACGTCATTGGGACTTGCCCCGTAAGCCATGGGGCAAAACCGCCTGATAGTCCGGTCTTCACCTCCGCACCGCCGCAGTTCTCCAGACCGGCTGTGTGGAGGTGGAGCGTTGTGGAGGTGTGGAGCAACGGTCACGCTAAAATGCCCAATCCTGGACCACGCCTCACTGCTACACGAGCCTGGGAGCGAGGGCGTCCCGCCCTCCGCGCGTCTGCGCGGGCAAGATGTCTTTTCTCCCTGGAGCCCTGTGCACACCTACCGTGCCCCCATGGTTTGACGGCCTCACCCGTTACTGGTATGATCGGCAGACAAGGCGTCAGAAAGCCGATTGTGCAAGGAGCGTGTGATGCCCGACTCAGGACAGACCGAGGGGCGCAAGATCGACCATATTCGCATCGTCCTGGGCGAAGATGTGGCGGCCAAGGGTGTGCATACCGGCTTCGGCGCCTACCGACTCCCGCACACCGCGCTCCCTGAACTTGACCTGGCGGAGGTCGATACCCGGACCCACTTTCTGGGCAAGGTGATCAGCGCCCCGCTGCTGATCAGCTCGATGACCGGCGGGGCCAGCGTGGCCGAGCGCATCAACCTGGCGCTGGCCGAGGCCGCCGAGCATCTGGGCCTGCCGATGGGCGTCGGCTCGCAGCGGGCCGCCGTGGTTGATGCGCGCCTCGCGCCCACCTACCAGGTGCGGCGGGTCGCCCCGCGCATCCCGCTGCTGGCGAACCTGGGCGCCGTGCAGTTGAACTATGGCTTCGGGGTGGACCAGTGCCGGCGTGCGGTCGAGATGATCGAGGCCGATGCGCTGATCCTGCATCTGAACCCGCTGCAGGAGGCGGTGCAGCCGGAGGGCAATACCAACTTCAAGGGCTTGCTGGCCCGCATCGAGCAGGTCTGCCGGGCGCTGGAGGTGCCGGTGGTGGTCAAGGAGGTGGGCAACGGCATCGGCGCCCACGATGCGCGGCGGCTCTATGAGTGCGGCGTGCGGGTGATCGATGTGGCCGGGGCGGGTGGCACGAGTTGGAGCGAGGTAGAGCGCTTCCGCCAGCCCGACGAGCTGGGACGTCGCGTGGCCGGCGCCTTCGCCGACTGGGGCATCCCCACCAGCGAGTGTATCCGCGAGGTGCGCGCCGCCCTCCCCGACGTAACCATCATCGGCTCTGGTGGGGTGCGCAGCGGTGTCGATGTGGCCAAGGCGATCGCCCTCGGCGCGGATCTGGCTGGCACGGCCCGGCCCGCCCTGAGCAGCGCGATCGATGAACGGGGCGTCGAGGCAGTGGTCGAGGGCCTCACGGCCTTCATGCGCGAGCTGCGCGTCGCTATGTTCTGCGCCGGGTGCGCGTCGCTGGCCGACCTCGTGCGCGTCGGGGTGACACGGTGACCGGGTCAGACCAATGACGGTTGGTGATACCGCCCTGTCATGCTTCGCTTCGCTCAGCATCTTCCGCCTCCTGATGCGGTAAACCCCTCGCTGCGTTTAGGGTGACCATGCGGTAAGCTCAACAAGTATTGGTATTCAGAGCATGTTCCGTCGCCCTCGCACCCGAATCACCGTGTCACCGTGTCACCCCCGTACCCATGTATGTTTCCCAGCTCAGCCTGCGCGACTTCCGCAACTACCGGCGGCTGGATCTGCAGCTTGACCCGGGGATCACGCTGCTCTACGGCCCGAATGCCGCCGGCAAGACGAGCCTGCTCGAGGCGTTATTCTTCCTCGCCACCACGCGCTCACCCCGTATCAGCGCCGACCGCGAGCTGGTGCGCTGGGATGCGGTGGGTGAGGCCGGGGTGACGCCCTTTGCCCGGGTGGCCGCCGAGGTGCAGCGCCGGGCCGGCAAGGTTCGCCTCGAGGTGATCGTCCAGCGGCGCGCCGACGACGCGGGCCAGCTCACCGGCGCCTCAACCAGGCTGGTGCGCATCGACCGGCGCAACGCCCGCGCGCTCGACCTGGTGGGCCTGCTGCGGGTGGTGCTCTTCACCCCGACCGACCTGACGCTGGGCGATGGTCCGCCCGCTGAGCGCCGGCGCTACCTCGACATCACGCTCTCGCAGCTCGACCCGCACTATGTGCGCACGCTCGCCTACTACCAGAAGCTCGCCCAGCAGCGCAACAGCCTGCTGCGGGCCTGGCGCGAGCGGCGCCGCCCGCCGCGCGCCGTCGATGACGAACTGGCCTACTGGGACCAGGAGTTGGCGGCGGCCGGCGGCTACCTGCTGGCCGAGCGGCTCCGGGCGGTGCGCGAGCTGAACCTGATCGTCGGTCCCCTGTTCCAGGCGATCAGCGGCGACGAGACGCCCCTGGCGATCGCCTATCTGCCGAGCCTCGATCTGGGTGAACTGGACGATAGTGGCGGCCTGGCCACACGGCTCAGCCAGGGGCTACGAGCGGCGCGCAGCGATGAACTGGCGCGGGGCCAGACCCTGATCGGCCCGCACCGCGACGACCTGGCCTTTACCGTGGGCGGGGTGAACCTGGGGCGTTACGGCTCGCGGGGACAGCAGCGCAGTGTGACGCTGGCGCTCAAGCTCGGTGAGGCCGAGCTCATGCGGCAGCGCAGTGGCGACGCGCCGGTGCTGCTACTCGACGACGTGCTTAGCGAGCTCGACGCGACACGCCGGAGCCACCTGCTGGCGGCGATCCGCCGCCCCGCGCAGCAGACGCTGCTCTCGGCGACCGACCTGGCCGACTTCGGGGCCGAATTCCTGGGGGCGATCACGCGCCTGCGGGTCGAAGATGGGCAGGTCTATCCGGGGTGAGGGGAGGAGCCGGTGTGGAGCGGTGGCGAGCCACGAACACCTCCACAGCTCCACAGCTCCACAGCTCCACAGCTCCACAGCTCCACACCTCTACACCTCCACCGGGTTGTACACCAGCTCCTCGGCTTCCCTGGCGGGCTTGAGCGCGGCGGGCAGGCGGTCGTAGACCGTGGTGAGGAAACGCAGGCCGCCGGCGAGGCCCTCATTAAGCGCCTCGGCGCGGAAGCGCCAGGCCCAGTTCTGGCCGAGGTGGCCGGGGGTATTCATACGCGCGTCGGCGCCGAGGCGCAGCACATCCTGGAAAGGCACGATCGCAAGGTCGGCCACCGACATCAGCGCGAGGCGGATGAGATCCCAGGCGATATCGGCACCGTCACGGCCCAGGTAGGCCCGCACCTGCTCGCGCTCCGGCTCCGACAGGCCCTGGAACCAGCCGACGCTGGTATTGTTGTCGTGGGTACCGGTGTAGACAACGCAGTTCGGCACGTGGTAATGGGGCAGGTAGGGGTTCTCGGGCTCGCCGAAGGCGAACTGGAGCACCTTCATGCCCGGGAAGTCGAACTGATCGCGCAGCGCGTGCACGTCCGGGGTGATCAGGCCGAGGTCCTCGGCGATGATCGGCAGGTGGCCAAGGGCGCGCTCGAGGTGGGCAAACAGATCGGCGCCCGGGCCCTTGACCCAGCGGCCGTTCATTGCCGTCTCCTCGGTGGCAGGCACCTCCCAGTAGGCGGCAAAGCCGCGGAAGTGGTCGAGGCGCAGAATATCGACCTGGCTGAAGCTGGCGCGGAGGCGGGCGACCCACCAGGCATAGCCGTCGCTGGCCATGGTGCTCCAGCGATAGAGCGGATTGCCCCAGCGCTGGCCGGTGGGGCTGAAGTAGTCGGGGGGCACGCCGGCGACCACACTGGGGTTGCCGTGGGCATCGAGGAAGAAGCGCTGCTGGTGAGCCCAGACATCGGCGCTATCGAAGGCGACGAAGATTGGCGTGTCACCGATGATCTTGATCCCGTGCTCATTGGCGTAGGCCTTGAGCCGGGCCCAGTGGCGGAAGAAGAGGAACTGGAGGAACTGCTGCCAGTCGATCGCCCGTGCGTGGGTCTGGCGAGCCTGGGCGAGCGCGTCCGGGTCACGCTGGCGCAGGGCCGGCTCCCAGCTATTCCAGGCCTGGCCGCCGTGGGCGTCCTTGAGGGCCATAAACAGAGCGTAGTCGTCGAGCCAGGCGGCGTGATCGTGCTTGAAGACCTGGAAGGCCTCGCCCACATCAGGGACGCTTCCTTCCTGCATACGCTCGTAGGCCCGCCAGAGCAGCGGCAGCTTGAACTCCATCACCTCGCCGTAGTGCACCGTATCCAGCGAGAGGTGGCGCTCGGTAGCGGCCGAGGCGACCTCGTCATAGCCGAGCAGCCCCTTCTGGATCAGTGCGTCGAGACTGATCAGCAGCGGGTTGCCGGCAAAGGCCGAGAAGCACTGGTAGGGTGAGTCGCCGTAGCCGGTGGGGCCGAGCGGCAGGATCTGCCAGAGACTCTGACCGGCGGCGTGCAGGAAGTCAACGAAGCTATACGCGGTGGGACCAAGGTCGCCAATGCCCCAGGGGCCGGGCAGCGAGGTCGGGTGCAGCAGAATGCCGCTCGAGCGTGGAAAGCGCATGCGTTCCTCTTCAACCAGTCAGGTGATCCGGCGCGCTATTTGTGCGAAACCACTAATTACAATCAAACAGATTGTGCAAAGTATCCAATGTGATCGCGAAATGCGCTGTAATTGTACGATACTCCACGCCGTTGTTGTGCCTAACCAGGCAATATAACTTCGGAAACGCGAGGGTTAAGAAAAAACAACTCTAAACACCCGATTAATCTGTTGTGCTCGGTGAGCAGTGGTGATATAGTCGCTGCAAGTTCAACCACGACAGCACCAACCCCCCAGGAAATGGCGGTAGAGAATAGCGAGGTTCTCTACCCGGCCTACCCCGAGCAGCAAGGGCGTAGTGGATCAGCGTTGCCCTTCCCCGCAGAGATGCACCCGATTGGCCCGTAGGCCAGCTCCGCACTGAGCGGCGCCGCCCGACCCGTGCAGCTTCCCCATGGTGGCGAGCGCTGCGGCGGCTCCCCGCTGGCGTGCGTGTGCGCCCGGCCAACTCCGGGCTGGCTTCCCCTCAGGAGTGGTCCCCGTGCCGCTGGCACCGGCCGGGGACCCGAGCAGCGGCGGCGTGAGCGCCGATGCGGCGACATCATACCACATGTCCCCCATCCCCGCGCACGCACCGCATCCCAATCAACTGAACCCGTGCCGCTGGCACCGGCCGGGTTCACCACAGCGGCGGCGTGAGTACCGATGCGCGTTCCTTTCCCACGACACCTGACTCTGCCGCCTCAACACCAGAACGGACCGGAAGGGCTGTGCCCTGCCAGGCCCCGCGTGCCACGCAGTGGCGGGCACGCCGTAGATCCTCACGGAAGGAGCGTCACCATGCGGCAGGTTGCATTTTACGGTAAAGGCGGGATCGGCAAGTCCACCACCCAGCAGAACATCGCTGCGGCGCTGGTCTCGATGGGCAAGAAGCTGATGGTTGTCGGCTGTGACCCCAAGGCGGACTGCACGCGACTGCTGCTGAGCGGCACACGGCAGCCGTCGGTGCTCGATACGCTGCGCGACATCGGCCCGGAGAGCGTCAAGCTCGATACGGTGCTCGTCGATGGCTACGGCAGCGTGAAGTGTGTCGAGTCGGGCGGTCCCGAGCCGGGTGTCGGCTGTGGCGGGCGTGGCGTGATCACTGCTATTCAGACGCTCGAAACCCTCGGCGCTTACAAGGAAGATCTGGACTACGTCTTCTACGACGTGCTCGGCGACGTGGTCTGCGGCGGCTTCGCGATGCCCATCCGCGAGGGCTACGCCGAGGAGATCTACATCGTCTGTTCGGGCGAGTACATGGCGCTCTTCGCCGCCAACAACATCTCCAAGGGCATCAAGAAGTTCGCCGAGCGTGGCTACGCCCGCCTGGGTGGCCTGATCTGCAACTCGCGGATGGTTGAGAATGAGCGGGCCATGGTTGAGGAGTTCGCCCGCCGGCTCAACTCCAAGATGATCCACTTCGTGCCGCGCAGCAAGGATGTGCAGCGGGCCGAGATCAACAAGAAGACGGTGATCGACTACGATCCCTCGCTCCCCCAGGCCAATGAGTACCGTGAACTGGCTCGCAAGATCGATGCCAACGAGGACTTCACCATCCCCACACCCATGAGCCAGGATGAGCTCGAGGACCTGATGCGCGAGTATGGGATCGTCGATTGAGGTCGCGCCGGAGAGCGATCGTGCATCCGGCAGGTTCGTGCCAGCGAGCGCCTGGGAGGGTAATCCCGCTCAGCCATCCTCCTCCTCCTCCCCAGCCATTCGGGTAAGAACGGGTGCCGGATGCACCATCTGGAGAGCATGATGAACACGCAGTCCCCCGCAGGCTGTGCCGGCAGTTGCATCACAAAGGTGGATCTCGACACCCACCCCTGCTACAGCCGCGCGGCCCACTTTCGCTTCGGGCGCATCCACGTGCCGGTGGCGCCGCGCTGCAACATCAAGTGCAACTACTGCATCCGCAAGTATGCCTGCCCCAACGAGAATCGCCCTGGCGTCACCATGCGCGTGGTCTCGCCCGACGAGGCCCTCGCCACGGTGCGCGCAGCGATCGCCCGCGACGCGCGCCTGAAGGTGCTTGGCGTGGCCGGCCCCGGCGACGCTCTGGCCAACGACGCCACGCTCGCCACCTTCGAGCGCGCCCGCGACGAATTTCCACAACTCATCCGCTGCCTCTCGACCAACGGCCTGCTGCTGCCCGACCGCATTGACGCCATCGAACGCGCCGGGATCACCACCCTCACCATCACCATCAATGCCGTGGACCCGGCGATCGGTGAGCAGATCTACGAACACGTGCGCTACAAGGGTAAAACCTACCGGGGCCGCGCCGCCTTTGAACTGCTGCACCACAACCAGATGGCAGGGCTGCGCGAGGCGGCCTGGCGCGGCATGGTTGTCAAGGTCAACTCGGTGCTGATCCCGGGGGTCAACGACCAGCATATGCCCGCCATCGCCCGCGCGGTCAAGGACAACGGCGCCTACATGATGAACATCATCCCGATGTTGCCCCTGGCGAAGTTCGCCCATCTACCCGAACCAACCCTCGACCAGGTCAACCAGATCCGCAACGCCTGCGCGCCGATCATCGATCAGTTCCGCAACTGCACCCGCTGCCGGGCCGACGCCATCGGTGTCCCTGGTGAGGAAGGCTGTGGCACGGGCGCGAGCGTCTGCGTGCCGAAGTTCCTGGCTCGGAAAGGAGATCTGGCATGAAGTTCACCTGTAATCAGACGCTGCCCGAGCGGGCGATCCATATCGCGCTCAAAGGCCCGGACGGAGCATGCCAGCGCGGTGACGGCTCCGGCTGTTTCATCGCCAGCAATTCGGCCACCACCCCCGGCGATATGACCGAGCGCGGCTGCACCTACGCCGGCTGCCGCGGCGTGGTCGGCGGTCCGGTGAAGGACGTTATTCAGCTGACCCATGGACCGATCGGCTGCGCCTTCTTCTCGTGGGGCTACCGGCCGCACCTCGCCGACAGCGACTTCCACATGAAGTACACCTTCGTCTCGGACATGAATGAGACGAATATCGTCTTCGGCGGCGAGAAGAAGCTGCTGCAGTGCATCATCGAGGCAAGCAATGAATTTCCGGAGGCCAAGGGCGTCTTCATCTACAACACCTGCTCGACGGCGCTGATCGGCGACGATGGGCGCGACGTGGCCAAGCAGGCTGAAGAGCTGATCGGCAAGCCGGTGGTCTTCTTCGAGTGCGAGGGCTTCAAGGGCGTGAGCCAGTCGATGGGCCACCACGTCGGCAACGAGACGATCTTCCGCCAGCTGGTCGGCTCGGTCGAGCCGGAGGGCGACTTCAGCCGCGCGATCAACATCATCGGCGACTATAACATCAAGAACGACCTGCGCACCTTCGAGTACCTCTTCGAGGCGATCGGCGTCAAGATCCTCACGCGCTTCACTGGCAATGTCTCGGTGGACGAGTTGAAGATCATGCACAAAGCCACGCTCAACGTCGTCCACTGCCAGCGCTCGGCGACCTACATCGCCGATATGATGCGCGATAAGTATGGCACGCCCTACATCAACGTGACGCTCTGGGGCATCAAGCACATGTCCGAGGCGCTGCGCGCAACCGCTGCCTTCTTTGGGCTGGAAGCCGAGGCCGAGGCGGTGATCGCGCGTGAACTGGCCGCCATCCAGCCGAAGATCGACGCCTATCGCCAGCGGCTGCAGGGCAAGACGGTCTTCATCTACCAGGGTGGCCCGCGCGCCTGGCACTGGATCGAACTGCTGCGCGAGCTCGGCATGGAGACGATGACCGCGGCCACCACCTTTGGCCACGACGATGACTACCAGAAGATCTTCGACCAGCTCAGCCCGGGCGCGCTGATGGTCGACAACCCCAACGTGCCCGAGATCGAGGAGATCCTGCGCGATCGCCGGCCCGACCTGTTCATCTCCGGTAACAAGGAGAAGTACGTCGCCTACAAGCTGGGCGTGCCCTTCGTCAATGGCCACACCTATGACACGGGACCGTATGCCGGTTTTGTGGGCATGCTCAACTTCGCCCGCGACATCGACAAGGCGCTGCACGCGCCGATCTGGCAGACCCTGCGTACGCGAGCCCGGCCCGCGCCGGTAGCGCACCACACGAGCCACGGGTTCGAGGAGGTCGTTTAAATGAGCTACATCAGCAAACAAGAACGAGCGGTCGCGATCAACCCGACGCGCTCATGCGCTCCGATCGGGGCCATGCTCGCCAACTATGGCATCCACGGGGCGATCACGATCAACCATGGCTCGCAGGGCTGCGCCACCTACCCGCGCCACCAGATGGCCCGCCACTTCCGCGAGCCGGTGGAGGTGGCGACCACCTCGCTCAGTGAGAAGACCACCGTCTATGGCGGGAAGGGCAACCTGCTGGCCGCGCTCAAGAACATCGTGGAGCGCTTCCATCCTACGCTGATCATGGTCTGCTCAACCTGCCTCTCCGAGACGATCGGCGACGACATCCCCGGCGTGATCGACGAGTTCCTCGACAAGCACCCCGAGGTGACTATTCCGATCCTCTCGGTCAAGACGCCCTCGTACATCGGCAACCACACCACCGGCTTCGACAACTTCCTCAAGGAGATCGCTAACAACCTGCCGGAGCGACGCAAGAAGAAGGGCGAGACCAACGGCAAGATCAACATGATCCCGGGCTGGGTCAACCCTGGCGACATCCGCGAGCTGAAGCACATACTGCGCGAGATGGGCCTGCACGGGGTCTGGCTGACGGACTACTCGGAGACGCTCGACGGCGGCTACTACGAGCCGCGCCCGCACGTTGCGCGTGGCGGCACCACCATCGAGGAGCTGCGCAGTTCCTCGAAGTCGCTGGCCACGGTGGCGCTGCAGCGCCACGTGGGCGGCGAGGCGGCCCACATCTACGAGCGGCGCTACAACGTGCCGGCCCACGTGCTGACCATGCCGATCGGCCTGGCGAACACCGACGCCCTCGTCGATACGCTGACCGAGATCACCGACCATCCCGTTCCCGAGACGCTGCAGGTGGAACGCGCCCGGCTGCTCGACGCCCTGGTCGATACGCACATGTTTACCACCGGGCTGCGGGTGGCCCTCTATGGCGACCCGGACCTGCTCGAGGGCCTGGTGGGCCTGGTGGCCGAGATGGGCATGACCCCGGCCTACGTACTGACCGCTGCCGACAACGGGCCGTGGGGCGAGCGCATGGTCGAGTTGAGCGAGGAGCTTGGCGTCGAGAGCGAGATCATCCTCAAGGGTGATTTGCACGAATTGCACAAGCGGATCAAGGCCCGGCCGGTGGACCTGCTGATCGGCCACTCGAAGGGCAAGTTCATCGCCGATGCCGAGCGGATCCCGCTGCTGCGGGTCGGCTTCCCGGTCGAGGATCGCTTTGGCTACCACCGGCGCGCCATCGTTGGCTACAACGGCGCGATCGCCCTGGTCGACGAGATCACCAACCTGATCTTCGAGCGCAAAGCCAGCGCGGTGGTCAGCAATACGCTGCTGGAGCTAGGCGTCGAAGGGCCGAGCAACGTGCCGATCGCCGTGTGCAACGGCAGCGCCGCCTGAGGGACGTGACGAGTGATATCAAGTGGAATGGGCAATCCCGCATTGTCCCGCTCATCTCCACAGCTCGACAGCTCCATACAGGGCTTTGTCGAGCTGTGGAGATGTGGAGGTGTGGAGCAACGGTCAAGCGAGGACGCCTGATCCTGAACCATGCGTAAGGGTCTTGAGTGGGGCTGCACCTGCGTATCCCGGATGTGCTATCAGCCCAGGAGGATCACCCGATGCACGATGCGTTCGACGATGATGTGGCCGAGCGTGCAGAATTGACAACCATCAACGCCTACGGCGAGTACCTCTGCGTCGAGCACACAGGCGGGCCACGCTACATCTACCGCCGCGTCCGGCCCGGGGCGCGCCCGCACCCGCTGATCAGCAGCATGGTGTACGCTGGAAGCGTCTATGGTCTGGTGTCAATCGAGGATGAGAAGGAGTAACCACGGGGCATTCCACAACGCCGCCCTGCCTACCCCTTCACTGAACCGGCCAGCAGACCGCGCACGAAGAAGCGCTGCAGGGAGAAGAAGACGAGCAGCGGGATGAGCATCGAGATGAAGGCGCCCGCGGTGAGCACGTGCCAGTCCTGGCCGCGCGAGCCAACCATGTCGGCCAGGCGCATGGTCAGCACCTGCACATTGGGCTGCGCGCCGATGAAGATCAGGGCCACCAGGTAGTCGTTCCAGACCCAGAGGAACTGGAAGATCGCGAAGGAGGCGAGGGCCGGCACCGAGAGTGGCAGGATCAGGCGCGTGAAGATCGTGAAGTGCGAGGCGCCGTCGATGAAGGCCGACTCGAGCAGGTCGCGCGGGAGCTGGCTGATGTAGTTGTAGAGCAGGTAGGTGGCCAGCGGCAGGCCGAAGCCGGTGTGGGCCAGCCAGACTGCCATATAGGTGCCGTTGAGGTCGAGGCGCACGAAGTCGCGCAACAGCGGCACCAGGGCCACCTGTAGTGGCACAACCAGCAGCGCCACCACGACGGTGAAGAGCAGGAAGCGACCCGGGAAGCGCATCCAGGCGAAGCCGTAGGCGGCGAAGGCGGCGATCAGGATGGGGATGACCGTCGAAGGGATGACTACGGCGATGTTGTTGATCAGCACGCCCCAGAGGTCCTCGCCCGACTCGACCACCCGGTTGCCGGCGGCGTCGGTGTAGACATACTCGCGCCCGCCGGTGACGATGCGATAGTTCTCGAGGGTGAAGTTGGTATTCATCGCCCAGGCCTGGCCCTGCACCGCGATCAGCCGCCCGCGCCGGTTTTCCCAGGTGATCGTGCGGCCATCGGGCAGGATCACGCCCTGGGCGATCTGGTCGGCGGTGTAGGTGCCGCCGCCAAGCTCGGCGGGCAGCGTGAGCGGGGCGCGCAGATCGGTCTCGGCGGGCAGCTGGATGGTCGCGACGGTGAGCGTTTCGCGGTGGGGCAGCACCGTCCACCAGCCTGAGGTGCGGATAGCGTCGCGGTCGCGGAAGGAGGAGACTAGCAGGCCGATAGTCGGGATGGTCCAGACGAGGCAGATCACGGCGAGCAGGGTGTTATGGAGGGTGCCCCAGCGAGGGTGCAGCAGCCCGGGCTGGTGGTGACGCGGGCAGGCCCGGCAGGGGTTATAATATGCTGGTCTCACATCACGCGCTGTGATCCGGGAGGAGCCATGACCAGCAACGACCTGGCGAGCCTGGTGCGCAACATCCCCGACTTTCCCCAGCCGGGCATTCAATTCAAGGATATCACCACCCTGATCGGCAACGGCCCGGCCTTCAACCAGGTGATCAGCACCATGGTGGAGCGCTATCGCAACGCCGGCATCGAGGCGGTGGCGGGCGTCGAATCGCGCGGCTTCATCTTCAGCGCGCCGATCGCGCTGCAACTGGGCGTGGGCCTGGTGCCGGTGCGCAAGCCGGGCAAGTTGCCCGCCGACACCTACCAGATCGAGTACGAGCTCGAGTATGGCTCCAACAAGCTGGAAATCCACCGCGACGCCCTCACGCCCGGCGCCCGCGTGTTGCTGGTTGACGACCTGCTCGCAACTGGCGGCACGATCCTGGCGGCGAGCCAGCTGATCGAGCGGGCCGGTGGCAGTGTGGCCGAGCTGGCCTTCGTGATCGAGCTGACCTTCCTCGGCGGGCGCGAGAAGCTCGCGGGCTACCCGGTCTTCTCGGTCATCCAGTACTGATGGTGGCCGCCGCGTCGCCTGGCGCCCCACCGCTGGATCGCGCCGGGCTCACCACCGCCGCCCTGGCCGATAGCTCCGCGACGCTGCTCGGTGGTACGTGTTCACATGTCTCCTGGGAGCAAGGGCAGCTTGCCCTCGTAGACGTGACGAGGGCGGGACGCCCTCACTCCCAGGCGCGTGTGTCACCCCGAGTGTGCACACGTACGCTCGATGGGCGTGAGGGCCGCCCGGCGGCCACCCTCGCCGGTGTTTTGCAGCAAGCGCAGGGGCATGCCACACGAACAGCGCATCCTCGGTCTGGACATCGGCGAGCGGCGCATTGGCGTAGCGCTGAGCGACGCTGAAGGCCGCCTGGCCACGCCACTGACCACCATCGCCGCGCGCCCGCCGGAGCAGGCGCTGCAGCGCATCGCGCGCCTGGTCCAGGAGCACCGCGTCGTGGCTCTGGTGGTCGGCCTGCCGCTGACCCTGCGCGGCGAGGTTGGCCCCCAGGCTGCGCTGGTGCAGCGCTTCGCCCTGCAGCTCGAGGAGCAGCTGGCGCTGCCCGTGCACCTCTTCGACGAACGCCTGACCACGGCCGCCGCCGACCAGTTGCTGCGTGAGCTGGGCGTCAAGCCCGAGAAGCGCAAACAGCAGATCGACCAGGTCGCCGCCGCGATCATTTTGCAAGATTTTCTCGATCAGCGGCGCAATCGCCCCGCGTAGCGCGGTTGCGGCCTGCTGGCAGTCTATCCCCCAGGCAGCGGGCTGCCGGGGCTCCGCCCCGGACCCCGCCGGAAGGCGGCGTTCCTGGCGGGACAGCCGGGGTGTCATGCCCGTGTCGCGGTCGGGGAAGGGCCGACCCCCGGCCACCCTGGCGCCGGGGCTGCGGCCGTGCCGCTCACCCACACGGAAGGATGAAAGCTTTGTTGTGTTGGCAGTTTCTGCCAGCTTCGCTGGCAGAAAC
>JACAEO010000199.1 GCA_013388805.1 Chloroflexota bacterium
CCAGCGAAGCTGGCGCACCGCAACGCCAGATTCTGGGGGTATGCGGGGCCTGGGGGCGCAACGCTCAAAAACCCTACCCTTGAGAGCCCCCCACCGCGGAAGACTGCAACCCTGATGGTGCGCTACCCCGGCCTGGTCTAGGGTATACTAACCTGGCGATCGCCGCAACATAGCGTGGAGCCGCCGATGACCATACGGGTTCTGATCCTTTCGGCAAGCGTCGGCTCGGGCCACAAGGTCGCCGCCGCCGCAGTTGAACAGGCCTTTCGCACCCGGCCCGGGGTAGAGATTCTCAACCAGGACGCCCTGAAGCTGACCTCGCGGCTCTACCAGGTCGCCGCTACTGACGCCTACTTCGCCCTCGTCAAGGAGAACCCGTGGGCGGTTGGCTGGCTCTACGACCAGAATGACGAGCCGTTTAAGCACGAGGCCGGCCTGATGCAGCTGGTGAATCTGCTCAATGCCCAGCCGCTGACCCGCTTCATCCAGGATTATGACCCCGATATCACGGTCTGCACCCATTTTATGCCGGCTGCGCTGGTGGCCCAGTTGCTCAGCCAGGGCCAGTTGCATACTGCACTGGCGATCATCACGACCGACTATGACTTCCAGGGGATGTGGCTGAGCCGGGCCTTCAACCGCTACTTTGTGGCCCAGGAGGAGGCGAAGGTCCAGCTCAGCGCACTCGGCATCGCCCCGGAGCGCATCACCATCTCGGGCATCCCGGTCGGGCTGGATTTCAGCGAGCCGGTCGATGTGCCTGCGATTCGCGCCCGTTTTCAGCTCGACGCAGCCATCCCGACCCTGCTGGTCTCGGCTGGCGCATTTGGCGGCGGCCCGGCAAGCGAGATCGTGGCCCAGATCCTGCGCATGCGGACCCCGGTGCAGACGGTGGTGGTCTGTGGGCGTAATCGCCTGCTGCGCGATGAGGTGACGGCGCTGACCGCCGCGCATGCGGATCGCTTTCGCGTGCTGGGCTTCACCAACGAGATGCACGACCTGATGCGGGTCGCGACGCTGTTTGTGGGCAAACCGGGCGGGCTCACCTCGGCGGAGTGTATGGCGGCCGGGCTGCCGATGCTGATCGTCAATCCCATCCCGGGCCAGGAGGAGCGCAACAGCGACCTGCTGCTTGAGAACGGCGTTGCCGCGCGCAGCAACTCGTTGCTGTCGATCGGCTACAAGCTCGATTGCCTGCTCAGCGAGCCGGGGCGGATCGCGGCGATGCGGGCCGCCACCGCGCGGCTCGGGCGCCCCGACGCCGCACGGGTGGTGGTCGAGACGCTGCTCAGCGATGATCTGGCGCCCTATACCATGAGCCGGGCCGAGCAGCGGCAGATCATCGCCGTTGCCCGCGGCGACAGCGAGCCGCCGCTCCCAGAGCCGCACCTGGTGGATACGGTCGCGCTCTTCAACGATGAGACCGGGGTCTACCTCGGGGAGATCAGCCTGGCCCAGCTCCAGTTCCTGATCGACAACCTCGAGGAAGAGGGCCCGCACGATGTCACCTACTACCTCGACGGGCCGACGATCGACTTTCTGGCCGCCCAGGGCGCCGATGCAGACCTGCTCAGCCTGCTGTGGGACGCGCTGGGCCAGCATGGCAACCTGGAGCTCCGCTATCTCAAGCCGGAAACGGCAGCATAACCCGCCCTCAGAAGCGTATCGCTTGTCTCCCAGGAGGTGTTCAATGTCGAACGATAACGCTCCCCGTCTGCTGTGGACGCCGCCCGCAGCGCTGCAGGCCGAGAGCAATATCCGCGCCTACATGAACTGGCTGGCAGCCACCCGTGGTCTGCAGGTTACCACCTACGACGAGCTCTGGCGCTGGTCGGTCGCCGAGCTTGAGGCCTTCTGGGAATCACTCTGGCAGTACTTTCAGATCCAGTCGGCAACGCCCTACAGCCGCGTGCTCTCCAGCCACACGATGCCCGGTGCGCGCTGGTTCGAGGGCGCCACGCTCAACTATGCCGAGCACGTCTTCCGGAACGCCACGGCGGAGCATCCCGCTGTCCTGTTCCAGTCCGAGCGGCAGCCGCTGACCGCGATCAGCTGGGCCGAGCTGGAGCGCCAGACGGCCAGTGTCGCCGCGGCGCTGCGCGCCCTCGGCGTCGGTCCGGGCGACCGGGTGGTGGGCTATGTGCCCAACATCCCGCAGGCGCTGGTTGCCTTTCTCGCCGCCGCCAGCCTCGGCGCGGTCTGGTCGAGCTGCTCGCCCGACTTCGGCAGCCCCAGTGTGATCGACCGGTTCAAGCAGATCGAGCCGAAGGTGCTGGTGGCGGTTGATGGCTACCAGTACGGTGGCAAGCCCTTCGACCGGCGCGCGGTGGTGGCTGAGATCCAGGCAGCGCTGCCCACGCTGCAAGCAACGATCTTCGTGCCCTACCTCGACCCCCAGGCCGCGCCGACCGGCCTCAGCGGGCCCATCCACACCTGGGATGAGGCGCTGGCCACGCCGGGCGCGTTGCGCTACGAGCGCGTGCCCTTCGCGCACCCGCTCTGGGTGCTCTACTCCTCGGGCACTACCGGGCTGCCCAAGCCGATCGTGCAGAGCCAGGGCGGCATCCTGATCCAGCACCTGAAGGAGCTCAGCCTGCACCTCAATTTGAAGCCGGGTGACCGCTTCTTCTGGTACACCACCACTGGCTGGATGATGTGGAACCTGCTGATCGGCGGCCTGCTGGTGGGTGCGACCGTGCTGCTCTACGACGGCAGCCCTGGCTACCCCGATATGGGGGTGCTCTGGCGTTTCGCCGAGGCCAGTGCGATGACCTTCTTCGGCACCAGCGCCGGCTACCTGACTGCGCTGATGAAGAGCGACATCGAGCCGGGTCGCCAGTACGACCTGAGCCATATCGTCGGCCTGGGCTCCACCGGCTCGCCGCTGCCCCCCGAGGGCTTCGAGTGGGCCTACGCCCATATCAAGGCCGATCTGTGGCTGGCCTCACTGAGTGGCGGCACGGATGTCTGCGGCTGCTTCGTGGGCGGCGTGCCGCTGCTGCCGGTCTACAGCGGCGAGATCCAGTGCCGCTCGCTCGGGGTCAATGCCCAGGCCTACGACACCGACGGCAACAGTGTCACCGGGGTGATGGGCGAACTGGTCATCACCGAGCCGATGCCCTCGATGCCGATCTACTTCTGGAACGACCCCGATGGGCAGCGCTACCGCGAGAGCTACTTTGCGATCTACCCCGGCGCGTGGCGTCACGGCGACTGGGTGGTGATCAACGAGCGGGGCGGCGTGGTGATCTACGGGCGCTCCGACAGCACGATCAACCGCCAGGGCGTGCGCATGGGCAGTAGCGAGATCTACCGGGTGGTCGAGAGCCTCCCCGAGGTGCTCGATAGCCTGGTCGTCGACCTGGAGGGGCTCGGTGGCGCCTCGTACATGCCGCTCTTCGTGGTGCTGCGCGAGGGCGTGCAGCTCGACCCGGCGCTGGAGCAGCGGATCAAGACGGCCATCCGCACCGCGCTCTCGCCGCGCCATGTCCCCGATGCGATCTTCGCCATCCCCGATGTGCCGCGCACCCTCTCGGGCAAGAAGCTGGAGGTGCCGGTGAAGAAGATCCTCAGTGGTGTGCCGGTGGAGCGGGCCGCCAACCCCGATTCGCTCAAGAACCCCGAGTTGCTGCCCTTCTTTGTGGCATTGGCCGGGCGGCTCGTCAGGCGTGAAAGCAACGACGCGTGATGCGTGACGAGCCGTGTGGCGCGACGGTCAGGCGGGCCGGGCCGTTCGCACGCCTACCCCTCGGCCGGCGCATCGGGGCTCGCGGGCGCGGCGGGCTCGCGGGCGCCAAGCTCAATGATCGCCGCGCGCACCTCATCGGCGGCGCTCTGCCAGGTCGCGCGAAACTTGGGGTGCGCCTTGGGGTAGAGCGGCGCGCCGAAGGTGACGTGGACCTTCACCGGGCGGGGGATGATCTTGCCCTTCGGCATCACCCGGGTGGTGCCTTCAACGAAGGTAGGGATGACCGGCGTGCCCGGGAACTCGGCGATCAGCTTGCCAATGCCGGCGCGGAAGGGGCCGAGCGTCCCGTTGGTGCTGCGCGTGCCCTCGGGGAAGAGCAGCAGCACGTAGCCCTCGCGCAGGGCGCGCGCGGCGTGGCGCAGCGGATCCTGGCCGCCACGGCGGTCGCGGGCGATCGGGATGGCGTTGAAGAGCACGCGCGACGCATACTGCAGCGGGCCACCCTGGAAGAAGTAATCCTGGGCGGCCGCCGCCACGAAGCGCCGGCGAATGTGTTTGGGCAGCGACGCGAAGATCACCGCGGTATCGGCGTGGCTGGAGTGGTTGGCGGCCAGGATGAACGATCCCTCGGCGGGCAGGTGCTCGCGCCCTTCGACGTGGGGCCGCACGTACAGCTGGACAAAGCGCACGAACAACCCCGGAACGAACCGGGCCGCAACGTGGCGGCTGCGGTAGAGGCTCATGGATCGCTCCGCTGTTGCCCCGGCAGGGCAGGAATACCAGAAACGTGTTCGTAGCGTGTTGCGGCGCGGCG
>JACAEO010000007.1 GCA_013388805.1 Chloroflexota bacterium
CCTTTCTCGAAGGAACCATCCGCTTCACCATCGCTCCCGATGGGCCGATCCTGATCAAGGCCGGCGAGAGCGGCGGCGCCGACCCGACCCTGCCGGATATGGAGTTCGTGCGCAGTCAGGACCACGTCTACCTGCCCGGCCCTTCGCTCAAGGGGGTGGTACGCGCTCAGTGCGAACGCATCTGCCGTTCGCTGGACGGCCCGACCCGTTACGACCTGGCCCGCCAGCGCCGCAGCGACAGGGAGTTCATTCCGCCCCTGGCCGATAACCCGCTGGTCAAGCGGAAGCGCTATCAGCCCTACACGCAGGACGGCGACGAGATGCGTTTCTCTTCGGGGATTTACTTCGAGGAACTGCGCAACGGCAACGCCGCCAGCGATACGGCGCTGATCTACCGCCGTTCCTCGTTCGTGAGCCAGATCTTCGGCCACACCAGCCTCGCCGGGCGGGTGCGCTTCGCCGATGCCTATCCCACCGGCGAGGTGCTCATCGAGGAGCGCAACGGGGTGGCGATCGACCGCATCTATGGCTCGGTGGCCGTGGGGCCATTCAACTATGAGACCGTGGTGGGTGGAACCTTTCGCACACTGATCACCTTCAAGAACCTGACCCTGGCCCAACTCGGGCTGCTGGGCCTGGCTCTGCGCGACCTGGCCGAGGGGCGGGTGGGCATCGGCTTCGGCAAGTCGCGCGGCCTGGGGCGGGTGACGATTACCTTCGACGAGTTGCGCATCTTCTACCCGACCTGCGAGTTGGTCAACGGCGCGCTATGCCTGCTCGACGGGCGTGAGGTGGCGCCGGCGGGCAAACTGGCCGGGTTGGGGGCGCTGTGCGCCGATGCGCGCTACCAGGGCTACGCGCTGCCGCCGCGCGAGGTTGATCTGGCCGATCTGCCCGCAGGTTCGGCCTACCAGCCCGACGAGATTATGGGCGTGAGCCTCACGGCCACGGGCAACGAGCAGGTCCGCGCCCTCTGGAAAGCCTGCATGCCCGCCTGGCGCTGGGAGGTTGGCCTATGAAGGGCTACCTGTACCGGATCGATCGGGCCGATGCCGTGCGCATCGGCGCGCTGGCCCGGGATGTCGTCGGCCTACCTTGCTGGAGCTTCGGCGGCGCGGCGCTGTGGGATCTCGACCCCGGCAAGGGGAGCGATAACCTGCGCCCGATCAAGGCCCTCGGCAGGCTGGAGGACCTTGACCTGAGCGGCGACTTCGGCCACATCTTTTCGATGCGCGCCGAGGTGCGCTGGAAGCGGCGCGATGACGGCGCCTACGACGTGCTGGTGCTGAGTGAACAGACGCTGAGCATCCAGGGAGCGCGAACCCTGGGCGAGGATTGGGAGGTCCACGCGCATCCCGCGCGCAAGCTGATCCAGACCGGCCAGTACCCCCCGCTGATGTGCTTTACCTATTACGCGCCCAACGGCGCCGCGCAGTTCCTGCGCTATAGCCACCCTGAGGTGACAGTATGACGAACCGCGATCGTGGCCCGCAGCAGCCGCCCCTGCCCAAACCCTACGACTTTGTGCCGTTGCCGGCCGGCAAACCCGAACGCCAGCCGCCCGCTGGCCACCACCGTTACCGGCCCGGCACCCTCAGCGGCACACTCGAGGCGGTGATTGTGGCCCGCTCGCCGGTGCATGTCGCCTCGGGCATTCTGGAGCAGATCCCGGGTGATCGCCAGTACCCCCTGGTCAAGGGCCACTTCCGCACCGGCGGCGTCCCGGCCATTCCGGCCACCTCGCTCAAAGGCTGCATCCGCAGCATTGTGGAGACGATCAGCCGCTCGGCGGTGCAGGTTACGTGCGCGGACCAGATGCCACGCGACTATCTGCCGCCCCGTTCCGTCGAAGAACTGGACGTGGCCCAGCGCATCTTCGGCGCGCTCGGCTACCAGGGCCTGGCGCGCTTCGCCGACGCGCCGCTGCGCGAGGGAAAGGTGGTCACCGTGCCCACGCCGCAACTCTTCCGCCCGCGACTCAAGGCCAGGGACACCTACTTCGATGGGCCGACCCCACGGGGGCGCAAGTTCTACATGCACGGCAAGCTGGCGCAGGGCAACCTGCCGCTGGAAGCCTGCGCTGTGGGGAGCCGCTTCGCCCTGCGTCTGGACTTCAGCAACCTGACGCCGGGCGAACTGGGGCTGATCCTGATCGCCCTGGGGCTGGGCGAGCCGCGGCTGTGGCCCAAGCTCGGCGGCGGCAAACCGGCCTGCCTGGGGACGATCGAAGTGCTTGAGCCGCGCCTCCAGACACTTGACGTTCAAGATGCCTACCGAGAGTTTGAAACGAATGAACACACCAGAGCCTTCGTGATTAATGATGCTGTCGAAGCAGCGCACCAGGAACGAATGGTTGTCTATGCCCAACTAGAACAGTTGTCGCGAATCCTTGCGCCTGGAACAACAGGCGACCGCAACTGTCCGGATCGCAGCTATTAATCTGAATCCGGCAGCCCATGATCAAGTATGGGCGTAATCGTTCATTTCGATTTAGTTATTGAAAGTAGCCCTCCAACCTGGTCGATCCGATGCACAACCAGTGACGGATCTGGAAGCGCCAGTGCTCAGGTGGCATGGGATGTTTCATCCTGGGCAACGAGGAGTGAAACGATCCACGACTGGATCACAGGCGTGTATTCTTCAGTGCTTGAGCCCGATGATGCAGCCAGTTCAAACGTTA
>JACAEO010000200.1 GCA_013388805.1 Chloroflexota bacterium
CAACATACCCCCCTCTCCCAGGCTGGGAGAGGGGGGGAGGGGGGTGAGGGCAAGCAGCGCATCAGGACGCTATCCGCCAAAAACCCTCCACCTGAGAGGGGCTGAGGCCCGCTGCGAGGTTGTGCAGCGGCGGCTGCGAGCCGCGTATGGACATAGATCTCCGTGTAACGCGAGTTCCAGAGGCTCAGGCCCGACGTACCCGGGATCAACTGCTCATCGAGCACCGGCTCTCTCCGCAACAGGTGATATGAGGGCAGGCGACCACGTGCTATCTCGTGGCGCACGGCCTCGCTGAACGTCTCCATTGCGACAAGAAGATCGGGCGCTGCGTCGCGAACCGCCTGTGGTGGGATCGCGCCGGTGAGGCCACTTGAGCGGCCTTCAGGCACAGGCAGTGGATGGTAGCGGAGGAACTCGGGAGAGACCAGCCCGGCGGCATCGGCGACTCGACCCCTGAAGCCCCATCCCAGCCCGCCAATCTCGCTGCTCATCAGCACAGCATCAGGGTAGTTGCGGTACAGCTCCTCACCGATCTGCACGTAGCGATGTACCCGCAGCCCTGGCTTTGCCTCGCGAAAGGCGAGCGCCTGGCCCGTCACGAGCCCCATGGCTTCGGTGCCTGCGAGTCGCGCAGGCTGCCACATCAAGAGCACGGCGACCAGCACCGCCAGTGCCCCCTGTGCGCGCTTGCCGCTCGTCAGCGCGGTGCCCAGGCCGAGCATCGCAGGCACCAGGTAGAGCGGCTGGTACCAGCTGAACACCAGTACACGCCGGGCCGTGTACAGCCCGAGGAGCGCGATCCCGAAGAGGAGCGCCGTGCCCGCAATCCGGGTGCGCGTATCTCGTATGAGCGTCAGAGCGATGAGGCCACCGAGGGCGATCGCGGCGAGAAAGACATCGGTCCCGAACACAAAGCCGCTGGTGACCAGCGACTCACCGACACTGAGCGTATAGATAACCGATTTGGCCCTGACCGTGTTGGGGAGCAGGCTCCCAAAATAGCCCAGGTTGAAGAGCGCCAGCGCGCCAAGGGGTGTGAGCGCGCCTGCTATGAGCCTGGCCCGCGTGGCCATCCCAGGTGCCAGGAGGGTAGCCAGTGGTAGCCAGAGCACGAGTTCATAGCGCGTACAGGCGGCCAGCCCGGCGGCCAGCCCGGCGAGACCATAGCGCTGTCGCTGCAGGCCGAGGAGCGAGAGCCCCCAGAGCGTGAGCGCGAGGGTCGTCTCCATCTGGATTGCCGCTGAATGCAGCGCGCCGAGGATGACGCAGAACGCTGCGTAGCCGATGGCCGTAATGCGGCGCCCCTGGACAGAGCATACGCCGACGAGGATGGCAAAGCACGTAACACTGAGAGTGGCAGTAAGTGGGGGAAGGAGTGATGGGTTGGGCCCCGCAATAGCGAACAGGCCACTCAGGAGGAGCAGCCACAGCGGCGAACTGCTTGCTGCCACCGGCTCGCCGAGATTAAAGAAGGGTTGCCCGTGTTCAGTCAGATGCCGCGCGATCCGCATGTGGATGTAAGCGTCGTCGGCGATGAACACGGCATATACGGCGATGTACCAGCAGAGGTAGGCGACGACCGTAGCCGCAAGGCCGATCAACCCTACGCTGGCGAGCCAGGGGCGGCTACGGAACGCCACAGGCCGCGGAGAAGCAGCGCTTTCGCGCCGTTCTGGCTGGATGCCCCGCGCTCCTTGAGCGATCGCGTGGGGGTGGGGTCGGGGTTGCTGGCGTGTCACGATACCCTCCGCATGAGCAGCGGTCTCGCGATAGTATAGTCCTCGCCTATTACGAGTTGCCCGGCCTTGGGGGCGACCCTGTTGTTGCGATACCTGTGGTACTATGGCCCGCACACAAGAAAGACATCAAGCAGCGCCAGAGGAATGCGCGTGCAGATCATCATCAGCGGGAGCTTCTGGTCGCAGCCTAGCGTAGGGAGCGGACAGTATCTCCACGGGCTGCTACGCTGCTTGCCGCAGGTGGCGCCACAGCATGGCTATACGCTCGTCCAGCCGGCCATTGCACCAGACGGCCCGCCACTACCCGCGGGCGTGGCAGATGTCCGTCTGTGGACACCCTTTGACCGGCTGAGCGAGAACCTGGCCAAGCTCTGGTTCGAGCAGGTGGACCTGCCGCGGGCCGCCGCGCGGCTGGCACGGGGCGGGCCGGCACTGCTGCTGGTGCCGTACTTTGCGCCACCGCTGCGCTCGCGACTCCCGGTGGTCACCACAGTGGGTGACATCATCCCGCTGCTGCTGCCCGAGTACCGCGGCGGCCTGCACGTGCGGGCCTACATGGTGCTGGTGCGACGGGCCGTGCGGCGCAGCGCCCACGTGCTCACGTTCTCGACCTGCAGCCGCGATGACATCGTCGCTCACCTGCGGCTGCCGCCGGCGCAGGTCACGCCCGTGCCGCTCGCTGCGGGTGAGCAGTTCACCCCGGGCGACCGCGCGGCTGCCTGCGCCGAGGTGACCCGCCGCTACGGCATCAGTGGGCCGTTCATCTACTACGTGGGCGGCTTTGATGCGCGCAAGAACGTCGCGACGCTGCTGCGCGCCTTTGCTCTGCTCCGCGCCCGTGGCGTTCGCGCCACGCTGGTGCTGGCCGGTCGGGCGCCTGGCCATGACCCACAGCTTTTCCCTGACCTCAACGCGCTGATCGCCGACCTGGAGCTGGTTACGACCGTACAGCGGGTGGACGTACCCGTCGAAGACGGGCCGCTGCTCTACCGGGCCTGCACGGTCTTCGCCTATCCCTCACGCTACGAAGGCTTCGGCCTGCCGCCGCTGGAGGCGATGGCCTGCGGCGCACCGGTGGTGGTGAGTGATGCGAGCAGTCTGCCCGAAGTGGTCGGCACGGCAGCACTGCGCGTCGCCCCCGACGACGTGGTGGGCTGGGCCGCCGCGCTGGGACGGGTGCTGGGCGACCCACAGCTGCAGGCCGCGTTGCGCGCCGAGGGCCTGGCCCGGGCGGCGCAGTTCTCGTATCGCACGGTCGCCAAAGAAACGCTACGCGTATTGGAGCAGGCTGTCGGGGGGGGGCCAGGTGCGAAGGTGCGGAGAGGCGGACGCGAGGAGCGGTTGGTCCGTGCCTCCTCGCGTCCCGGGCCTCCCTCGTGATCTGCTAGCGCGTGGCGCGCATCGCCTGCTCCGCCGCAGCGCGGAAGGCGGCCGTCGCGGCGTCGATCACCGCTGCCGGATCGGCGCCCGCCGAGCGCACGATCTGCTCCAGGCTCTCGCCATCGCGCAGGCGGCCGGTAATGTCGCCCACTGGCAGGCCAGTGATGTCACTCGCCGCCCGGACGAGCCCCGGAGTAACGGCCCGTGTGCGCGCCGTGTCGATCCGCTCATCGATCTTCGTGCCGAGCGTCGTATCGTTCACCAGGTCCGTCGCCTGGGTTGTCAGCCGGGCCAGTTGCTCGTCGGCCCGCTCCTGGCTCAGGCGCCCGGCGGCCACCTGGCGGTCGAGGCGCTCCCTGGCCCGTGCGGTCACCGCCTGCACAACGTCCTCGGCGCTGCTGCCGTTGGCGGCCGCGATCTGGGCAAGACTCTGGCCACCCCGCAGCGCGGTCACAACATCCTGGGCGCTCAGCCCGGTCGCCTCAGCAGTAGCCTGCACCAGGGCGGCGACCAGCGGGGCGCCGCGGCGCCCGGTTCGCTCGCCGCCGCGCTGGGCCTCCAGTTGTGTCACCACCGCCTGGTCGCCGGGCGTGAGTGCGGCCTGTACAGCGCCGGGCGCCGTCAGGGTAAGCCCGGCAGCCAGCGCAACGGTGATGCCAAGGCCGGTGAGGGTCGAACGTAGGGTGCGTTTCATCGTTGCTCTCCTCTCTGTGACGCCGTCCGAGCTAGAGGCCCGGCGGCACGTGGCTGAATGACAGCCTCAGTCTAGCCACAGGCTGTGAAGAAGCTGTGAAGATCGGGTGGCACTCTGGTGAAGGCCAGCGGCGCAACAATCAGGCCCCGTGGTCGTCGTATGGGCAGGAGACGACCGGTGCCGCGTCCTGCGGCCCGTTACCTTTAGACAGGAAGGAGACCCCGGTGGACAATCGCCTGGTTCGAAGCAGGACCGATCGGATTATCGGCGGCGTGTGCGGTGGCCTGGCCCGGTACTTCGGCATCGACGCCACGATCGTGCGGCTGGTGTTCGTGCTGGCAGTCCTGAGCGGCCTCAGCCCGCTGATCTACGTCATCCTCTGGATCGTCATGCCCCAGGAGGGCGCGGCTGCGCCCGAGCCGAGCAGCCTGCCCGCGCCCCAGCAGACCAGCCTTGACCCGACCGGTGAGTGGCAGTATGACCCCTACACCGGCCAGCCGCTCAAGAAGTAGCCGTTAGCAGGGTTGCCAGCCGTGCCGCCTGCTCGCTCGTCAGGTAGACGGCACGCTGGTTGGTCGCTGTGTACAGTGTGACATCCCCCCCAGCGCCAAAGACAGCACGGTAGCTGCCGAGCTCGCGAATGCGCTTCTGCCGGACGGCAAGCAGCGCACCCAGCTCGGCAGCCGTTGCCGCGTCGAAGCCAGCCGCATCGTAGCCGCGGACGACGTGGTGGATTATCAGGGCTGGCTCGCCCGCGGCATCGTAACTCACCTCATACTCACCAATGATCACGATCTGCATGGGAGCCTCCCGTTACTGATGCAACCTCTGAGCGTCGCCCCGGTTGACAAACGGTAGCCGGCGGGCGTATAGTTCATCATCATCCCATCCCATATCCTTGCGTTCCCACCAATGTGCGGCCCTGCCGAGCGCTGTTGCCATGCGTCTCTCGGTAGCCTGTCAACGACGTTTGCTGGTATGCTATCCGCCCGGTCACACTGAGCGAAGCGACGCATCTTCCGTCTCCTGATGCGGTAGACCCCTCGCGAAGTGTACCCTGCCCCTCGACAAGCTCGGGAGCCGCGTAGCCGAAGGGCGCGGGGTGACACAGGGCAGGCAACGTCGTTGAACGACCACTCAGGCACAGGCCAGGCGTTGATATCGGCCCACTGCTCGGCGCCGTGTTACTCATCCAGCCGGCCCGGATCGTCTGCGGAGCCCTTCTCATCATCGTTACCCTGGTTACGCCTGACGGGCTGATGGCGGCGATCGAGCCGCTGGTGCGCAACCTTGCCAGCCGCTGCAGGTCTGGCGTGCAGGAGGAGATGCAGCTATGAAGATCTTCGACCTGAGTGTGCCGACTGAAGAGAGCCCGAGCGAGCCGCTGCCACTGAAGGTGGTGCACGAGAGCCACGCGCAGAGCGCCGCACAGATGGCTAGCTTCTTCGATGCTACCCTCGCCGATCTGCCGGAGGGCCTGGGTTGGGCCAACGACCATGTGCAGATGAATGCCCACGCGGGGACGCACGTGGATGCCCCGTTTCACTACTACCCGACCTGCGGCGGCGAGCGGGCCCGGACGATCGACGAGCTGCCGCTCGAGTGGTTCTATGGTGATGGTGTCGTGCTCGACATGCGCCACAAGCCGCGCGGCGGGCTGATCGAGGTTGATGATCTGTCGGCGGCCCTGGCGCAGATCGGCTACACCCTCAAGCCCGGTGACATCGTCATGATCCACACCGGGGCCGACCAGCACTGGGGTCAGGCCGACTACTTCCACGCCGGCGCCGGGATGAGCGCCGCGGCGACACGCTGGCTGATCGCGCAGGGCATCAGGGTGATGGGGATCGACGCCTGGGGCTGGGATCAGCCCTTCTGGGCGATGAAAGAGCGCTTCAAGGCGACCGGTGACCCCGGCGTGATCTGGGAGGCCCACCGGGTCGGCCGCGAGCTCGAGTACTGCCATATCGAGAAGCTGACCAATCTCGCTGCGCTGCCGCGCCCGTTCGGCTTCAAGGTCGCCTGCTTCCCGGTCAAGCTGACCGGCGGCAGTGCCGGCTGGGCGCGCGTCGTCGCTATCTTCGAAGATCTCTAGCAGGCGTATCTAGTGCGATTGCAGATTGCAGATTTGCGATTGTCGATTGGGCGCGGCGCATCTGGACACGGTCGAGGTCGCGCTGATGCCCGAACAGGTCGCCTGGAACTGCACTAGGGCTGGAGCGTACGGAGCAACGTCCTGGGCCGCTGAGGGCGCTGCCCGGAGCAGGGAGGCACCGATGGACAAACTGATTGTCACTGCCGCGCTGACCGGTGCGGTGACCGTGCCGACGCAGACGAAGTATCTGCCCTACACGATCGAGCAGCTAGCCGAGGACGCGGAGCGCTGCGCCGCGGCGGGCGCGGCGATCATCCACGTGCATGCGCGCGACCAGGCCACCGGTGCGCCCTCGTCGGATATGGAGGTCTTTGGTGCGACGCTGGCGGCGATCAAGGCCCGCACCGACGCCGTGATCTGCGCCACCACGGGCGGTTCGGTGATGATGACCCCGGCTGAGCGGGTGCGTGTCGTGCCGACCTGGCAGCCAGAACTGGCCTCGTGCAACATGGGCTCGATGAACTTCTCGGTCCACCCGATCGCGCGCCGCTTTGCGCCGGAGGACTACCGGTTTGCCTGGGAGCAGCAATGGCTGGAGGGCAGTGAAGACTTCATCTTTCCGAACACCTTCAAGAGCATCAAGCACTTTATCGGCGAGATGAACAAGGCGGGGACGCGCCCGGAGTTCGAGATCTACGACGTGGGCCACCTCTACAATCTCGACTTCCTGGTCAAGGAGGGCGTAGTCACACCGCCGCTCTGGATACAGTTTGTGATGGGGGTGCTTGGCGGCATCCGTGCCACGCTCTACGATCTGACGCACCTGCTTGACACTGCCAATCGTCTGTTTGGGCCGGAGCATTTCCACTGGTCGGTGATCGGTGCGGGCTACCCCAACCAGTTTCACATGGGCACGGCGGCGATCATGCTCGGCGGGCACGCGCGGGTCGGGCTCGAAGACAACATCTTTGTGCGGCGCGGGGTGCTCGCGCGCAACCACGAGTTGGTCGAGAAGATCGTGCGGCTTGCTGGCGAGTTCGACCGCGAGATCGCGACGCCGGCCGAGGTGCGTGCCTTCCTCCAGCTCAAGGGGAGCGAGAACGTCACGTTTTGAGTGCTGCTCCGCACCTTGCGGGGCGCGCCGCCCCCGCGCCCCCGGGGCGTGGTGCTGCCCCGTGGCGGCTAGCGGGGCGCGCCGCCCCCGCGCCCCCGGGACGCTGTCCCGGCCCCGCC
>JACAEO010000045.1 GCA_013388805.1 Chloroflexota bacterium
AGCGGAGCTGGCGCACCGCAACGCCAACAACATCCCCCCCTCTCCCAGGCTGGGAGAGGGGGGGAGGGGGGTGAGGGCAAGCCGCGCATCAGGACGCTATCCGCCAAAAACCCTCCACCTGAGAGGGACTCCAGGGTAGGGGTAAGGCGTGGCCGCCACAGTGCATTGCTGAAGGCGGACGTTGCAGCAGCCCTGTGGGGTGGGCGGCGCGAGCAGCCCTGCGTCAGGCATGGTTCAGGATCGGGCGTGCTCGCGTGACTGTTGCTCCACAGCTCCACAGCTCTACGGACCAGCCGTGTAGAGGTGTAGAGGTGTGGAGCGGTGGAGTTGAGGGCCGGATTGTCACGTGCGTGTGAACTATGTCTCATGTGCGGTATAATCGGCTAATACCGATTCTGCTTGCTGGCATCGCATTGGCTCAGCTCCACACCTCCACAGCGCTACAGCTCTCCAAAGCCCTGTGTGGAGCTGGAGCGCTGTGGAGATGAGTGGGACAATGCGGGATTGCCAATTCCACCTGGTATAACATGCTCCGCCAGTGATCATCCCGTTCACCTATGCGCATCCCTCGCTACGACGGCTATATCTTCGACCTGGACGGCACGCTCTATCTCGGCGATACGCTGCTGCCTGGCGTCGCTGAGGTGCTGGCGACCCTGCGGGCTGAGGGGCGGCGGGTGGCCTTCCTCTCGAATAACCCGACGAGGACCCGCGAGCAGTACGTCGCTAAATTGCGCGGGATGGGCCTCGAGGCCGAGCTGGGCGAGGTGGTCAACTCATCGCACGTGCTGGTCCAGTGGCTGCTGGAGCACGCGCCGGGGGCCACGCTTTTCGTCTGCGGCGAGGCGCCGTTGATCGGCGAGTTGACCGCGGCGGGCTTCCCGTTGAGCGAACGGGCCGGCGCGATCGATATCGTCGTCGCCTCGTTCGACCGCACCTTCACCTACCACAAACTACAGGTGGCCTTCGACGCCATCCGTGCCGGGGCGCGCCTGGTGGCCACCAACCCCGATCGCTTCTGCCCGGTGCCCGGCGGCGGCGAGCCCGACGCGGCTGCGATCATCGCTGCGATCGAGGCCTGCACCAACACCCGCTGCGAGGTCAACGTCGGCAAGCCCTCGCCGATCATGGCCCGCACCGTCGGGGCGATGCTCCAGCTCCCCCCCGAGCGCTGCCTGATGGTCGGCGACCGCCTGATGACCGACATCGCGATGGGCGCGGCCGCCGGCATGGCCACCGCCCTGGTGCTCACCGGCGACAGCACGCGCGCCGACGTGCCAGGGGCGCCGGCCCAACCGACCTATGTGCTCGAGCGCCTCAGCGCGCTGCTGGTGTGAGGCCGGCGTTGGCGACCAGGGCTACCTCAACGTCCGGTTGATCGTCTGCGCCGTGGGCGTAATGGTTATTGAGCAATGAATCCGGTATGCCGAACTGGCCGTGGGCGTAATGGTTATTGAGCAATGAATCCGGTATGCCGAGCTGGCCGTGGGGCTCAAGCCCTCGGCTATGGGATGCGAAGACTGCCTGCGCGGTCTAGAGCGGATGAATTCCTCAAAGACCATAACGTCCCGGCTCCTGGTGCGAAGGCCACCTGCGTGGCCTGTCGAGCCCGCGGCTTCGGTCGCCGGGCGGACGACGTTGCCCTGGCCCTGCGTTGGCGACGATTGCTCTTGACGCCCGTTGCAGCTGCCGCTACACTATCAGAAAGATAACCGTTTGAGGAGATGCCATGACTGGCGCGCGCCCCTCCAAGTCGCTGCCTCACCTTCAGCCCCCCGCCAGCGGGGACGTGGCCGCCGAGGCCCCGTGGCCCGTCGCGCTGCGAGCGATGCTGCTGCTCGCTGAGGCGGTGCATCCCACTGATCCGTCCTTTGCCCGGTGCACCGATGAGGACCTGGTGATGCTGCGCGCGGCGCTCCTCCGGCTCAACGCGATCGAGCCGACTAGCGCTGCCTGATCGACCGGCGCCTCCCCCGGTGCCGCCCGCTGTGCCCCCGGCGCGCCACGTGGCGCCGGGGGTTCTGGCTTGTGCGTCCTTGGGCGTGAGGCGTGCAGACAAAGTTCAAAAGCGAGCGTTTCAACGTGACCGTTGCTCCACAGCTCCACAGCGCTACAGCTCTACACAACCGGCCTGGAGCGCTGTAGCGCTGTGGAGCTGAACCCCAGCTTGTCAAGCAGGTTTGAACCATGGCTATGGCCACAAGTCTGGCGCCGGCCAGCCCCGATCAGCTGGATGTGCCCGTCGTGCTCTTCCTCTTCCGGCGCCCCGCGCTGACGGCGCGAGTCTTCGCCGCAATCGCGCGGGCCCGGCCCCGCCGGCTCTTCCTGGTGGCCGATGGCCCCCGCCCCGACCGCCCTGCCGAGGCCGCGGCCTGCGCCGCCGCCCGTGCCGTTGTGCGCCAGGTGGACTGGCCCTGCACGGTGACCCACGACTACGCCGAGACGAACCTGGGCCTCCCCGCGCGCTTCGAGACGGCCCTCGCCGCCGTGTTTGCCGCGGTCGACCAGGCGATCATCCTTGAGGACGATTGTCTGCCCAGTGCGAGCTTTTTTCGCTTCTGCGCCGAGCTGCTGGCCCGCTACGCCGATGATCCCCGGGTCATGGCCATCTCCGGCGACCGCTTCACCCCGATCGGGGTCGCAGCCAGCTACGCCTTTTCCCGTTACCCCCACTGTGTCGGCTGGGCCACCTGGCGCCGCGCCTGGCGGCTCTACGATGGGGCAATGGCCGACTGGCCACGGCTGCGCGCGACACCCTGGCTGAATACCATCGTTCGCGATCGGCGCGCCACCCGCCACTGGCGCGCTACCTTCGATACGGTCTACGCCCGGCAGATTGACTCATGGGCCTACCGCTGGACTTACAGTTGCTGGCGCCATGGCGGCCTCACCGCACTGCCGGCGGTCAACCTGGTGCAGAATATTGGCTTTGGCGTCGACTCGACCCATACCCACAACCCCGATAGCCCGATCGCCAATCTGCCCGCCGGCGAGCTGGACTTTCCGCTGCGCCACCCGCCCGCCGTCACGCCCGATGACCGTTCGGACGCCCGCACGCAGCGGCTCCTCTTCGACCCTACCCTGCGGGTCAAGCTGGCCTGGCGCCTGCGTCGCTTGCAGCGGGTCGTTCGCACCCGGCTGGGGAGCCAGCCGCGCGCGCGCCAGGCGCCCCCTGAGCCTGACGCTCCCGCCCTGGTCAGCCTGCGCGGGCAAGCTGGCCTCGCTCCCAGCAGCAGGGTGAATACGTACCCCGCCATCGTCGGCGCGGGCCTGCACGGGTCCTCATTCGCTGTTGACCCCAGCGGTCTCAGCCCGGCTGAACTGACGGTGATCCAGGCGCTACTGGCGCGCCTCGCGCAGCACTCGCTGACCCTGGCCGGCCTCTGGCGGCTGATGGACGACGTCTGGGCCGAACTGGGTCTCGATGAGCGCCGTCCGGACCCGGCGCTGCTGCAGGCGTTCTACCGCCACCCGATCTGGGCGCTCAACGGGATGTTCACCGAGCAGGATCCCCAGTCCCGTGGGCATCGCGCCGCACTCGTCGCCTGGTTGCAGCGCCTGGCGCCGGCGCGCGTGCTTGACTATGGGGGGGGCTACGGCGCGCTGGCGCGCACGGCGGCGGCGGCGCTGCCGACGAGCACCGTGGAGCTGTATGATCCGTTTCCCTCGGCGGCGGCCCGCGCACGGGCGGCGGCTCACCCCAACCTGCGGATCGTGCGCACACCGGGCCGGGGCTACGACGTCGTGCTCTGTCTCGATGTGCTTGAGCACGTGCCTGATCCGCTCGAACCGCTGGCGGAGATGGCGGGGGCGCTGCGGCCGGGTGGGTATCTCGCCATCGCCAACAACTTCTACCCGCTCATTCGCTGCCACCTGCCAGGCACCTTTCACCTGCGCTATAGCTTCCCACTCTTCGCCGGGCTGTTAGGCCTCCGGCGCGCAGGCCGGGTCCCGGCAGCACTGGCCGACATCTACCGCAAGACCAGCGACCGTCCGCCGCCCTGGCCGGCGCTACGCGCACTGGAGCTGGCCTCGCGCGCGGCCTACCCGCCGCTCCTGCTGGCCCACCAGGTCTACCGGTGGGGGCGCAGCCGGGCCGGGGTATAGGCATGGGTTCAGACGCGGGTTTCCCTGCTTGCCGGTTGCTCCACCGCCCCGCATGACTGGTCTGTGGAGGTGTCGAGCTGTGGAGCTGTGGCGATGAAGGCCAGATTGGCAAGCGAGTTTGAACCATGCTCGAGGCATGGTTCAGGATCGGGCGTTCTCGCGTGACCGTTGCTCCACAGCTCCACAGCTCCACACCTCCACACAGCTGGTCTGGAGCGCTATGGAGCTGAAGGCTGGCTTGTCACGGGCGTTTGAACCATGTCTAAAGCTGTAGAGCTATGGGGGAGAAGGCCAGATTGTCAGGCAGGTGTAAAACCTGGTCGTAGGAGGCAAGGCCCTTGCACGTTGTCATGCTCTCGGACTGGGAAACACGGGGCGGGGCGGCTGTGGCGGCCAGCCGGCTGGCCACGGGGCTGGTGGCGACCGGGCTGCGGGTGACCCGGCTGGTGGTCTTTCCCGATCGGCGACGCCACCCCTGGCGCACCATGGTCATCGGCGCGCCACTGATCTCGCTGCGGCGGCTCGTGCGCCGGGCCGTGCCGCTGGCGGCGCGAGTCGTGCTCGACCGCCTGGCCCGCCCGGCAGCCGAGGCGGCCCTGGAGCGGACCCTGGCCCGGCTGCGGCCCGACCTGGTGCACCTGCACAACCTGCACGGCGGCCTGGCTGCCGGCTGGTCGCCGCGCTTGCTGGCGGTAGCCGCCCGGCATGCGCCGGTCGCCTGGACGCTGCACGACATGTGGCCGCTGACCGGCCGCTGCGTCTACAGCTACGACTGTGAGCGCTTCGTGACGGGCTGCAACGCAGCCTGTCCCACCGCCACCACCTACCCGGTCCTGCCGCCACACCTGGTCGGGCCGGCCTGGTTGGAGCGTCAGGCGCTGCTGGCGGCCACCACCCGGCTGGCGGCAGTGGCGCCCTCCCGCTGGATCGGAGCGGCGGCTGGCGTCGGGCTGTGGGCGGCGCGGCGGGTCGAGGTCATTCCCCACGGGCTGCCCCTGGCGCATTGGCGGCCCTGGCCGCGCGCCGCGGCCCGCCGTGCGCTCGGGTTGCCCGCGACTGGCCCGGTTGCCCTGGTGGCCATGCCCCACCTCGCCGATCCGCGCAAGGGGGCGACATTGCTGGCCGCGCTCGGCGCGGCCCTGCCCGCCGGGCTCACCCTGCTCGCGATGGGTCGTGGGCGCCTGGAACTGGATGTGCCGGGGCTGCGGGTTGTGCCGCTGGGCTTTGTGCATGCGCCGGCGCGCCAGGCGCTGGTCTACAGCGCCGCCGACCTGCTCATCCACGCCGCGCCCCAGGATAACCTGCCGCTCAGCGTGCAGGAGGCGATCGCCTGCGGTACGCCAGTGGCGGCGCTGCCCGTGGGCGGCCTGCCCGAGCTGGTGCGCCCGGGCCGCACCGGCTGGCTGGCGGCCACACCCGATGCCGCCGGGCTTGCCGCCGCCGTTGCAGCGGCCCTGGCCACCATCGCCGCCGGCGCCGAGCTGCGAGCCAGTTGCCGCGCCGTGGCCGAGGCTGAGTACGGACTGGAGCGGATGGTTGAACGCCACCTGGCGTTGTACGAGAGCCTGTGAGCCATGGATGCGCTGCCGCCACTCGCCCACACGGCCCCCCGCTGGGCCGCCTATGCCTTCGACCAGGAGACGCCGCCGCCCCCACTGCGTGACCCGGCGCTGCCGCTGGTCAGCATCGTCACGCCCTCGCTCAACCAGGGGCGCTACCTCGGCGCGACGATCCGCAGCGTGCTTGGCCAGGACTATTCCAACCTGGAGTACTGGGTCATCGACGGCGGCAGCAGCGACGAGACGCGCGCCGTGCTCCAGGGTTTCGCGGGCGACGGGCGGCTGCGCTGGCTGAGCGAGCCCGACCGCGGCCAGTCCGACGCGATCAACAAGGGCTGGGCCCGGGCGCACGGGCAGATCCTGGCCTGGCTCAACGCCGACGACACCTACTTCCCCGGCGCGATCGCGGCCCAGGTGGCTGCGCTGCTGGCCGATCCGCAGGCTGGCGCCGTGTATGGCGATGCGTGGTACATCGATGCAGCCGGGCGGCTACTCACACGCATCGCCGGGCGGCCCTTCTCGCCCGCCGCCGTCCTGCGGTTGGAGATCCCCGTGCAGCCGACGGTCTTCTTGCGCCGCGAGCTGGTAGCCAGCGTGGGGCCACTGCGCCTGGAGCGGCGCTACAGCATGGACAGCGACTACTGGGCGCGGGCCATCCGCCTGGCCCCCTTCCGGCAGACCAGCAACCTGGTGGCCACCTACCGCCTGCACGGTGGCTCGAAGACCGTCGCCGAAGGTCCGGGCTTCTACCGCGAGTGGCTGGCGATTGCTGAGGACTATGTTGCCGACCCGACGCTGGTGCCCGCCCTGCGCGCCAGCCGTGCGCCGGTGCTGGCCGACATCTATGCCGCCATGGCCAACCTGGAGGCACAGGGCGGGCGCCTGGCCAACGCCGTGCGCTACCTTGTCTACAGCTGGACCCTGGCGGGCCCGCGGCTGCGTCTGCTCAAGTTGCCGCTGGCCCTGCTCGACCGGGTGGCGCCGCTTGGTCTGGCGCCGCGCGCCACCGCCCTCTGGGGGCGGCTGCGGCGGGGCGTGGCGCAGCGAGCATAACGGCCGAAGCCCTGGGGTAACCAGCGCTTCGGCCGTTGTGGAGGCGAGCTTGACCCGCCGGGTCCGGCTGGGGGATCAGTAGCGTCCGTAGCCGCCGCGATTGCCGCCGCCGTAGCCGCCACGGCCGCCACCGCCACCACCACCACCACCGCGATTACGATCCTCCGACTCATTGACGCGGATCGGGCGTCCGTTGAGCTCCTGGCCGTCGGTAGCGCGGATCACCGTGCTGACATCATCGACCTCAATCTCAACAAAGCCAAAGCCACGCGAGCGGCCCGTATCGCGGTCGGTGATCACGCGGGCGCTCTGCACCTCGCCGTGAGGCGAGAAGAAGCGTGCCAGATCATCATCGCCGACGCCCCAGGGCAGATTTCCGACAAACAGTTTGACCAGCATCAGGGTTCTCCTCAGCGCCGCTGCGCTGTGTGGTTGTGACGTGCGGCACGTCTGCCGCCAGCCTTCCGTGCTCCCGACATCCCGAACCGCCGGCAGCCAGGGCATACCCGGCTGTCTCGCTCCGGCCAACACAACGTACATTCCCTTCGCGCGAAGAAGGCCTCGCGAGTGCCCAGGGCACGGACGGGAGTCTCTGATGCCGGTCTCGCAGCATGTGACGTTGGCAAACGCTTGCGATTATAGCATGTTTTGATTGGGTTGCAACCCCGTACCGCCGCCGGAGGCGGCGGGTGTCGGGCGGCTATGCCGCCCCGAGGGG
>JACAEO010000046.1 GCA_013388805.1 Chloroflexota bacterium
CGAGGGCTTCGCCATCCCAGCTTGGATGGGGCCGACCCAACCATTTAGATAGGTTCGTCAGCCGGCACTCACCGCGCTCTGCGGCGTTCCCGCCTTACCCCGGATTATTGAGCAGCTACGTTTCAACCTTGACCGGGCTATGGAGATCGACCCGCTGTTTATGGAGCCGGAGTACCCCTTCGAGTGGGGCGGGATCTACAACCTTGATGTCGGCAGCTATAGCCTGCTGCTTGATGAGGGGCCGGATCCGGCCATGCAGATCGCCGTGCTGCCCGCCGCTGCGGCCACGCTCGAGGCGCTTGAGTTGGTGCAGGAGCAGGCGGTGCTGGTCTTTTCCGATGAAGAGCAGGTGCTGGACCCTGGCGCAACGTTGACGCCGGGCGTGTCGCTCGCGCGCCTGAACCTCTGGTCGACGCCGCTGCACTTCACGCTGGAGGTTGCGAAGGCCGGTGCCTACGCCCTCTTCACCGAGCACGGGCCGGATGAGTTCAACCTGCGCCTGCTCGCGGGTGACGAGGTGCTCACCCCCGAACTCGAGCATGCCTACAAGCCCGACCACGAGCACGACGAGGAGGTCACCTCGGTGGGCATCACCGTGCCAGGCGACCTCGACCCGAAGAAGCTCAACGCATGGCTCTCCAGGCTGCTGCGCGAGCAGGGCCTGGATATCTTCCGCATGAAGGGCGTGCTGAGCATCGCGGGCGACGCGCGGCGCTTCGTCTTCCAGGGCGTGCATATGCTCTTCGACGGGCGTCCCGACCGCGCGTGGGGCAACGAGCCGCGCACCAACAAGCTGATCTTCATCGGGCGCAACCTCGACCGCACGGCGCTCAATGCCGATTTTCGTGATTGCATGGCGTAGGGGCGCAGCATGCTGCGCCCCTACGCCCCTACGCCCCCACGTGTGTTAAGGGCTTTATGAACACCTTCCGACCAAAGGGTCGCGCCGTGCCGCCGTCCACTACCATCACCTTGGAGCGCCACTGGCGCGCCCAGCTTGACGGCCACATCATCAGCTTGCGCTGGTCGCCCGACGGCAGCCGGCTGGCTGCGGCCATCGCCGACGGGCCGATCACGATCCTTGCCGCCGACGGCGCGCACCTGCACGAGTTGCCCGGCCATGCCATGGGCACGACCGCGCTCGATTGGCAGCCAGTGGGCCACGGCGAACCCGTGGGGCAGCCTCTGCTGGCCTCGGCGGGCCAGGATGGCCACGTGCGCCAGTGGGACGCTGTCACCGGCGCACAGGTTCAGGCCCTGCGCCACGCCACGAGTTGGGTCGAGCGAGTGGCCTACCACCCGAGCGGGCGCTACCTGGCCGCCGCCGCCGGCAAGCGCCTGCGCGTCTGGGATGGCCTGGGCAACCTGGTCTGCGAGCACCACGACCACGCCTCGACCATCGCCGATCTGGCCTGGCGCCCTGGCACGGTGCAGATCGCCGCCGTGGCCTACGGCGGCACCACGCTCTGGCCCCTGGACGCCGCCGCGCCCCTGCGTCGCTACGCCTGGCAGGGCTCGTCGCTGGTGCTGGCCTGGAGCCCCGACGCGAGCATGTTTGCTACGGGCGATCAGGACCAGACCGTCCACTTCTGGTACAGCGACAGTGGCAAGGATCTCCAGATGTGGGGCTACGAAACCAAGATGCGCGAGCTGGCCTGGGACCCGACGAGCCGCTACCTGGCCACGGGCGGCGGGCGCGACGCCGTGGTCTGGGATACGCGAGCGAGCAAGAAGGGGCCTGAGGGGAGTCACCCGGTGATGCTGGCCTTGCACGAGCAGTTCCTCAGCGCGCTGGCCTACCAGCACCGCGAGACGCAGGACGCGCCGGCGCTGCTGGCCTCGGCGGGGCAGGACGGGCTGGTCGCGCTCTGGCGTCCGACCCGTGGACAGAAGCCCCTGGCCCAGCACGGTCTCAACGCGCCAGTTAGCCAGCTGGCCTGGTCACCTGACGACCGCGCTCTGGCTGTCGGCGGCGCGGACGGCAGCATCGTCGTGCTCACCCTCACCTAGCCCGATGGAGCGTGCGCATGTGCTACTCAGATGATCCAGCAACTTCCCGTGGCGCAGGGCACGCGCACGACTGGCGCGTCGCGGTGGAGCACGCGCTGCACGCGGCCGGACTGCGCACTTCGTCGGCGCGGGCGGCGGTGCTCGACTGGATCACCGTCGCCGAGCGCCCCTTCACCGCCGAGATGATTGTGCAGCAGCTGGTGAACGGCTGGGGCACCGGCAGCCGCCCGACGGTCTACCGTACCGTGGACTGGCTGCGCGGTGGCGGCTGGCTGGCCCGTCTGCACCGCGAGGGCAATGACCGAGCCTACGTCCGCAGCCTGCCCGGCGGGTACCAGCTGATCTGCACCGACTGCGGCGAGAGTCAGATCATCACTGACCTGGCGCTAGCGCTGCTCGTGGCGCCACGGCTCCAGGATCTTGGGTTCGAACTCCAGCACGAACACCTGGAGCTGTACGGTCGCTGCCGGCAGTGTCGTCGCGCTGAGGCCACTATTCGCAAGGAGGCGGCCTCGGCCGTCGCGCCTGATTCTTTGTCTGCTACGCAAGGAGTGTAACGCTATGCACGTATCAGTTCATTCAGTCCAGCGCCGATTCACCGCCCTGAGCCTGGTCGGCCTCTTCGCCCTGCTGCTCGCCGCCTGCGGCAGCGCCCCGGCGGCGCAACCCACCCAGGCTCCGGACGCGCCCACCACCGCCCCAGCCGCTGCGGCGCCAACCGACGCGCCTGCGCCGACCACCGCACCAGTTGCAGATGCCCAGCCCCTGAGCGTGATCGCCACCTACAGCATCCTCGGCGACCTGGTCGCGAATGTCGCCGGCGACCTGGTTGCGCTGACGACCCTGGTCGGCCCCGGCGGCGACCCGCACGTCTACGAGCCGACGCCGCGCGACAGCGCCACCCTGGCCGAGGCCGATTTGCTCTTCGAGAACGGCCTGGAGTTCGAGACCTGGATCGACGACCTCTTCACGGCCTCGGGCTCGCAGGCCACCCGCGTCGTTGTGACGGATCAGATCACGCCGCTGCCGTTTGCGGGCCACGACGAGGATCACGCTGATCACGACCACGACCACGACGATCCGCTGGCCCACGCCTGTGAGCACTTTGAGGATGCGCCCGAGCAGGTCGCCGCCGGCGGGGCTATCCCTGAGGACCATACCCACTATGTGCTGACGCTCACGGGTGGCGAGGGTGCGGTGACTCTGACCCGTGACGAGGATGCCGAGGTCAGCTTCTTCCTTGGCGCTGATGTGCCCTTTGCGGTGCTGGCGGGTGACGCCGCCCAGACCCCCGAGGCCCTCGAGCGCATCCGCGAGGGCTGTGACGCCGTCACGATTGTCTACACCTTCGACCTTGCGCCTGGCGACTATAGCATCAGCTTTGGCCCCGGCGCCGGCGACAGCATCGCGCTCGTCTGGGAGGTGGCCAAGGCGCACGGTCACAGCGAGGAAGAGGCGCACGGCCACAGCGAGGAAGAGGCGCACGGCCACAGCGAGGAAGAGGCGCACGGCGAGGATGAGCACGGCCACGAGCATGGCGAGTATGACCCGCATGTCTGGCAGGATCCGAATAATGCCATGGTCATGGTCGAGGCCATCCGCGACGCGCTGACCGCTGCCGATCCGGCCAATGCCGCGACCTATGCGGCCAACGCCGCGGCCTACCTCGCCGAACTGGAGGAGTTGGATGCCTTCGTCACTGAGCAGGTTGCAACCCTGCCCGAGGAGCGGCGCAAGCTGGTGACCAGCCACGACACCTTCGGCTACTTCGCCGAGCGCTACGGCTTCGAGGTGCTCGGCACCGCGCTGGGCGCCTCGACCGAGGCGTCTGACCCGGCGGCGGGCGAACTGGCCCGCCTGGTCGAGCAGATCCGCGCCGCAGGCGTGCCGGCGATCTTCGCCGAGAACACGGCCAACCCGGCCCTGATGGAGACGATCGCGCGCGAGGCGGGCGTCGAACTTGCCCCAACCCTCTTCACCGACGCCCTGGGCGCGCCAGGCAGCGAGGGGGCGACCTATCTGGAAATGATCCGCTTCAACGTAACGACGATCGTGACCGCGCTGGCGGGCTAATCGGAGACCAGAAGACCGGGAGACCAGAAGACCGGGAGACAATCTATCGGTGCCGTTAGGTGTCTCCCCGTCTCCCCTTCTCCCCTTCTCCCCGTCTCCTGGTCTGCCGAGCAAGCGCAGTGCGCGCTGCAAAGATCCTACTGAGGAAGCCATGACGACCCAACCATTGGAAGATTGGGCTGACCGCTGGCTGGGCGGGTTCTGCACGGTGGGCGCGCTGGGTGGGCTGCCGGTGCGCGGCCCCGACTACGCCGCGCACC
>JACAEO010000071.1 GCA_013388805.1 Chloroflexota bacterium
GCTTGCCCTCGTAGACGCGACGAGGGCAAGCTGCCCTCGCTCCCAGGAGAAATGCGAACACTTCCTTCACCAGGGTGATTCGCCCTGGCGCTCAGCCCATGATACTATAACGCGCTAGCAGAAAAGAACTGGGTGAGCGACAGGCGACAATGACGAGCGAATTTCTTTCGACCCCGCTCTTCGAGCGGGTCCAGCAGCATGCTGCAGCCGATGGCAAGGCCGCGTACTTCCGCTTGCACCGCTACCGCTTCTCGGCGATGCTGCGCGCTATGGGCCGCGCTGCAGGCACCCGCGTCCTGGAGGTGGGGGTCACCCCGGGCCATTTTACCGAGCTGCTGGTGGGCGCGGGCTACCAGGTCGCCGGCGTCGACCTTGATCCGGCGCGCCGCCAGGTCCTCTGGCAGCGCCTGGGCGTGGAGGTGCGCCGCGCCAACCTGGAGCGTGAGCCGCTGCCCTTTGAGGCGGCCACGTTCGACTGGGTGGTCTTCTCCGAGGTGATCGAGCACCTGCTCTACTCGCCCCTGCCAGTGCTGCGCGAGTTCCGGCGCGTGCTGCGGCCCGGCGGGCGCGTGCTGATCACTACGCCAAACGAGCTCTATCTCAAGAGCCGGCTCCGCACCATTGTGCGTGCGGCCCTCTGGCTGAGCCTCAGCACCCGTGCCGAGTTCCGCCACCAGATGCTGCTGGAGGGCGAGGCGCGCTACACCACCCACGCCCGCACCTACACCATGGGCGAGCTGACCTGGCTGGTGGAGCAGGCCGGCCTGCGCGTGATCCAGCGTCGCTTCGAGGCGCCCTGGGAGCGGGTGGGTCTCGAGCCCGCCCGGCTGCGCAGCCACCCGCTGCGCGTGCTCGCCAAGGGCGGCTTCGCCGCGCTCACCGCCGCCCTGCCGCCAACCCGCTCGATGCTGCTGGTGGTCGGCCAGAAGCCCCGCTGATGCCGTTGACCAGGCTACACCCGACGGACTATAATGACCCCGGAGCAAACCGATCGTTCGCTCCCCCGGGCCGCTAGCTCAATGGCAGAGCAATCGGCTCATAACCGACGGGTTCTGGGTTCGAATCCCGGGCGGCCCACCACGCTCCGCGCATCCCTGGCCCGCTGTCAGGGTGACCCGCTGTCTTCCAGCGCCGGCGCGCTGGAAGGCCGCGGGTCATCCCGACATCAGGCCTGCTACTCTCCCGTATGGCGCATCGGCCGAGTATCTCCGCAGTCATTCCCACCTGGAACGGGCTGCGCTATCTGCCGGCGTGCCTGAGCGCGCTGCGGGCGCAGCTCGGCCCCGACGATGAAGTGCTGCTGGTGGATAACTGCTCACGCGACGGGGCCGGCGCCTGGGCGCGCCAGCATGCCCCTGATGTGCGCGTGCTGGCCCTGCCGGAGAACCGTGGCTTCGCCGGCGGAACAGCGGCAGGCATCGCGGCGGCCCGCGGCGCGCTGCTGCTGCTGATCAACGACGACGCCCTGGCCGAGCCCGGCTGCGTGGCGGCGCTCTGGGCGGCGCTGCGCGCCGTGCCGGGGGCCGGGGCGGCCGCCGGGGTGCTCACCTTCAGCCGGCGTCCGGACATAGTGGCCTCGGCCGGCATCCGCGTGCAGCGCGATGGCGTGGCCACCGATCACTGGCTGGGCACGCCCGTAGCCAGCCTGCCCGCCCGGCCAGTCCCCGTCTTCGGCGCGAGCGGTGGGCTGGCGCTGCTGCGCCGCGAGCTGATCGCTGATGTCGGCACCTTCGAGCCGGCGTTCTTCAACTACCTGGAGGATGCTGACCTGGCCTGGCGCGCGCGGCTGCGCGGCTGGAGCTGTACCCTGGCCCCCCAGGCCCGGGCTCGCCACGTCTACTCGGCCACCGGCGGCGAGGGCAGCCGCTTCAAGCAGCGGCTGCTGGCCCGTAACCGGCTGTGGGTGATCATTCGCTGCCTGCCCGGACCACTGCTGCGCGAGTGTTTTGCCGCCATCGTGCGCTACGACCTGCTCGCCATCGGCTACGGGCTGTTGCGCCGGCAACCGGCGCTTGTCCAGGGCCGCCTGGAGGCGCTGCGCGTGCTCCCGGCGCTCCTGGCGCAGCGCCGGGCCATCCAGGCCCGCCGGAGTGCCAGTATCGGCGATCTGGCCCGCTGGCTCGAGCCCGCGCCCTCACCCGCAGCCACGCTGCGCGCCCGCCAGCGGCTGGCAGCCCTGCTGGCAGACGATCGCACTGCGCGGTCCAGTTCCGCCAAAAGTCGCTTGTGAGCCCTGGCAAGCCGCGCTATAATCACGTCAGATGACCACGATCGGCCATGGCTACCGTCGTATCGTGATCGACTACGGCCCGCCCGGCTTCGCCTGCCTCGAGCCTGACGAGGGGCCGCGGGCCAGGGCCGGGGTCTTGTTGGTCTGTCAACTACATGTTCTCGTATGACAACAAGCCGTGTCATTCCGCGTAGCTGGTGGCCCGGCGGCGGGCCAGTGGCGCGGGGAGCAACCCATGGCACCCCGAGCCCTTCGGCTGCGCGGCTCCCGAGCTTGTCGAGGGGCAGGGCAGGCTCCGCGAGGGGTCTTGCGGCGCATGGGCACCGCCAGATTCCTCATACCA
>JACAEO010000027.1 GCA_013388805.1 Chloroflexota bacterium
GGCCCTGGTGGCGCTCGGCGGCCTGGCCCTGGGCTGGCCGGGCCTGGTGCTGGTGCTGCCGATGCTGGCGTTCGCTGCCTGGCTGCTCTGGCGGCTACGCCGGGCGCCGCTGGCGCTGCTGCTGCCGGGTCTCTGGCTCGCCGGTGGGCTCGGCCTGCTGGCCCTGGTTGAACTGGTGGCGGTCAAGGGCGATATCGGGCGCATGAACACGGTGTTCAAGTTCGGGCTGCACGCCTGGATGCTCTTTGCGCTCGGCGCGGCGGCGCTGCTGCCACGGCTGTGGACGGCGCCCGGCGGGCTGGCGCGCCCGCTGCTGCGGGGTGGGCTGGTGCTGCTCGCGGTGGCGACGCTGGCCTACCCGCTGACCGCCACGCCAGCGCGGGCCGCCGACCGCTGGGTGGCCGCCGCACCGCGCACGCTGGATGGGGCCGCCTTTATGGCCTCCGTCTCCGCCGAGCGCAATGGTCCGCCTTTCTCGCTTGACGAGGACGCGGCAGCGATCGACTGGCTCCAGCGGAACGTCGTCGGCACGCCGGTGCTGCTCGAGGCCCACCTGCCCTCGTACCAGTGGGCCGGGCGCGTGGCGGCGTATACGGGGCTGCCGACGCTCCTGGGCTGGGAGTGGCACCAGGTGCAGCAACGGAGCGCAGTGCAGGCCGACGAGGTGATCGCCGCGCGCCAGCAGGCGGTGGCACGCATCTACAACAGCGTCGACCCGGCAGAGGCGCTGGCCTTGCTCCAGCAGTACGGCGTCGCCTATGTCTACGTCGGTGGCGTGGAGCGGGCAACCTACGACCCGGCGGGGCTGGCGAAGTTCGCGGCGCTGGCCGCAACGGGCCAGTTGGAGCCGGTCTTCAGCCAGGGTGAGACGACGATCTACCGGGTGGCCGCCCCGGGCAGGCCGCGCATGCTGACCAGTGATCTGGCGATCGTGCCGCCTGGCACCGCGACGACCCCGCCGCTGATGCTGCGCACCCCGGTGAACGAACTGCCGGCGGTGGATCCCTACGCCTGGAACGGCCTGGCGCGAGAGACCTCGTGGCTCGCGGCGCTGGTCTGGCTGCTCGCGCTCTACGGGTTGGGCCTGCTGGGGCTGCCGCTGGCCCGGGCCGTTTTTGGCGGTTGGCGCGACGGCGGCTGGGCCTGGGCAAAGCTGATCGGCCTGCTGCTGCTGGGCTATGCCGTGTGGCTGCCGGCCAGCCTGGGCCTGTGGCGCTACGACCGCTGGGGGCTGCTCGGCGGGCTGGCGCTGGTTGTGCTGCTCAATCTGGCCCTGCTCTGGCAGGCCGGGCGGGAGGTTGCGGGCGGTGTGGCCGCGCAGGTGCGCGGCGGGCTCACGCTGCTGGTGCAGGGCTTGCGGGCGCGGCGGCGGGCGGTATTGTGGAGCGAGGGGGTGTTCCTGGCGGGCTTTGTGGTGCTGGCAAGCATCCGCGCGCTCAATCCCGACCTGTGGCACCCGGTGTGGGGCGGCGAGAAGCCGATGGAGTTCGGCTTCCTCAACGCCATCCTGCGCAGCCCGGTGATGCCGCCCTACGACCCGTTCTTCAGCGGCGGCTACATCAATTACTACTACTACGGGCTCTTTCTCTGCTCGCTGCCGATCCGCCTGACGGGGATCAGCGCGGCGATCGGCTTCAACCTGGCCCTGGCGACCCTCTTCGGGCTGACCCTGGGGGCGGCGTTCGCCCTGGTGGTCCAGTTGAGCGGGCGGGTGCGCTACGGGCTGCTGGGCGCGACGCTGGTGGGGGTGGCGGGCAACCTGGCGGGCTTCTTCGCCGTGGGCTGGTCGCGCGGCTTTGCGGCGGTGGCCGAGGCACTGCGCCAGGGCGGGCCCGGCGGCTTCGGCGCAGCGCTGGGCGACTGGTTTGTCGGGCCAAGCCGGGTGATCCCGTACACGATCAACGAGTTTCCTGCCTTTGCCTTCCTCTACGCTGACCTGCACCCGCACATGATCGCCCTGCCGATCACGCTGCTGGTGGCGGCGCTCGCGTACCGGGTGCTCGGCGCCGGCGAGACACGCCCTCCTGCCGTGGTGGCGGCTTTGCTGGCCCTGGCGCTGGGGACGCTGGCGGTGACGAACTCGTGGGATGTTCCGACCTACGGCTTGCTGGCGGGGCTGGCGCTGCTTGGCGCGGCCGGGCGGGCGGGCGGGCCACGAGCCCGCGGGGTGCCCTGGCGTGCCCTGGGGCGGGCGGCGCTGACCGCACTGGCTGTGGTCGTGGGCGGGCTGGCGCTCTTCGCGCCGTTCTTTGACCATTACTGGGCGCCGGTAGGTGGGCTGGGGCGCGTGCCGCTGGCCAGCGGTACGGCGCTGAGCGATTACCTGGTGATCTACGGGCTCTTCGCGGCCGCGCTGCTGCCGGCGCTTGCTGGTGCGGTCTGGCGCGTCTACGGGCCGCGCCCGCTGGCCGCGCGGCGCTCGCTTGCCGCCCTGGGCTTGACTAGCGTCCCGCTGCGCGGCGCCGACCTGTGGCTCCCCCTGGCCGCGCTGGCCGCCCTGCTGCTGGTGGGCGCCTGGCTGCCTGGTCTCGGGCTGCGCCTCGTGCTGGCCGTGCTGTTGCTGCTGGGGGCCTCGCTCCTGCTGCGCCGCGCGATCGGCGCCCCGGCCTGGTACGGGCTGCTGCTGGCCTGGGTGGCCTGGGCCGTCTCGCTCGGAATCGAACTGGTCTACATCCGTGACCACCTGGACGGCGGCGACTGGTACCGGATGAATACCGTCTTCAAGTTCGGGCTGCAGGTCTGGGTGCTGCTGGCCGTGGCGGCGGCCGCGAGTCTGCCGCTGCTGCTCAGGGGGGTGCGGCGCAGCGGGGGCGTGGCGGCCGCGACGGCGGCGCTGACCGGCCTGGGGCTGGTGGCGACCCTGGCAGCCGTCTACCCGCTGGCGGGTGTAGCGAGCCGCCTGGATACGCGCATGGCGGTGGCGACCGGCCCGACCCTCGATGGGCTGGCCTTCCTTGACCAGGCGCGTTTCAGCTACGACTGCCTCGCCTATGGCGGGTGCGAGCCCGGCGTGGCCCGGGTCGAGGTGGATCTCTCGGGTGATGGGCCGGCGATTGCCTGGTTGAACCGGGAACTACGCGGGACGCCGATCGTCGTCCAGTCGAATCTGTTCTTCTACCGGGCCTACGGCATCCGGGTGGCCGCCAACACCGGCCTGCCCACGGTGATCAGTGCGCTCCACGTGAACGAGCAGCGCGACCCGGCGGCCGCGGCGCGCCGCGACCGCGAGATCGACGCCTTCTTCCGCAGCAGCGACGTGGAGACGGCGCTGCGCTTCCTGGCGCGCTACCGGGTGGACTACATCTACGTCGGTGGGGTCGAGCGCGCCTTCTACCCTGCAGCCAGCCTGGCCAGGTTCGAGCAGATGCGTGGCACCTACCTGGAGCTAGTGTACGATGCGCAGCAGACGCGGATCTACCGGGTTGTCGGTGTGCCGGCGAGCTATGCCCGGATCGAACCGACGGCGACGGGCGGGGCTGCCACGCGCCCGGCGGGCCCGCCGCCGGCGGAGCTTGCGGCCCTGGAGGCGGCCAACGCCGCCGACCCGAGCAACGGGCCGCTGGCCTTTGGACTGGCCGAACGCTACCGCGACCTGGGGCGCCTCGATGAGGCGGCGCGCGTGCTGGCGCGGGCTGCGCAGGCCAATCCGCACGACATCGGCGTGATGCACCTCTGGGGCGACATCCTGGCCGAGGCGGGACGCTACGATGAGGCCGAGACGGCCTACCTGATGGCGGCCCGCGCCGCGCCGAGCGCGGCCAACTGGCACAAGCTCGGCAGTGCACTGCTGAGCTGGGGGCGGCTCGATAAGGCGGAGATCGCGCTGAGCCAGGCGGTGGTTGCCGACCCCGAGGCGCCCGAGCCCTACTTCACCCTCGGGCGGCTGTTTCTCGAGCGGGGCGACCGTGAGCGGGCCCGGGCCGAACTGGAGATCTATCTCGCCCTGGACGCCGATGGGCCGTGGGCCGGTGAGGCGCGGCGCCTGCTGGAAGGGATGACACAGTGAGGGGGTGACACCAGGTGGAATTGGCAATCCCGCATTGTCCCGCTCAGTTCCACAGCTCTCCAGATCTACAAAGCCCTGTGTGGAGCTGTAGAGCTGTGGAGGTGTGGAACTGAGCCAATGCGATGCCATCAAGCAGCATTCGGTATGACAGGGTGTGGGGGTGAACGTCAGGGGCGGACAGAACGGTTGGGCGCTGACGGGCGTTCTGGCGTTGAAATGCGCTGGTTGGCCCTCACCCCCGTCCCCCTTCGTCTCCGCGGCTCCCGCGCGCGGGAGCGCCTGCGCTGAGCCTGACGAAGCGCGGAGCCCGGAGCGGTGCGCGGGGGCATCCCGATGTGGGGGTGACGGGGTGGCAGGGTAACCCTTATGGTGTCTGACATCCTCATCTGGTGGTTGGTGGCGTCGCTGGTCGGGTTGGCGGGTCTGCCACTGGCCGGCTGGCTGCTGCGCGCCCTGCCCGACCGGGGCTACGCCGTTGCCCGGCCGCTGGGCCTGCTGCTCACCGGCTACCTGGCCTGGCTGCTGGCCATGCTGGGCCTGGCGCCATTCGCCGCACCAGCGCTGCTGGCGGCAGCGCTGGTGGTCGCAGGCCTGGGGGTGGCGGCTGCGGGCGGCCCGCGGGCGACCTGGCTGGTCGCGCGGGCCAGCCTGCGCGCCCGCTGGCGCAGCATGCTGGCCGCCGAGGCGCTCTTCCTCGGCGCGCTGCTCGCGGCGGTCTGGATGCGCGCCCACGACCCGACGCCCTGGGGCACCGTGCGCCCGATGGACTTCGCCTTCTTCAACGCCATCGGGCGCTCGGTGCTGTTTCCACCGGCTGACCCCTGGCTTGCCGGGTTCAGCATCAACTACTACTACTTCGGCTACCTGCTGATGGCGGCTATGGCGCGCCTCACCGTCCTGGAGCCCGCGGTGGCCTACAACCTGGCCCTGGCACTGATCTTCGCCATGACCGCCCAGGGGGTCGCGGGGCTGATCGCGAACCTGCTGGCGCTGGTGCAGGCGAGCACGGCGACCCGGGGCACGCGGACGAGTGCCTATGTGATCGTCCCCGTGCTTGGCGTGGTCTTCGTCCTGGTGGCGGGCAACCAGTCCGGCGCGCTGCAGGTGGCGCTGGGCGACGAGCGGGTGGTGGCCCTCGACGGGCGGCAGGTGCTGGCGGCAGCGGGGCAGGCCCTTGGCGGGGCGCCAACGATCAGCCTGCCCTACCCGGCGGTCACCGGCGAGTTTGGCACGATCGCGGGCTGGGAGCGCCGCGACAAGCTGGCGGACTTTAACTGGTGGTGGCCCTCGCGCTCGCTGTGGGATGTGCAGCCTTTCAGTGGGGCGGAGCGGCGTTATACGATCACCGAGTTCCCGCTCTTCAGCTTCCGCCTGGGCGATATGCACCCCCACGTGATGGCGCTGCCCTTCGGGCTGCTGGCGGCCAGCCTGGCGCTCGCCGTGCTCGCCCGCCGCGAGCCGCCCGCCCTGGGCCACGGGCGCGCCGGCTGGAGCGAACTGGCGCTGACGGGTATCGTGCTCGGCAGCCTCTATGCGATCAATAGCTGGGATCTGCCTACCTACCTGCTGCTCTACGGGGCGGCGCTGCTGCTGCGCCTGCTGCAGAGCGACGAGCCGCGCCCCTGGTGGCGGGCGGGCCGCCAGTTGCTGCTGGTGGTGGCCGCGGCCTACCTGCTGTTCCTGCCCTTTCACCTCACCTTCCGCTCGCTGGTGGGCGGCGCCGAGCCGCTGATCGACCTGCCGCTGCTCGGGCGGCTGACCAGCATCCTGGCGCCGTTCACCGGCTCGCGCAGCGGGCTGCACGCCTTCATCGTGATCTTCGGCCTCTTTGCCGTCGCGCTCGTCGCCTTTGTCTACCTCAGCGCCACAGCGCCACAGCGCTCGAGTTCCCCGCTGCTCCCCTGGCTCCCCCCGGTGCTGCTGCTGATCGGGCTGCTGGTCGGCTTTCCGCTGCTGGCCCTGCTGGGGCTCGGGCCGCTGGCCTGGACGCGCGCGCGGGCCCTGCGTGGGCGCCCGGCGGAGAGCTTTGCCCTGCTGGTGACGGCGCTGGGCTGTGCCATCCTGGTCGGGGTCGAGTTGATCTACATCCGTGATGTGTTCGAGGGGCTCTCGGCGCGGATGAACACCGTCTTCAAGTTCTACTACCAGGTCTGGCTGCTCTGGGGGACGCTGGCCCCGTTCTGCCTGTGGTGGGTGCTGACGCAGGTGCGGGGCCGGGCGCGCCTGGCTGCCTGGGGCGTCAGTGGCCTCACTGCACTGCTGCTGGCAGGCGCGCTGGTCTACCCCTGGTTGGCCCTCCGTGAGCTCGGACGCGGCCCGCTGCTCGGGCTGGTGGGCCGCACCCCGCGCGAGGCGACACCGGCGGGCGAGGCGGCGATCGCCTGGCTGCGCAGCTCGGCGCCGGCCGGCAGTGTGGTGCTGGAAGCGGTGGCGGTCGAGGACCGGGCAGCGCGGCGCTGCGGCGGCTCGTACAATGGCGAGGGCTTCGGCGGCGTCTCGGCGGCCAGCGGTGTGCCCACGCTGCTCGGCTGGGTGGGCCACCAGCGCCAGTGGCGCGGCGGCGACCCGGAGGCCAGCGCCGAGTTGGAGCCGCGCTGCGCTGCGGTCGATACGATCTACCTGACCGGCGACGAGAGCGAGGCCGAACGGCTGCTCCGTGCGTACGGCGTCGACTTTGTCTACGTGGGTGAGTTGGAGCGGCGGCTCTACCCGCCGGAGAGCCTGGCGAAGTTTGCGCGCCTGGGCGAGGCCGGATTCCGGCAGGATGAGGTGACGATCTACCGGCTGCGCTGAGCGGCGGTCGCCCGCCGGGGTATGCTATAATTCTGGCTCAGGCTGCCGACAATGAGGTCGGCGTCTCGCGACAAAGGAGTAGCTCGATGATCACCAAGCGACCCGGCCGTGACGGCAAGGTCCGAGTGACGTTTGCGATGCCTGCCGCGATCTGGGCCGACTCGATCCACGTTGTAGGGGATTTTAATGGCTGGGACGAGCGGGCCACGCCGCTCCGTCAGACCGAGAGCGGCTGGATGGTCACGCTCGAACTCGAGGCCGGCACGTCGTACCAGTACCGCTACCTCTTCGATGGCAGCGACTGGCAGAACGACTGGCATGCCGATGGCTATGTGCGCAACCGCTTTGGCGGCGATAATTCCCTGGTCATTACGCCTGAGTTCCAACCGCCTGAACCTGAGTATGGCGATGAGCGGGTCATCCCGTTCAGCCGCGGCCGGCGCCGGCTGGTGCCGACCGGGTGAGGAAACAGCCCTATGAGCCACCGGAGCGTTCCTGTCCTGGACTTCGGCTCGCAGACGGCCCAGTTGATCGTGCGCCGGGTGCGCGAGTTGGGCGTTTACAGCGAGTTGCTGCCCCATGACGCGCCCGCGGAGCAGGTGCGCGCGCTCAACCCGGTGGGCGTGATCCTCTCCGGTGGCCCGGCCAGCGTCTATGAGCCGGGCGCGCCGGGTATGCCGGACTGGCTGCCCACCTCCGGTCTGCCTGCGCTTGGCATCTGCTACGGTATGCAGCTGATGAGCCTGGCGCTGGGGGGGGTGGTGCTGCGCCCCGAGCAGCGCGAGTTTGGCCCGGCGATGGTGGAGGTGCACGAGCCGCATGCGCTCTTCGCCGAGACGCCCGCCATCCAGGCGGTGTGGATGAGCCATGGTGACCGGATCGAGGCGCTGCCGCCCGGCTTCCACGCGATCGCCGCCAACCCGGCCACGCCCTTCGCAGCCATGGCCGACGATGGGCGGCGCTGGTACGGGGTGCAGTTCCATCCCGAGGTGGTGCATACCACCTACGGGCGCGCCATCCTGAGCAACTTCCTGTTCCGCATCTGCGGCGCCACCGCCGACTGGCGCCCCGCCAGCTTCGTCGCCGAGGCGGTCGAGCGGGTGCGCGCCCAGGTCGGCGCCGAGCGGCGGGTGCTCTGCGCCCTCTCGGGCGGCGTGGACTCGGCCGTCGCAGCGCTGATCGTCCATCGGGCCATCGGTGAGCGCCTGACCTGCGTGTTTGTGGACAACGGACTGCTGCGGCTGGGCGAGGCCGAGCAGGTGATCGCCACCTTCCGCGAGCACTTCCACGTGCCGCTGGTGGCGGTGGATGCGCGCGAGGAGTTCCTCGCCGCGCTCGAGGGTGTGGCCGACCCGGAGCGCAAGCGCAAGACTATCGGCGAGAAGTTCATCCGCATCTTTGAGCGTGAGGCGCGCGCCCTCGGTGATGTGAAGGTGCTGGTCCAGGGCACGCTCTACCCCGACGTGATCGAGTCGAGCGCCCCCGACCGCCAGCAGGGTGTGACGATCAAGACCCACCATAACGTCGGCGGCCTGCCGGCTGATATGCAGATGGAGCTGGTCGAGCCGCTACGCTACCTGTTCAAGGACGAGGTGCGCGCCGCCGGGCTGGAACTGGGCCTGCCCGAGGAGTGGGTCTGGCGCCACCCCTTCCCCGGCCCCGGGCTGGCCGTGCGCATCATTGGCCCGGTGAGCTTCACGCGGCTGGAGACGCTGCGCCGCGCCGATGCGATCTTCCTGGAAGAACTGCGCGCCGCCGGCCAGTACCGCGCGACCCAGCAGGCCTTCGCGGTGCTGCTGCCGGTGCAGAGCGTGGGTGTGATGGGCGACGGGCGCACCTATGCCGACACGATCGCGCTGCGGGCGATCACCACCGAGGACTATATGACCGCCGACTGGGCGCGCCTGCCCTACGATCTGCTGGCGAAGGTGAGCAGCCGCATCGTCAACGAGGTGCCCGGCGTGAACCGGGTGGTCTACGACATCTCCTCCAAGCCGCCGGCGACGATCGAGTGGGAGTAGTGTCCAGCGCCTCCGCTCCTGCCAAGCTGATCCTCTGCGGCGAGCACGCCGTGGTCTACGGGCGCCCGGCGATCGCGGTGCCGCTCAGCGATGTGCGAGCCTACGCCGAGGTGGCGTCCGCCGCTCGCGGCGCGGGGCTGCGCTTCCACGCGCCCGACCTGGGCGAGGACTGGTCGGCGGACGGGCAGCCCGAGCACCCGTTGAGCGAACTGGCCCGCGCGGTCCTTGCGCGGCTCGGCGCTCCCAACGACGATCTGTCGATCACGCTGCGTTCCGACATCCCGATTGCCAGTGGCCTGGGCAGCGGCGCGGCGATCGGCACCGCCCTGGTGCGCGCGCTGGCAGCCCGGCTGGGCGCCACGCTGCCGCCCGACGAGGTAGCGGCCCTGGTCTACGCGAGCGAGCGGCGCTACCACGGCACGCCGAGCGGCATCGACAATACCGTGGTGGCCTACGAGCAGCCGATCTGGTTCGTGCGCCGTGCGCCGGCCCCGCTGATCGAGCCGCTGGCGATCGGCGCGCCGCTGACACTGCTGGTCGGCGATACCGGCGTGCGCAGCGCCACTCGGCTGCCGGTGGGCGCCGTGCGGGAGCGCTGGCAGGCCGACCGGGCGCGCTATGAGGCGCTCTTCGACCAGGTGGGCGAACTGGTGACACAGGCGCGAACCGCCCTGGCCGCGGGCGATGCCCCGCTGCTGGGGCGCCTCCTCGATGCGAACCAGGTCCTGCTGGAGCAGATCGGCGTCTCGTCGCCCGAACTGGAGCGGCTGGTGGCCGCGGCGCGGACGGCGGGCGCACTGGGGGCCAAGCTCTCCGGCGCGGGCTGGGGCGGGGTGATGCTGGCCCTGGTGACGCCGGAAACGCGTGACAATGTCGCCGAGGCCCTGCGCGGCGCGGGCGCAACGCGGGTGTTGGGGGCATAATACCAGGTGGAATTGGCAATCCCGCATGGTCCCGCTCATCTCCACAGCGCTCCAGCTCCACCCAGGGCTTTGTAGCGCTGGAGCGCTGTGGAGGTGTGGAGTTGAGCCAATGCGCTGCCAGCAAGCAGAATCGGTATCAACTATCACACAGGGCTGTTGCACCGATCCTGCTGGCGAACCCGGGTTTGCCAGCAGGATCGTGTACCGCCTCTGGGGCAAGCCCCGGCCCCTCCGAACCACGAGGGCTCCGTCAACGGCCGGTTGATCGTCCGCGCCGTGGGCGTCAACGCCCCGGCTACCGCTGCGCAGGCCACCTGCGTGGCCTGTGGAGCCCGCGGCTTCCGTCGCCGGGCGGACGACGTTGACATAGCCCTCCCGAACAACAACCGGAGGCGGGCGTCGCCTCAGCCCTGGGGTATAATGAAACGCAAAGCTCGTTGTGTCTGTGGCAGCGCGCAGCATCGTCGCCTGCCAGGCTGGACTGAGTTCTCAACATGGCAAAGATGATGGTTGCGATGAGCGGTGGGGTTGATAGTTCGCTCGCCGCCGCGCTGTTGCACGAGCAGGGCCACGAGGTGGTCGGGGTGACGATGCACCTCTGGGACGACGAGGACGAGCGCCTCGCGGAGAGCCTCTGCTGTGCCGCCGAGATGGCCGAGAGCGCGCGGCGCGTCTGCGCGCGCCTCGGCATCCCCTACTACGTCTTCAACTACCAGCAGGAGTTCCGGCGCCACGTGATCGACTACTTCGTGCAGGCCTACAGCCAGGGCTTTACCCCTAACCCCTGCCTGGAGTGCAATCGCGAGATCAAGTTCCGCGCCCTGCTGGAGCGCGCCCGCACCCTCGGCTTCGATGCGGTGGCGACGGGCCACTACGCGCGCATCGTGGCAGGCCCGGCAGGCAGGTACCAGTTGCTGCGGGCGGTGGACCGGGACAAGGACCAGTCGTATATGGTCTACATGCTCGGCCAGGGCGATCTGGCGCGGTTGCGCTTCCCGATCGGCGAACTGACCAAGCCCCAGGTGCGGGCCATGGCCGCCGCGCGGGGCCTGGCCAGCGCCGAGCGCGCGGAGAGCCAGGATATCTGCTTTGTGCCCGGGGGCGATTACCGCAATCTGCTGCGCGAGGAGGCCCCCGAGCACCTGGTGCCCGGCCCGATCGTTGACCTGCAGGGCCGTGAGATCGGCCGGCACCAGGGCTTGCCGCTCTACACGATTGGCCAGCGCCGCGGGCTGGGGCTGGGTGGCGGCCAGCCACTGTATGTGGTTGACCTGGACCTGGGCCGCAACGCCCTGGTTGTCGGCCCGCGCGAGGCCATCCTGCGCGACCGGCTTACCGTCGACCGGGTGAGTATGGTGGACGGTGGCTGGCCAGTGGAACCGTTCAGCTGCACGGTGCAGGTGCGAGCCCACGCCGACCCGGCGCCCGCGGAGGTAACGCCCCTGGCGGGCGGCAGGCTGGCGGTGCGGCTGCTGGCGCCCCTGGGCGCGATCACGCCGGGGCAGGCCGCGGTGCTCTACGCCGGTGAGCGGGTGATCGGCGGTGGGCGGATCGTGCGCGAGGCCGCACTGGCTCCTCACGTCTGATTCAGGGAACACCGATGTCGGGTCTTGCTCCTGCCACCCTGCTCCTCCTGCTGCTCGCCACCGCCTGTGCGGCGCTGGCCCACGTGCTGCTCGGACGCCGCTGGCGCCAGTTGCCGATCTTCTGGCTGACCGCCTGCGTCGGCTGTCTGCTGGCCTATGGGCTCCGCCTGCACCTGCCGCTGGCCCTACCGCAGCCCGCCGGTGTGCCGGTGCTGGAGGCCGTGCTGCTGGCCTGGATCCTGCTGATCGTTGTCTCCCGGCTACGAGTGTGATATAATCGCCCGCGTTATCCACCCTGTATAGCGCATTGTGAAGCCGTACAGACGATAGGGGGCCACGTTGCCCCTGGGAGCGGAGGGCTGCTGTGTTCAGATGGATCGGGATCGGCCTCGGTGTGCTGCTCCTGCTGCTGATCGCCGCTATCGTCGGCCTGTTCCTCGCCCCACCCGGAGTTCGCGAAGCGATCCGGGATATTTTCATTATTGTCCTTGGCTTCTTCACGCTCATCAGCACCGTCCTGTCGATTGCCGTGATCTTCGCGTTGCTCTACGTGATGAACCGCGTCGATAAGCTGGCCCGTGGCAGCGTGTTGCCCAAGCTCGACGAAGCAATGGCGAAGATGAATGAAGTGCTGGAAAGCACGAAGACCCTGGCTGGCAATGCGAAGGATACAGCCGGGACGGTGGCGGGCACGACCAACTTCGTCGCCGAGCGGGTGGTGTCGCCGATCATCCGCGTCTCCAGCCTGGTCACCGGGGTGGCCGCCGCCGCCACCACGCTCGCCCGGCGGGACGCGCCCCAGCGTTTCGATAGCGAGTCGTAGGCGCCCGGGCTACGCCGTCGTAATCCGGCTCTGCTATACTCCTACGCAGGTCGTACGTACTGGCGGCGCGTGGCCGTCGTGGAGCATCAGGGCGACGTCGGGTTGGTACGCTATGCCGGGGTAGCGCAGCGCGTGGTATCATGATCGATGGCAGGCTGTCGCAGCCGGAGCACAGGCTGGTGGCAGCCTCAGTTCTGCAGGCATACTGGATAGGCACATACCACAGGGGCTCATGGACGCACAGCGCTTCTCGTATGGTGGGCAGGCAGTGCTCGAAGGTGTGATGATGCGGGGGCGTCGCCAGGCAACGGTCGCGGTGCGCGGCCCTGACGGCGCGCTGGCTTTCAAGCATATTGCGCTGGCCGGGCCAGGCGGGCCGGCATGGGCCAGGCTGCCAGTGATCCGCGGCCTGGTCGGGCTACGCGAGGCGCTCAGTATCGGCAAGCAGGCGCTTGACTTCTCGGCCACGGTGGCGGTGGGTGATGGCGACGAGGAGTTGCACCCGGTGCTGCAGGTGGGCATCGTGGTCGTGGCGCTGGCGATCGCGCTCGGCATCTTCGTACTGCTGCCCTCGCTGGTGGCCAACTATGCTGCGCAGCGCGGCGCACCGTTGCTGGTCCGCGAACTGATCGAAGGCGTGCTCAATCTGAGCCTGGTGGTGGCCTACATCTACGCGATCAGTCGCCTGCGCGACATCCAGCGCGTCTTTGGCTACCACGGCGCTGAGCACAAGGCGATCAACGCCTATGAGGCCGGCGCGCCGCTCACCGTCGAGTCGGTGCGCCAGTTCTCGCGCATCCATCCGCGCTGTGGCACCAGTTTCCTGGTGATCGCAGCCCTGATCGGCTTCGTGATCTTCCTTGCGGTGAGTGGCCTGCCGCTCTGGCAGCGCATCGGCGCGCGGATCGTGCTGATCCCGGTCGTGGCCGCCGTGGCGTTCGAGGTGATGCGCCTTGCCGCGGCGCACTACCATCGGCCCTGGGTGCGACGGCTGCTCGACCCGGCCCTGGCGACCCAGCATCTGACCACGCGTGAGCCCGACGATACGATGATCGCGACGGCCATCGCCGCCCTCGTCCCCGTCCTGGAGGCAGACGGCGTCGCAGCAGCCCCGGCGGAGGCGCCCAATCAGGCCCTCGCCGTCAGCGCATGAGCTGCGCGATGCGGCAGGAGCGTCGGTGCGGTGCGCTCGCTTGCTGTGCCTGCCCGCCGCTACCCCGCGTTGCGCCCTCGGAGGCAGTGCTATGGCCCTCGTAGGCAATATCCGCGACTTCGGTCTCTCCGATTTTCTCTACCTGGTGGATCGCGGCGATAAGACCGGTGGGCTGTACCTGTCGCACGGTCAGGAGACGGCGCTGCTCTTCTTCGAGAAGGGCAAGCTGGTGATGGCCGTGCGCCGCCCTGAGGATCAGCAGCCCGACCTGCTGGTGCGGCTGGGCTTGCTCAGCGACAGCCAGCTCGCCCGGGCGCGAGCCAGCCTGGCGATGCGCGGCAATGGCGCGACGCTGACCGAGGTGATCCTGGCCGAAAACCTGGCGCCCCGCGAGCAACTGCAGGGGACCCTGCAGAACTTCAGTGAGGAGGCGGTCTACGGACTGTTCGGCTGGCCCGAGGGCGAGTTTCGCTTCGAGCAGAACCAGCGCCCTGACCCGGCCGCGCCGACCATTCCGTCGCCGATCTCGGTGGATCACCTGATTATGGAGGGTGTGCGCCGGATTGATGAGTGGGGGCGAATCCGGGACCGCATCCCGTCGACCGATCTGGTGGTGCGCTTTCTCGATCAGCCGGGCGTGCGGGTGCGCGGCGTGAAGCTGTCGGCTGAGGAGTGGCGGGTCTTCGCCCGGATCAATGGCCGCGATAGTCTGGCCGAGATCGCGCAGAAGACGAGCCTGAGCGAGTTCGATGTCTGCCGGATCGTCTATGGCTTTCTGACCGCAGGCCTGGTTGAGGTGGCAAAACGAGCGAGGCCGCTACCGCTTGAGCGCAGCGGGGCCATCGAGCAGCCCCGGCTCAAGCGGAGCCTGGTGAACCGCATCATCAATCGCATCAAGGGCTTATAACACACGATGTGTGCTTCATCCAGGGCACAGCAGCGTAGCGGAGGGCTGGCGTGCAGACTGTAAAGATGGTGATCAGCGGGGCGGTCAATGCCGGGAAGACCGAGTTCATCCGGTCGATCAGTGAGATCGAGGTGGTCTCGACCGAGCGTCGCGCGACCGATGATACCCGAATGATCAAGAAGGAGACGACGGTTGCGATGGACTTCGGTCGTATCGCGATCGGCAATGACCTGGTGCTGCATCTCTTTGGCACGCCCGGGCAGAAGCGCTTCGATTTTATGTGGGAGATCCTCTCCGAGGGCATGCTCGGCCTGGTGATCCTGGTCGATAGCACGCGCCCCGAGACCTTCCGCGAGACGAACCGGATCATCGATTTCTTTATCTCGTACCGTGATACGGCGTATGTGATCGCCGCCAACAAGCAGGATCGGCCCAACGCCTGGAGCCCCGAGGAGTTGCGGCTGGCGCTGCGCAAGCCGCCCCACGTCAAGGTGCTGCCCTGTGTCGCTTCGGACCGCGAGAGTGTGAAGAATGTGCTGCTGGAGTTGCTCTACGTCATCCAGGAGCGGAGCGAGGAGTAATACCATTTCCGA